>CAZCCY010000008.1:0-13354 GCA_964497545.1 uncultured Methanosarcinales archaeon | reverse complement strand
GTAGGAGTTGGTGTTGGTGTGGGAGAGGGAGTTGGGCTGGGTGTAGGGGTAACTACCGGAGTCGGAGTTGGTGTAGGTGTTGGAGTTGGGGTAGGAGTAGGTGTGGGGGTGGGTGTTGGAGTTGGAGTGGGTGTTGGAGTAGGACTGGGTGTTGGGGTTGGTGTGGAGTGTGGTCTTGGGGGAGGTGGTTCCCAGGTGGTGAGGGGGTATCTGTCGATGCTTAGTCCACCTGGGATGTTGTAGCTTGTATCGCAGATTTTGTTGTGGTCTGCATCTGTGCATTCTTCTGAGGGTTCGTCAAAATCGCTGTAGTGGTTTCCAAGGACGCCGTTGTCCCAGTGGTTGCCGCTGCTTGAAAATTCGTAGGCATTGTTAAGGGCATTTTCAGAAAGGTTGTTCTGGTAGACGAGGTTGTTTCTGGAGGAGTAGAGGTAGATGCCGTAGTTGTTGTTTGTGGCATTGTTGCCCTGGAGGGTGTTGCTGTTTGATGAGTATAGGTAGATGCCGTAGTCGCTGTTGCTGGCGTTGTTTAGATTTAGGATGTTGTTGTTGGAATATTCGATGTTGAAACCGCTGTCGGTGTTGTTGGTGGCATTGTTGCCCTGGAGGATATTGTCATGGGAGGCGGCGATGTAGAAGCCGCGGTTGTTGTTTGTGGCTGTGTTGTTGGTCAGGATATTGTCATGGGAGGAGAAGATGTAAAAGCCGTAGTTGTTGTTTGTGGCGTTGTTTTCTGTGATTTTGTTGTTGTTTGAGTTTACCTTGATTCCGGCGTTTGGCCACCAGTCACTTGAGTTTATTGCCTTGAATCCCTGTAGTGTGATACCGTCTGCATCCAGGGTTATGGCGCTTCCGTTTTGCATGGCGTCCACCACCGGCATGCCGGTGCCGGTGTCTACACCGCGCAATGTGAGCTGTTTGTTTACGAGTACGTGCTCAGGGTAGGTGCCGCTTTGCACCAGTATTGTGTCCCTTGGGCTTGCAGCATTTATGGCTGTCTGGATGCTTGTGTAATCGCAGCCGCTTGGACAGACTGTAATTGTTGCTGCAGTTGTGTTACCAACCGTAATTGTTGCCAAAAAAATTAGGAGTGAAAGAAGTTTCTTTTTCATAATTTCAAAGCTCCCATATCCTAGTTCCTGAATCGAGGTAGGTCAGCGGTTAGCTGCATACCAGATAATTATTTCGCAATTTAATATTTATAAATACATTTGTCTATTGTATTTCATAAAATTATACTTTTATTATTTTTTATGTTTTGTATTACTTTTTGTATTACTAACAGTAACCTATGAGAAACTAACAACGTGGCGGTGCCACGACTCATTCAGGTATTGCAAAGGTTTATCAGTAGCACCAGGTATACCTTGGCCTCCATGCTAGCTTACAGTGTGACGAATTTGCCTTGGAGGTTTCTGGGATGGTTTTAAGTGGTCTTCAGCAGGCGAGAGGAGAACTGGAAGAGAAACTGCGCAGCCTGCTAGGTAGGCCGGTTATGGTTATTGAGTTCGATATTTTCGCCCTACCGTGCGGATGTACCGGTCTTACAGCCAATACCCGAGGTCTTGAACTTGACGACCTCGAAGTCTTCCACAAGCATATCCTCCCGATTTTAAAGAAAATATCCGAGGGCCTGAATGTTCCACCCAGTTTTATTTTTGCCCGTCTGGTCCCTGGCACCTCTATCGTCGTGGCTCTCAACTGGAGGGTATTGTGTAAAAAGTGTGCTGGCGAACTCCAGGGGAAAGGACAAGCCCCCCGGCCTGACCTCTACATCATCCACCAGCAGTCACGTTAACCCTGTCCTCCATTTTACAAGCACCCCCCCATCCACCCTCTCCACTCCCAGAAGAGTGAGAGACCTAGGCTCCAGGAAACCCTCTCCATCCACCAGGGTAGGAGAAGTGCTACCACCTATTATCATATTCCCCAGATAAACGTGGATTTCATCCACCAGCCCCGCCTGAATCAGACTCCAGTTAAGGGTAGCTCCCCCCTCCACCAGAATTTTCCTGACCCCCCGCTCCCACAGGACCCTGAAAAGCTCTGACAGATCCGGCCTACTGCTGCCAGTGGTGATTATCTCTGCCCTGCGGGAGAGTGCTTCCAGACGATGCCGGGGCGCCCGGGGGGAGACAGCTATTATCCGCTTTCCCGGCCCTTTTTCCAGGAACTCTGCATCCAACGGTATGCGGGCTGTACTGTCCACCACAACCCGGATAGGATTCTCATCCCTACCCTCCCTGAGCCTTTTTTCACGGAGTTCAGGTGATTTCACCGTGAGACTTGGATTGTCTGCCAGAACAGTCCCGATTCCCACCACTACAGCGTCAGACTCAGCCCGCAGCACATCCACCCTCTGGAAGTCACTGAAACCTGAAATACGGGTCTGCCGTCTCTCCCGCGTGGCTATTTTACCGTCCGCACTCATAGCTGCATTAATGAGCACAAACGGACGGCGCCCGACACCTTGTACCGGGAAACCCGACCCCCCATCCACCATAAAAAAATTTATTCTAGTGATTCAACTCTAATTTTTTTGACGTTTGGTTTGTGAATTTTATCCGGCATCCAGGCCGGCTTATTGGGCGGGGCATCCACCTCCTCTTTCCAACCATAATAGACATGAACCTTTTTTGTTCCCCGCTCCCGCAACCTGATTTCCACTGGATTCGACTTCGTCCCATTCATCCGGTTAGCAGCCTTAAGCGCAGCCTGGCGCGGCTGCTTACCAGTGAAGACGCCTCGTTCCGTCCCATCCTTATCCTTCAACACGAAATTCCTTATCTCGTTCATATTTCAATCCCCGAATTTTTCTCTATCTATTGCCTGAAATCAAAGATTCCAGACAAGTTCCAACTCTCTGAGCCGGAACATGTTCCAGACTGGAAATCTGAAACTCACACGATACCTCGCTAGAATGGTGACAAAGGCCAAAGACCTCATTCACCTTACGAAGTATCAGGTCTTCTTTTAACCTTCTTACATTTAAATTTTACTTATTTTATGCGTCTATAAGTGGTGGTTACCAAAGCCCCCTTAAAATCGTTGGTAACTTTTTTCACCCCCTCATGTGGTTCTTATGGAATCAATCGGGGATAGATAGTATCTCAGGTTCATTATTCTTCCATGCTGGTTCTACTTCTAACATTCCTTTTATGAGAATATAATGCCATGATAGATATGGATATTGCCTGTAATTGGAGTGTTCATATGGTGTTCTTTTGTCCGGTGAGAGGTGTGATGTCTGGGGAAATTGTGGAATGTCTTGTAGGTTACTGTATACTGAAGAATTCTCAATTTTCTTGTAGCCTCTTGCTTTTTGTTCTGATGAGGCTCTTAGAGCCGAATCACCTGCTACGGAGTAGCAGGTCCCGGGATCTGTAATCCCTCCCAGAATCGTTCCATGTTATTGGTGTGGGATCCTTCGGCTAATTTCCATTCTCTGAAATGACATGTACTATTTCATGCTCTATTCCGAATTTCTCAAGTAAAATTAACTATGCCATCCATCGGTATCACATCTTGAGATGAAAACTCCTATTTTTCTGTGCCATCATGATATATCTTGTCTGCTCCTGCAAAACACAGAGGACAGAAAAGACCGATCCAGCTAGCTATATCTTCTCTTAGCTGCTTTGTTAACTTCCTCATCAGATTGTACAACCGCTTGAAATTCTTCCCACAGAACCGCCTCCAGTCTATCTAGTAAAGACAAAAGTAAAAGCTTTTGTCCTGAGAACCACAATTATTATTCGGGCTCGTCATTTTAATCACCTAAACTTGTACTTAAAATGACCTTAATTTCCCCGATTAACCCGGGAAGACCGAGCAAGAAGAAGGGGCTAAAGAATTATAGATTCGTGGCTGAATCGTTTCAAGGGACCTGGTTAGAGCAGCCTTTTTGGGTTAGTCCCATGATATGATTTTACCGGTGTCTGGGTGGGTTTTCAGTCCTGGGGGGAGGTTTTCTTTGAATTGTTTTGAGTTTAGTGTGTTCAGGAATCTCTGTACGGGTTTGGTTTCGAGCTGGTTTTTCTGGATGAGGAAGTCGTATTCTTCCTCTGCGATTTTGATGAATTTTAGGCCTGCTGCCTCGGCTGTGCTTCGGATGGCAATTCCTGCGTCTGCTCTGCCAAGTTTTACTGCGGAGGCGACTGTGGTGTGGGTTCTGGCCTGGCTGTTGTAGCCCTGGATTTGCTGGGTCAGGCTTTTGAGGGTGGTGTTTTTTTCCTTGGCTAGCTGTTTGAGTTTGAGGTCTAGGAGGATTCTGGTGCCGGAGCCCTGGTTTCGGTTGATGATTCTTTTTCCTATCAGGTCTTCAAGGCTTTGGATGTCGCTGTCTTGTCGTGTTATGATTCCTTGTTCTCTGAGGTAGCCTTTGACTAGTAGTGCGTTTTTGATTGCGAGCCGTTTCAGGACGGGCAGGTTGTAGCCCTGTCTGTCTAGCAGGTGGATGCCTGCGATGTCTGCTGTGCCGGTTCTGATGGCCTGGATTCCACCAGTGGAGCCGGTGTTGACGGTTCTCATCCGGCAGGGCTGGAGGAGACGTGCCAGGAGTGTGACGCCTGGGCAGTGGCTTCCTATGAAGAGGATGTCAGGCGGCTCCGCTTCTCCCAGGAGGGTTACCTGGACCTCTGTCCCCTGGGGTAGGTATTCGACTCTGGACGGGATTTCGATGAAACCGTCTGCCTCTGCCAGGGTGGTGATGGCTCCTGAGCCTTTGAGGATGGGATAGGCTCTTCCCCGGATTAGGCCTACTGGCAGGAACTGGTGTCTCTCGGAGCGCACATCCACCGTGAGCCTTGCCTGGACCTGTTTGTCTTGGCCGGGTTTGAGTCCCAGGGCCCGGTGGATGAGGGGGGAGACCAGTTCCCGGAAGATGGTGAGGGCTGAGGTGGGATACCCTGGGAGTCCTATCACTGGTTTCTCCCTGACAACTCCGATTACAACTGGTTTGCCAGGCTTGACATTGACACCGTGGACCAGGACCTCTCCTATTTCTCTTATGATTTTGTAGACGACATCTCCGCTGCCAGCCGAGGTGCTGCCAGAGGTCAGCACAATGTCGCATTCTTCTACTGCCTTCAGGATTTGTTTTCTGATTTCGTCTTCCCGGTCAGGTGTGCACCCATAGATTATGGGTCTGCCTCCTGCCTCCTCTATGGCTCCGGTGAGGGAATACGTGTTGACGTCGTAGATGCATCCTGGTTTCAGCTCCCTGGTGGGGGGTGTGAGTTCGTCTCCGGTGGAGATGATTCCGACCCTGACAAGTCTTACTGTCACCTCTGGGACTCCTGCGGCTGCTAGCACTCCCATCTCCCGGGAGGTGAGCTTTTCCCCCGCTTCCAGGAGGAGTTCACCTGTCATGAAGTCGCTGCCTGCGCTCATGATGTTCTCTCCCACAGCGACCGGCCGTTTCACCCTGACAACCCCCCCATGTTGGGTTGTGTGTTCTACCATCACCACAGCGTCCACCCCCACGGGTATGACCGCACCGGTGGCGATCTCCACTGCCTCTCCCCTTTCTAGGGATAGTTCTGGAATTCTGCCTGGGGTGATGCTGCCCACCAGGCTGAGTTCTACTGGCCTGTCTTCTCTGGCGGTGTAGGTGTCTTCTGCGTGGACTCCGTAGCCGTCCATGGAGGCCCGGTCAAATGGGGGTATGTCCACCCTGGAGTAGATGTCTGCACCGCAGATCCTGCCATGTCCATTTTCGAGGGGGACAGTTTCTAGCTGGTGGGAGACCTGGAGTGATTCCACAGTTTTTTTTGCGTCCTCCAGGCTTACAAGGTGTCTGAACTCCTCTTGCATGCTGGAAGGTGTTATTAGGGGGTGGTGTATATTAAGGGGTGTGATGATTGTTTCTATGGGTCTTGAGCTTAGGGATGTTCCGGGTCAGCTGGTGTTGGCTCTTCAGCCCATCTCGGATTTGGGAGGGAATATTTTGAGTGTGGTCCATCATCGGGACGAGCGTACACCACGGGGCACGATTCCGGTGCAGGTGTCTTTTGAGATTGAGGAGGGGAGGTTGAGAGGTTTGATTGAAAGGCTGGAGGGTGTGGGCGTCAGGGTAGCCCGTGTAGGCGAGGAACGGCTGCGGGAGCGGGCCTCGGTGGTTCTTATCGGCCATATTGTGAGGACAGATATTGGGGATACTATTTCGAGGATTGATGGGACGGGTGTTGCCGAGGTTGTGGACATGTCGCTCTCCATGCCAGGGGTGGATGATGTTTCAAGCGCCTATCTGGTCATCAGCGCGATTGGTAAGCGGGAGTTGCGCCAGGCCCTCCAGGTGCTGGAGGATGTGGCCAGGGAGAAGGGGCTTCTTTTGATAGAGCCTATAGGGGAGGAGGGTGTATGAGGCGGCTTCGGGTTTCTATTATTGGTTTTGGGAGTGTGGGTAGGGGTGTTGCCCGCGCCATCCTGGATACCAGGGAGCGTCTGAAGGGTTTGGGCCTTGAGATTGTGGTGGTAGGTGTTGCAGACTCGAGGGGCGGGGTGATGGACGCCGGGGGCCTGGACCTGGCAGCCCTCCTGGAGAGAAAGGAGGAGACAGGCAGTGTTGGGGGTGAGGGTGTCAGGGGTCTGGATGTCATCCGGGAGGTGGACCATGACCTTGTAATCGAGGCGACGCCCACGAATATTGAGGATGGGGAGCCTGGCCTCTCTAATATGCTTACGGCCTTTGACTGTGGCAGGCATGTTGTCACCTCTAACAAGGGACCGCTCGCCCTGGAGTACCAGAGGCTGGTGGAGTGTGCCGAGGATAACGGTGTCCAGTTCAGATACGAGGCCACAGTGGGCGGGGCAGTCCCTATCCTGAACCTTGTGCACGAGGCCCTGGCAGGCAGCAGGGTCCTGGAAATCGAGGGCATACTCAACGGCACCTGCAACTATATTCTCACCAGGATGGCTGAGGAGTCCCTCTCCTACCAGCACGTCCTCTCCGAGGCCCAGGAACTCGGGATAGCCGAGACAGACCCCACCTATGACGTGGAGGGGATAGACTCGGCCTGCAAGCTGGTGATACTGGCAAACTCCGTATTCCGGCAGAACGCCACCTACCGGCAGGTAGAGGTGACTGGCATCACCAAGATAACACCCGAGGCCCTGGAGCTTGCCGGTAAAAACAATTTCACCATAAAACTCGTCTGCCAGGCAAGCCCAGACACCCTCAAGGTTGCACCGAGACTTGTGCCCAGACGCCACCCCCTCTCAGTGGGCGGGACCCTGAACGTGGCAGCCATCCACACAGACCTGGCAGGCCCCATCATAATAACCGGCAGAGGGGCAGGCTCCCTGGAAACCGCAAGCGCCATACTGAGCGACACCATACACATAGCCAGAACTTCACATTCATAAAATCGGGGACACGCTAGCTGGTGGCGAAAGTTAAATGTGCTGGTTACAGCAATCCAATATAGGCATGGAAAAGAAGTTCAGAGTAATAATTGAACAGGACGAGGACGGTATCTATGTAGCATCTGTACCAGAGCTTAAAGGATGCCACACCCAGGCAAAAAACCTCGAAGAACTAAAAGAAAGAACGAGAGAAGCTATTCAGCTTTATCTGGAGGCAACCTCTTCTGAAACCGAGTTTTCCCTGGAACTCACAGGTATCCGGAAAATGAGAGTCAATGTTTAGATAAGGTCAATGAAATTATCTTAAACTTCATAGAATTTATTTATGCTTAGAATCCAAAGACAGCTATAATGACAATATAAATAAAAATATCTATAGATGTAAAAACATTTAAGTATTTCAAGCGTAATAATAGTAATTTAAGCTCTCTAGACTGGTAGAGGGCTATGATGCTTCCTGCATCCAGCCCTATGAGGCCGCGGGTGTGGTCTCAGCCCAGTCAATTGGTGAGAGCATATAGGAGGAAATATATATGTACGAATTAATATTCCATAAAAATGGAGTGACAACAAGGAGACACGAAAAAGACCCCTTGACATCGCAGGGAGTATGGGTAGACATTAGAACGACTAGATACGAAGACTTACCAGAAGATAGTCTAAGTATCGTCGTAAAATCAATAAGACCACAGATAGAAAATGGTGTACTAAGGTCTCTAACGTTCGAAGTAACTAGTTTTGGCCAGGTTGAGACAGAAGTTGAAAAAAGCAATGAAACAGAAAAAAGCAAAGATGTGTCTTCTGTTTTAGACAATTTAGCTGACTATTATAGAACATACTACCGTCAGCTGTCTAACCCAAGAACAGAGCCATATACTATTAGGGATATAATTAAAAACCGCGGAAGAATAAGTCGGTCAAATCTAGTAGAGGAACTAAAAAATAGAGGTTACTCTGAGAGCGGAAGTGTCAATGCAACAATAAATGTGCTGGAAAAAGTTACAAAAGAAATTAGAAGAGAGGGCCGCGGTGAGAATACTATTTTAGTCTGGATAGGTGAGCAAAAAGCGAATAGTACTTAATAGACGGAGGACAAGTCAGAGGGGGTCCTTTTAGTCATGGGAATCCGATGGCTCCAGTGGTACCGCCGGGGGCCATAGCCCCCGGACCCCCCGGCCTGGCCTGGACAGCTTGGATGTGGGGATGAGTTAAAATCAGTTTTAGAGGAATGAATGAACAAAATCAAGCCCCTGCCAGCCAGAAAAGTGATTAAAGCACTTGAAAAAATAGGTTTTCAGCAGATTAGGCAGAAGGGTAGTCATTTGTTCATGCAGCATCCTGATGGTAGAACCACAGTAATAACCGTACATCCTGGTGAGTGTATAAGTAAAGGTTTGATTGGAAAAATAATAAGTGATGCTAAGCTTACAAGGGAGGAGTGGATTGAGTTGATTGAAAGTCTATGAATTTTTTAGTTTTAAATTATTTTATAGTGGGTAGAGTTTGTGGCTGGGGGGTTCTGGGGTGTTCCTTTTTTGATTTTTTCATCCGGGTAGCCTTTCTAGCAGGATTATCTGACTTTTCTCTGGCTTTTAGAGTGTTTCTACCGTGGAAGTTGAATGTGGCGACTTCGGTTCTTCGGTTTCTTCTTTGTCAGGCAGGTGCAGGCTCCATAGAGACCGCAAGCGCCATCCTGAACGACACTATACACATAGCCAAACAAGGGAGACAATAAATGATATTTGGGAGGAAACCCCTACTGGACTGTGGGGTGAATTTATTTGGAAGAAGTAAGGAAAGGGCTGGAAGATGTCATTGCACTGGAAACAGCGATATGCTTTATAGACGGAGTGAAGGGGGTCTTGAAATACCGGGGGTTTGACATAAGGGAGCTCTCTGAGCTTTCCTATGATGCGGTCTCATATCTTCTTATACACGGGAGAATGCCGGACGAGGGGGAGCTGGAGGTCTTTTCCAGGCAGTTGAAAACGGAGAGAGGGATAACTGGTGAGACTATAAGGGTCATTGGTACCTGTAATTTTAACATAGAGGCCATGGATGCGCTTCGGACTGCGGTTTCTTACATGTCCCACTGTGATGCGGATTTGAATGATAACTCCCACGGGGCGAATATCCGGAAGGCTGTGAGACTTATATCCAGGTTCCCCACCATTGTAGCGGCTTTTTACCGGTTGAGGAATGGGCTGGAGCCGGTGCCGCCAGACCCGGACCTCCCTCATGGGGCGAACTTCCTTTACATGTTGAGGGGGAGCAGGCCGAGCGAGCTTGAGGCTAGTGTCATGGAAAAGGATTTTATTCTCAGTGCAGAGCACGAGTTAAACGCATCCACCTTTTCCCTCCGGGTTACAGCGTCCACCCTCTCCGACATCCACTCTGCCATCATCTCGGGTCTGAGCACCCTCAAAGGCCCACTCCATGGGGGTGCGCGCCTGGCCGTCATGAGGATGCTGGACGAGATACCTTCCCCAGAAGATGGAAGAGACTATGTCCTAGACCTGGTATCAAGGGGGAGCCGGGTCACCGGTTTCGGGCACCGTGTCTACAAGACCTGGGACCCCAGGGCAAGGATATTCAAGGAGCTTGCAAGGAGGTTAGCAGAGGAAAAAAGCGACCCAAGGTGGTATGAGACAGCTGAAAACATCGAGAAAACCGTCCTCGAGGAGCTTGTAGAAAAACAGGGCAAACCTGTCTATCCCAACGTTGACTTCTACTCCGCGGTTGTATACAAGTACCTGGGCATACCCCCCCTGCTGGCGACCTCGGTGTTCGCGATCGGGAGGGTCTCAGGCTGGGTGGCACACTGTCTTGAACAGTATGCAGACAACCGGCTCATAAGACCACGAGCAAAATTCAAGGGGACCTGATGACAGACAGTGTGGCTGCTTTGACTAGGGATGTGCTAGACACAAGCATGGGGATGGTGGCAATCCACAGGCTTGACAGGCTCAGGGAATGGATAGACGTTTCTCGTCTCCCCTGTTCCCTCAAGATACTCCTCGAGTCTCTTCTCCGACAGCCCGGTGCAACCCTGGAGGATGTGGAATCCCTGGCCCGCCGTGGTGTAGGGGGCGTGAGATCCCTTTTATCCTGTCCAGAGTTTTGTTATGGCACTTCTTATGCCAGGGAGTGTAAACGAGAAAAAAGAGTTTGAACGTAACAAGAAACGAAACAGTTTTACCGAGAAGAAACCCAGACTCAAAGACAAAGATACACTCCAGCCTCTAAATTTCTCCCGGGATGCCAGGCGAAAAGAAACTTAGAGAGAGACTGACAGCAGACCAACCATAATATATTTTCCGATTCGAGATATATAATGGAAAAGATGTGATTTAGCAATCCTTGTTATTAGTCGTTACCAGTTCATGGGGTTGGTTTATGATTTTTAACTGTTTTAGATAGTTTTATATTCTCTCCTGGTTATGGCTGGTTTGTCATGAGATTGGGGAAGTTCGCCCGGAAGACTCTTGAGACAAGTGTTGAGGCTGTTATTAATCTTGATGGGACAGGTAAGGGGGAGGTAGAGAGTGGTGTTGCTTTTCTGGATCACATGCTTGTCTCGTTGGCAAGGCATGGCTTGTTGGATGTTAGTGTGAAGGCTTCCGGGGATATAGGGGTGGATAGTCATCATGTTATTGAGGATATTGGTATAACGTTGGGTGTTTGTCTTCGCCGGGCAGTTGGGGGTGGGGAGGGTATTGAGCGTTTTGGTGAGGCGAGGATACCTATGGATGAGGCTCTGGCATCGGTGGCTCTTGACATTGGTGGGAGGGGGTATCTGGTTTTTGAGGGGTTTTTTCAGAGTGAGCGTGTGGGGGGGTTTCCTACCCAGATGACCCGGCATTTCTTTGCGTCTTTTACTGAGAATGCTGGTGTCACGGCTCATATTTCGGTTGTTGGGGAGAATGATCACCACAAGATTGAGGCGGTTTTCAAGGCTTTTGGGGTGGCTTTGAAGCGGGCTGTCCGGGTGACTGGGGGGGGTGTTCCGAGTACCAAGGGTGTAATCTAGATTTTTACCATTTGAGTTTTCGCTGGTATTTGCCTCTGAGGTAGATGGCGGTAGCGTTCATGGTGAGGAGTAATACCAGGAGTACTATTATGGCTGCTGCTGCGAGGTGTCTGAATTCTGGCTGGGGCCGGGAGGTCCAGTTGAAGATTTGTAGTGGCAGGGCTGTGAAGGGGTCGAGGGGGCTTGTGGGTGTGAAGGCGATGAACTGTTTGGCTCCGATGATTATGAGGGGTGCTGTCTCTCCGATGGCCCGGGAGAGGGAGAGGATGCTGCCGGTCAGAATGCCTGGGAGGGCGACCGGTAGGACATGGTGGCGGATGGTCTGCCATTTGGTTGCGCCCATGGCGAGGGAGGCTTCCCGGATGGAGTTTGGGACTGCGCGTATGGCTTCCTGGCTTGAGATTATTATTATCGGGAGTATCAGGAGGGTCATGGTTAGTGCGCCTGCCAGGAGGCTCTGCCGGAGGCTCAGGGTTCTCACAAAGATGGCAAGCCCTAGAATCCCGTAGACAATGCTTGGAACACCGGCGAGATTCGAGATGTTGATTTCGATTAGCCGGGTGAGCCTGTTTCTAGGGGCATACTCTTCCAGATAGATGGCTGCGCCAGTGCCCAGGGGGATGGAGAAGAGGGCTGTCAGAAGTGTAAGCCAGATGGACCCCCAGAAGGCAGATTTAATACCTGCGCTCGCCGGGAACCTTGAGGGAAAGCTTGTCAAAAACTGCCAGTCAAGCCAGCCTGCCCCTGCTCTCAGGATGTCCCAGAGGAGGAGGACGAGCATGAAGAGGGATAGGACGACCGCGCTGAAACAGAGGTATTTGAAAACCAGCCCGATGAGCCTGCGACCTTTTTTTATGGTCTCTCCCCTGGTCACTGGTAGACCTCCTGGTATCTGTTGCGTATCCACTGGCTTAGAATGTTCATTGCCAGTGTCATGGTAAAGAGCACAAGGCCTACCGCAAAGATGGACTCGTACTCAATGCTCCCATAGGGTGTGTCTCCCATGCTCACCTGGGCGATATATGAGGTCATGGTCTGGATGCTCTCCAGGAAGTTGAGAGTCATCTGGGGTGTGGCTCCTGCCGCCATGGTGACTGCCATGGTCTCTCCGATGGCCCTGGAGATGGCGAGTATGAAGGATGCCAGTATGCCGGAGAGGGCTGCAGGCACCACAACCTTTGTCGAGACCTCGAAGTGGGTGGAGCCCAGGGCAAGCGAAGCCTCCCGGAGGCTCTGGGGGACACTTCGCATGGCATCCTCACTCAGACTCGAGACCATAGGCAGAATCATTATCCCCACCACAATAGAGGCGCTTAGGGCATTGAAAAAATTGGTCTGGGGTAGAACAGCCTGGATGTGGGGTGTGACAAAGGTGAGAGCAAAATAGCCATAGACAACAGTAGGGATACCAGCCAGCACCTCCAGCACAGGTTTTACCACCTCTCTGACTCTCTCGCTGGCATATTCGCTGAGATAAATGGCGCTTGCAAGGCCAAGCGGGAGCGAGATGAGGCTGGCGCCCAATGTCACAAGGAGTGTGCCGTTAATGAGAGGTAACACCCCGAAATGTCTGGGATAAAAAAGAGGAGTCCACTCTCTGCCCGTAAGAAACTCGATGATGGAGACCTCGCTGAAAAACTGGAAACTATCCCGTAAAAGCACCAGGATAATTCCCAGCGTCGTTAAGATGGAGAGGGCTGCACACAAAAACAGGAGGCTTTCAATAAACCTCTCTCTGGTAACCCTGCCTCTACCGGCCCGCAGTAATTCCAGAGACATCCCATCTCCATGAGAACATAGCTGCCTAATTAACCTTTTCAAATCATCGCCAGCCTCTCAAAATCCAGACTGGGTTCTCACGGAACCAATCATAAAAAGTCCAATATTTTAAATGGGATGAAAAATACAATACCTTCGCCATTATTAGGTATTAACACTACCGATTTTCGTTATTTGATC
>CAZCCY010000007.1:19634-31902 GCA_964497545.1 uncultured Methanosarcinales archaeon | reverse complement strand
CCGTCAGGGCGGGGTAGTTGACCGGCAACAAAACTGCTGAACATAACAAGGGAGCTCAAAGAAAAATACGGCTCTCTTGAAGAACTCTGTACTCAATCCGATTTAACTGGAAAATTAAAAGAGTTCAAGGGGATTGGCGACATTACAGCTCAAATTTTCCTGAGAGAGTTGAGAGGCGTCTGGAAGCTAGACGATGTGCCGGTGTCACAGAGGGCTAGAGAGACGGCAGAGAAGCTGAACATAAACCTGGAGGATTTCAGAGGGGAGCAGCTGGCAAGAATCGAGACAGCGCTTGTGAAACTCAATCTCAGATACTGCAAAAAGAGAAAATGCAAAGAATGCCAGCTAGAGGATTTCTGCAAGGGGCTAAAAACTAGCCAAAAAGAAAGGTGAAGAGTTGTGGGGGGGGTAAATTTTATCTTTGAGGGGGGTAGTAACTGTTTGGAATCCTTTGGAGGTTTTGGTGTGGTCAGTGAAGAGCTTCTGGAGAAGGTGAGGAGGGCTAGGCCTTCTGTGGTGGTTATGGGCTTGGGTGGTGCTGGTTGTAATATTGCTAGCTGGATTTTTGAGGCTGGTGTGGCTGGTGGTAGGGTTGTTGCTGCTAACACGGATGTTAAGAATTTGAGTGTTCAAAAGGCTGATAAGCTGATACTTCTGGGTGAGAAGTCTTGTGGGGGGCATGGTTGTGGCGGTTTTCCGGAGCGGGGTGCGGCGGCTGCCAGGGAGTCGCTTCCAGAGATTAAAGAGGAATTGGAGGGTGTAAGTCTCCTCTTCCTGGTGGCCGGTCTGGGTGGGGGTACGGGTACCGGGGCTGTGCCAGTTGTTGCTGAGCTGGCCCGGGAGATGGGGATTCTCACCATCTGTTGTGTCACCATTCCTTTTTCGATGGAGTTTACCCGGAGGGAGAAGGCGAGAGAAGCTGTCAGGCTCCTGGTGGAGGGGGGTGATGCTGTGGTGGTTATCGACAATTCTAGACTGCTCGAGGTAGCAGGAGAGCTACCCCTCCGGGATGCGCTTGCGGTTGCCAATTCCCTGGTAGGCTCTTTTGTTAAAAATCTCACTGATGCCATCACACAGCCAGGCCTTGTGAACCTCGACTATGCAGACCTACAGGTGGTCATGGACCAGGGGGGGATCGCCTCAATCGGCATCGGTGAGGGTGCCGGTGAGAACCGGATAGAAAAGGCTGTGGAAGACGCTGTATCCACACCCCTCCTTGACATCCAGGAGCTGGGAGAGAGCAGCGGAGTTTTAATCCAGATAATCGGGGGAGAAGACCTCACTCTGGACGAGGTGACCACTATTGGGGAGAAAATAACCGAGAAAGTCCCAACAAAAAAGGTTGTATGGGGTGCAAGAATCGAGGAAAACCTCGCCGGCCGGGTGCGGGTGATAGCCGTTATCACCGGTGTTTCAAGCAGCATCCTCAAACCCGGGACAAAAGAGACGCTCCACCCCATCTCTAAACTCGCATCCGAGGTCCTGGAAGGCAAAGTGGAAGTAGAAGACAGAACCGAGACAGGCTCAGACAACAGCGAAGTTACAGTTTTCGGCAGAGAAATCGACAAAGAGGATCTAAAGCCCGTCTACTAAAAAATGTTTAGAAGAGGAGTCTTAGTCCTCCGGTCAGGGCGATTACGATTATCAGGGGTACGCCTATAGCGAATCCTGCCTTGTTGCTGGTTAGCCTGTGAGCATGTTTTACTCCGAAGAAGATTATTGCTGCAGACCAGAGCCATGCCAGGACCCCGATTACACCTGCAGCCTGGAGGTAGGGATCATTCTTCACGGTTTCCATCACCTGTCGAGAGGCCGTAGGGTCCGAGGCCGAGATTGTAACGGTATAATCACCCATCTGGGATACCAGTACAAAGCTGATTATACTGGCTAGCAGGAGTGGCAACATCCCGTATCCTGTTACCACCATCATCTGAGGATAGAACCTGCCCTCCCCGCCACCGGCAAGTGCAAGCAGATGCACAATACCAGTCAGGACAAACCAGGTAAGCAGAACTGCAATGATGCCTCCGATAACCCCGAAAACGGGGGTCATGGAACGTATCATCTCCATCTGCGATTCAGAGAAACCCACATAATTGTAGGTGATTTTACTTATCTGAAGGTAGGCTACCGCAGCCGAAAGCACAGCATACACGCCTACCACAAGCAAACCTTCCTCAATAAGAGGCTTCTCTGCTATCTCCTTCATGGTAACGACAGGCTGCAAAAGCACGCCAATAATTTTATCTCCAAAATTCATCCTAAACAACCTCCTCCTTTTCTGTGGTGTTTTTCCTTGAACAGGAGAGACAGCGCTCCTGTGCCCATGAACACGGCGATTATGTGGATAAAAATACCGACAAAGGGTACCACCTGACCTGCAAACAATAATAGAATAAAAACAAATAAAAGCAGCAGATAACCTCGCACTGTAAAGACACCACCAGCAGGGAAAAGAAAGGCTAATGATATTTAAAACTTTGTGCTGTGTTGGGTAATCTCCCTCAAGGCTTATCCTGGCATCAACCCTTGTTTTTATATTTGTTTCAGGTCTAGACTAGACCAGTTTCAGGTCTCTAACCCGTATTCCTTTTTCCTTTGTTATTTCTCCTATGATGCTTCCCCCTGTTATTTCCGTGGCTTTGTTTTCTTCTTCTGGGGGGATGACTGCCAGGAAGCCCATTCCCATGTTAAAGGTGCGGTACATTTCTCTGTCTTCCATTCCCCCGGTCTCCTGGAGGAACCTGAAGATGGGGTTGACTGGTAGGGGGGATGTGATTTCGAATCCTAGTTTGTTGGTGAGACGTTGGAGTTTGAGAAGTCCGCTGCCGGTAATGTGGGCTAGCCCGTGGACCTGGCACTCCTGGACGAGGGATAGGATTTCCATGTAGATCCTGGTGGGTGTCAGGAGCTCCTCGCCAATAGTCACACTGGGATTCGGAGGGAAGGGGTCCTGGTAGGTGTAGCCTGAATCTTTGATTATTTTTCGAATGAGGGTGTAGCCGTTGCTGTGGGGGCCAGAGCTCGGAAGGCCAAGCAGGAGGTCTCCCGCCTCTATAGTCCTGCCTGTGATAATTCTGTCTTTCTTCCCGACTCCCAGGCAGGTCCCTGCCAGGTCAAGCCCCCTCACAATGTCTGGCAGGGTTGCTGTCTCCCCTCCTACAATGGTGATGCGGGACATCTCGGCTGCCCGGTTCAGACCCCTGCCTATCTCCCGGAAGACTGTCTCATCTAGCTGCTGGGTGGCAATGTAATCCACAAAGGCCACGGGTTCCACCCCAATTGCGAGCAGGTCGTTAACATTCATGGCAACACAGTCAATCCCAATGGTATCCCACCTCCCCATCTCCCTGGCAACCAGAAGCTTGGAGCCAACACCATCTGTAGTTAACGCTAGCACCAGGTCTCCCATCTCGATTAAACCTGCATAGTGGCCGATATCCAGGAGGGGCTTCCCCAGTGTTTGCTCCCTACGGTAGGTTAACTGGCCTGCCAGGGCTTTAACCGCCTGGGCTTCTTTTTCAATGTCCACGCCTGCCTGGGCATAGGTGTATTTTTTTTTCATGGTTTTATCTCTCTCCAGAGGTATATGGCTCCCAGGGCTGTGTTCATCCAGTAGGACGCTATCCTGTATAAAATGGTGGCAGTCATGGCTATACTTGTGGGCACTCCATAGGAAATGTAGAGGAATGCCATAGCACCATCCACAAGGCCAAGCCCCCCTGGCATCACTGGCAGCAACCCCACAATCATGGCAATAGTATATGCAATAGTCAGAACCCCCAGGGGAACCCGATATCCCAAGGCCAGAAAGACCGAGTATGCAGCAAGCACATCAAAAGCCCAGCCCAGGAAAGAATAGAGAACCGACTTTTTAAGAGCCCACCTGTCCGAGGAAATAGTGCTCAAACCCTCATGAAAAGCATTAATCGACCTGTCCACCTCATGGACATAGTTATCAGGATTAAAACCCCGCTTAAAAACCCGGACCAAAGGCGAAAAAAGCCTGACCGAGGAATGAACAAGCCACTCAAGCTTATCCTTGTTCTGATAGAGATAAACCACCAGGAAAAGAGCTGAAACCGACATAGCAAGCGAAATCGAAAGAGCCGCAATCTCAAGATAATTCAGGTTCTGCTGCTCCAGAAACGTGGCAACAAGCCCAAAAATGGCTATGAGGATAAAAGGGAGCATATTCAACATCCGATGAGTGAGAACACTGGCAAAAGACCTGGATTTCCTACTCCCACACTCCCGTCCAAGGAGCATAGCCTTCACAGGCTCCCCACCCGTGCCAAGAGTCGGGGTCACATTATTAACAAAAATCCCAATCAAAATAAACCTGAAAAGACAGTAAAATCCAACTTCGTCCAGTACCACAGCCCTCCAAGACATGGTAAAAGCCAGAAGATTGAGAAAATTAAACCCAAAAGCCAAAAGAAAAAACGGGACACTGACACCCCCCAGAAGACCAGCAAGCTCCCGAAACCCAATTTTAGCCACAAAAATAGAATAAACCACAAACCCAATCAACAAAACCAAAACAAGGTTCCGGCTCTTAACCTCCATGCCCCCTGACTATAAACAAGCTAAAAGATAAACATTAGCTATAGGCGGCAAAACACCCCCAACAGACAAACTCACACTCAAAAACCACCAGGGTCTCACTCAGCACTTAAATACAAACACGCATTTACTCAAAATAGAAGCCACAGGGCAAATGAACCTGCTCCTCAGCAGTCCTGGGGTATTTCCGGCACATGGGCGGCCTGAACCTGTGAATAACACAAAAAGCCTTTACCTCACCTTTATTCCCATTACTTTGAAACCGCAAAAAGGGACACCGATACACAAACATGCAACATGCCCCACAAAAATTACAGGAACCCCGCCTCCGCCCATCCACCGGCAAAAAACACGTAAACGCCCTCCTAAACTTCTGAACCAGAGCATACCTTAAACCACGAGAAAACATAGCCCCACCCCCCTTGAATAAAACCAAAAATAAATTTTACGGAAAAAATGGATAAAAATCTACAATCTAGGGGGTGGGGCCGAGACCTGCAGGGCAGGCAACATATATATCTTCTTGCGCCTTTCATACTTTTCTTTACATGCTAGAGCCTATTTCCAGCGCCCAGATGGCAGCCCTTGACGAGAACTGTGAATACCTCGGACTAAGCAGGCTACAGCTAATGGAAAACGCAGGATGTGGCCTGGCCAGGGCGGTCCTAGGCAGGTTCCCCCAGGGCGGACGGCTGGTAGTGGTCTCAGGCCTTGGCAACAATGGTGGAGACGGGTTTGTGGCTGCAAGGCATCTCGCAGCAAAATTCGAGGTCAGGGTGATCCTGCTTGGCAGGAAAAAAGACATCTCAACCCCAGAGGCAAGACGCAACTTTCAAATCCTCGAAAAAACCTGTGAAACTGGAATTTTAGAGGTGCGAGACTCAAGCCAGCTAGAACCAGGGCTTTTTGAGGCAGACGTCATCATCGACGCCATCCTAGGCACAGGTGTGAAAGGGAGCATCCGCCAGCCAGCCTCAGATGCCATCGACCTTATTAACAGATCCAACGCCTACGTAATATCGGTAGATGTACCCTCCGGCCTCGACCCAGACACCGGAGCCTCAGAGAAGGCAGTCAAACCCAACTTAACCGTGACCTTCCACCGGCCAAAACCAGCCCTCAAAGACCTGGAGATAGAAGTAATAGATATTGGAATCCCCCCCCTAGCCGAAAAAATAGTGGGGCCAGGAGACCTAAGACCCCTCCTGAAACGCAGCCCAGAAAGCCGGAAAGGGGATAATGGCCGGATACTCGTAATCGGTGGTGGAGCCTACACCGGCGCCCCAGCCCTAGCAGCCCTGGCAGCCCTCCGCACAGGCGCAGACCTGGTCACCATCGCCACACCCCAAACCACCTCCCAGACGATTTCAAGCTTTTCTCCCAACCTCATCGTAAGAGAACTCGAAGGAGACACACTAAAGCCCAGCCACATCAGATTCCTGAAAGAACTGGCAGCAAACCACCACACAGTCCTCCTGGGACCCGGCCTCGGCAGGACACCCCAGACCTTAGACGCCATAAAAGAGCTCACACCACACCTGAAACGGGCGGTAATCGACGCAGACGCCCTCCACGCCCTACCCCCAAAGCTAGAAGGGGAAATTATTCTTACACCCCACGCAGGCGAACTCCAAGCCATCACAGGCAGAGAGACACTCCCAGGGTGGCAGGAACGCCTGGAAACAGTCGAAAACGCAGCCCGCACAACCCAGGCCGTGGTGCTGCTGAAAGGAGCGGTAGATGTAATCTCAGACGGCACCACCACCAAAATCAACCGCACCGGCAACAGCGGCATGACCGTGGGCGGGACAGGAGACGTGCTCGCAGGCATCACCGCAGCCCTACTCACAAAAAACCCCCCACTCCAGGCAGCCACAGCCGCAGCATTCCTCAACGGCAGAGCAGGAGACCTAGCCTACCAGGAAAAAGGGACATCCCTACTAGCAACCGACATAATCGAAAAAATACCCGAAGCACTAAAACTAGACTAAAATTGAAGGGCATAATCCCCCATGGGAGGTGTGGCCTTGCATCAGTTAAAGAGAAAAATAGTTGGTGACTAACATTTTTTTCGGATTATTTTTGTTATTTCCTTCACAATGTCCTCTGCATCGTCACCCCTGTAATCGTAATGGATTTTTTCACTTTCGGTAACAAAGATCGACCTGTCCGATATAACTAACACCTCCCTAACAACATTGAAGTAGAGCATGAACATCCTGCAGAATCGATTCCAGGCATTCCAGAGCTCTTCTCCACCCTAGACTTCCAGACTCTCAACGTCTAAAAGCTGCAAAGAGGTAGCCATTTCTTCCCGTTGAACTTTAAACCGTCTCATCAATGGCAACTTGAGCTATTGCAAGCTTCTTGATTCTTCTCTTTCTCAAATTCCAGACCCGTTCCCTGAATATCTCAATCCAGTAGTGGACAGCCGGATTTTCCAACGTTAAGGAGTAAATGCTATCCCTTCTAACAACTTGAAGAGAGGAGATACATGGCTATTGTAGTAAGTTTGACCTCCAACGATATTCTGTTTCACCTTTCGAAGATATCAAATTCCCTCAATAACTCAATACTATGCTTATTCGGACAGGTCGGTGGTGAGTATGAAAAGCTAGAAGTTTCTCCTTGTTGGATGTAAATTCTTGATTCCAATATTAATAGGAATACTGTATGTGCTTTGCTCTTCTGTGTGTTTGACTATCTTTTTTTGCGTTTAATGGGGGGGTTGCAGGCTAAAAACCAGTGATTACTATAGTATTTGGAATGCAGGATTTTCTGAAAACCTGGTTTTCGCGGACCTCATACAAAGACTATAGGAATACGATTTCAATTTTTATACTTCACATATTTTTTTATACACTACTCTTATTATTACCTATGGTTATTTGATGTTCAAGGAATTATTACAAATTTGCTGTTTTTAGGGGACTCTGTTATGTTTGAAACTAGGTAGACTCTAGGCACCAAATTATTATTTATAAATATAGGTTTAATCAAACTTTAAATTAGTTCTTCATAAATTTATAAAATGTTTATTTTTATTATTTGTTTGTTTTTTAATTGAATCTGTATCAATGGTTATAATTGAGTATATATTTTTAAATAATTACTGAAATAATTTAAAATACATGTGTTAGAATAATTTAATATTTAAATTTTTAATAAATAATGTTAATCAAAAACTTTTTTATATTCTAGGTTCCATTCAGGAAGACGAATGGAAGCCAAATTCAAGGGTTGCCTGCTGGGCGCGGCTGTTGGCGATGCTCTTGGCATGCAGACAGAGGGCCTCTCCCCCGCGGAGGTAAGCAAACTCGGCTGGATTCGAGACTATGGGACAGGAAGTTTAAACCCGAAATTGAGACCTGGCCAGTACACCGATGACACCCAGCAGACCCTCCTACTTGCAGAGTCCCTGGCAGAAAAAGGCAGACTGGACATGGACCACTATGCCTCGAAGCTGAAAAAATGGGGGCTAAAACTGAGAGAAAACCCGGAGCTGGACCGGATGACCGGCAGGACCAGTCTTGAAGCTATCGAGCGGCTCCTCGGAGGTGTGAGCTGGCAGGAGAGTGGAGGGGAGCGGGCTTCCTGTGGTGCTGCCATGAGGGTTGCACCGGTTGGCATGCTCTACTGGCAGGACCTACAGCTGGCAGGGGAGATGGCTGCTCTCTCTGCCCTTCCTACACACTCCTCACCTGCTGCCAGGGCTGGTGCAGCTGCAGTGGCCGTGGGAGTCGCTGCCGCACTCCAGGGCAAAAACGCTAGTGAGATTGTGAGAGCAGCTTCCAGCGCTGCATCAAGGTGGGACAAACCTCTTGCAGATAGAATCAGGTTTGCCTGGAAGTTGAAGGATTTCGACTCCCGGACTGCCCTGGAGAGGATTGGTGCTTCTCCTCTGGTCTGGGAGGCTGTGCCTGCTGCGTTTTATTGTCTGGCACACTCGCCCCGGAGTTTCAGTGGTGTGGTGCTTGCGGCTGTGAATTTTGGGGATGACAGTGATTCTGTGGCTAGCATGGCCGGTGCCATCTCTGGCGCCCTGCTGGGTGTTGGCGCGATTCCAGCGCGGTGGCTTGCAGGCCTGGAGGACCACGATGAAATTGAGAGAATAGCGGTCAGGCTCTGGCAGCTTTCACAGCGTCTTCAGGTCTAGCATACCAGGGCAGGGCTGCCAGTGCCCCGATTACACCTTGGCCGTCAAGCCAGACTTCCACCTCTATCTCACAAGCGGTTTCAAGGGCAAGCTCCCGGTTCACCCGGTCTGTCCTACACCTATGGCTATAGTCCCATAGGAGTTGTGGGGGCTGGAAGGCAGCTAGCACCACCATGCCGGTCTCACTGGATACGGTGTAGGTTTCCAGGAGTGTTTTTATCCCTCTGAGGAGCTTTTCTTTGCTTTTTTTTGTGCATGCGAATTCTAGGACTGTTGAGACGCAGTTCTGGGTCCGGGCTGGCACAGGGTAGAGTTGGACCAGGGCATGGGAGATGTACTTACATTCAGGGCTGTCCATCTCTACTGCGATGTTGTGGGCTAGGGACCAGGTCGCACCTTTCTCTTTGGTGTCTGTGTCGTCGATTCCGACGATAACCCGTTCCCGTCTGGGGAGAATGATGGTGCCGGTGGCTTTTCTGCCGCCTCCTGCAGGTGTCACCCTGGACTCAAGTACTCCTGAGGCCCCTGCCCGGCATGTCGTAGCCCCAATTCCACCCCCACCAAGGCCGGTGTAGGTGATTTCCACAGTGTCCCCCCGGATTTCCACGGCCTGGATGGCTGCTGCAAAATTTGAGGCCTGCAGGTTGGGGTTTGAGCTGCCGGTCTGGGCCAGGTATCTGATCTTGTCTCCTGTCACTTTCACCTCTCGTACCAGGGGGGAGCGGGAGAAGTGGTGTTTTGCCCAGCAAGCGCCTCCATAGCAGTTGGTGTGTTCGATTATCTCAACCTGATCTCTATTGCAGATGGCATAGATCCCCTGATAGGGGACGGTGTAGGGATCATGTGGCATGGTCATATTTAAGTCTGATTAGGCAGGTAAACGTCTGTTGATGCTTAAGAGTTTCCCCGTTCTCCTCCTGGTTGTGTTTCTGACTGTCCCGGTTGTGGTTGCACTTCCACCTGGCAACACGGTGAGCGTCCCCCTGGTCGCTGACTACCGGACCGAAAGAGGCGAGGAAGGTGTACTTTTGAATGCCACCGTAGTTGTCACCAACGGCTCAGGACATGTTTTTGTGGACACCCGCCCTTATGCCGAGGTTGACCTGCAGGGTTCGGCCCGGCTTGCTGCCATGGTTGCCTCGGATGTCCTGGGAGTTGACCAGCGAAACTACGACTTCTATTATATCATCGATGTCCCGTCTCCCATTGTGGGCGGCCCCTCCGCGGGCGGGGCTCTTACTGTGGCCACCATCGCTGCCCTCAAAAACTGGAGCCTCCGGAGGGGTGTGGTGATGACTGGCATGATTAACCCGGACGAGTCGATTGGGCCGGTGGGCGGCATACCCTACAAGCTCGAGGCTGCAGCCAGGGGCAATGCCACCATCTTCCTGGTACCAGAGGGCCAGAGCAAGGTGATGATCTCAGAGAAAGTCAGCCAGCAGCAGTGGCCATTTGTCATTGTCAAGGAAAAAACTGTGAAGGTGGACGTGGCCGAAAAAGCCCGGAAGTTGGGCGTCGAACTCGTGGAGGTGGGCACCATCCAGAAGGCTGTAGAGATTTTCACCGGTCATCGGTTGGAGCGGCCCAGGTTCCAGGGTAAAATTCTGACACCCCGCTACCAGCAAACCCTCAAACCCCTGGCAGAAACCCTCTCCCATGAGTCCAAGAAAATGAGAGACCAGATAAAATCAGAATACCCCCAGAACCCAGACTGGCCGGATGCAGACCAGGTGATGGAACGGGCTGACCAGATGTACCAACAGGAGAAATACTATGCTGCCACCTCCCTCTATTTCAACGAAATGATACTCCTCCGAAACATAAAATGGAGTGAGGAATACAAGCTCTCACCCCGCCCGGAAGAATACCTCCAGGGGCTGGCAGCCGAGGTAGAAGCCCAGATTAACGCCTCAGCCCGGGACATCGAGACCTACAAGAAACACGGCATTGTGGATGTGGAATCTGTGGGTGCAGCCGAATCCAGGGTGTCCACCTCCCGCTCCCAGCTGGAAGATGCGCTTAAAATGCAGGATGTGGACGACTACATTTCAACCCTTGCCTTCGCCTACGAGCGAGCCCGGACCGCTCAGTGGTGGCTGACCCTGGCAGACCCTAACTCAAAGACGGTTCCAGAAGATGTGATCCGGGACAGGGCTGCCTGGTACCTCAGCCAGGCCCGCTCCATCCAAGCCTACACCACCACCCTCCTCGCCGAAAGCAGCGGCCACCCCCCATCCACTCTCCTGTCCCAGGCAGAAGAAGACCTGGACAACGCTCAACAGGAACTCAACAGGGGCTACTATTCCGGGGCACTGGTAGACTCTCTCCGCGCCATGGTTAGAGCCAGCACGATCATCGGCCTCATGGGGATCACAGACGGTGATAAAAAAGTAGAGTCCATCCGGGAAGACGCAGAAATAGCCATTGCAGACGCCAGAACCGCGGGAATAGAACCCACCCTGGCAGTAAGCGCCTACGAGTTCGCAGACACCCTGGAAAGTGTGCCAGGTAAAATATTCCAGTACTCCTACGCTAAAATGATAGCAAGAACAGCCCTCGCCCTGGAAAAACACGCCACAAAAACCACAATCCCACCCCAAAAACCCAGAATTCAAACCACCACCAGGACACCCCTACCAACAGCAGAACCGCCACAAGAAAAGGAAACCCCCACGACCCCTGCAACACCTGCAGCCCTTACAGCCCTGGCAATCCTGTTAGCCTACCTCCTGAGACAGAAAACCTAAAGCTAAAGCCTGAAACCCCTTTTATCGGGGTGTTGCTGCTTTTTTTAGTTTTTCTGTTTCGTTGTCTGCCGGGATTCGGATTACAAAGGTGCCGTGGCAGGGTTTAATGTAGGGTATTATGAGGTTTTCTTTTTCTACTGCTACCGGGATCGGGGGGATTCCGATGAGGTAGATGTCGAAGAGCCGGTAGCCGGGTTTGACAAAGTATATCTCTTTCCAGTTTTTCTTGATGTATTCTGCTGCCTCTTTGAAAGAGGTGTTGGAGAGCAGGATTTCATATTTCATCTCGTCTATGCATCCCATTTTTCCATCACCCTGTCTATCTTGGTTTTCAGTTGCATTGGGTTGTGCACTGCTCTGGCTGCTAGCACTGTCACCCCATCCATTTTTTCTGCCTCTTCTACGAGTTCTTCAATGTGTCTGCCGAATATTACAGCGTAAATTTCGCCCTGGGACAGGCTGTGGAGGGTTGCCAGATAGGCGAGACCGGAATCATTGTGGATGAAAACGAAAGACGGGCTGAAATCCTGTTTTTTTTCTGCGATTTCTGCAATGCATTTTTCCAGCACCACCATCCGGCCGGTGTAGTGTCTTTCAGGGTCTGCCAGCTGGAGGAGTTTCAGGGCAGAAGGGTTAGCAGCAATCAAAACCCCCATACCCTTTTTTCTTAACCGCCAGGACAGATAGACAGCGAGGCTATTCTGAACTGGAACCTCAGGACAGCCCAGCATGAGAAGAGCAAACTTTCTTTCCACAGAGTTCATTTTAACAGTCCTGGAAAGCTTATAGATTCCGCCAT
>CAZCCY010000007.1:0-19534 GCA_964497545.1 uncultured Methanosarcinales archaeon | reverse complement strand
CTATTTTGCCTGCTCTTTCACCAGAGTTAAAGCACCCACCGGGCAATTGCGGGTACAGAGACCGCAGGTGATGCAGGCGTCCGGGTTTGGCTGTGCAATCCCACAGCTTATCCGGATGGCGAACTGGTCATAGCCTGCTTCCAGGTCGAAATCAGGGTTGCCGGTGAGTTTGGTGTTAACTGGACAGACCACAGCACATATCCCACAGCCCATACAGGAGTCCATGTGGCGGACTAGTTTGTCTCCTTTCATGCCATCTTCCTCCGCTCTAGGGTAATATCAAGATTTCCATCCTGCTCCAAGGGGGGGTTTTCAGGAAACTAGAGCCTCCAGGTCTGGCAGGTAGCTCGTCGCTCCAAAGACGAATAGTGTTCCCAGGACGAGGCTGAAGAGCCCTGTGAACAGGGCGACTGCACGGTAGAATTTGCCATAGTTTTCGGATTTTGTATAGCCGTACGCCCCTAAAACGCCCATGAGGGTGTTAGTAGTTATGAGTCCAATGGAGAAGGTGAGGATGATTATTCCTCCAAGCTTTTTACCGCCTTCACCTACAGCACCGGCAGCGGCTGTTAGGGCGATTGCATAGAGCGTCATCTGAGTCGGCGTTTCAGCCCCTACACCGTGAATCATGCCTATCACGTATGAAGCTGTCTTACCGTAGCCGTCTTTTAAAACCTGGATGTGCTCTCTTGAGGAACCTGTGATCTTCGCCTTAAGCCATGTGTAGATTCTAAGTAAACCGTTGGCAAATATTGCCCAGCGGGGGAGCATCCTGAAATTATCCCCTTTATGGTTGTGGAGGGAATACAAAACATAGATTCCAAGAGCTATCAATGTTACACCCACCACCCGCTCCATGGTCTTGTCAACACCCTCTGGTATTGAATAGCTGGCAAGAAGCAAAGCAATAGCAATAACTGTAACTACAGTTGCATGTCCTACGGCATAGAGGAAACTATAGAAAGCCCCTTTACGGGCACTGGGCTGAGTGCTGGTTATGTCAGTGATTGCAGCTATGTGGTCCCAGTCTACACCGTGTTTAATTCCTCCCAAAAGGGCAGCAAGCAAAAGCCCTATTCCCAGTCCGGATGCCATGCAGCACCACCATCAAAAGTTCCAGTAAAACGCCAGGGTCACATTTTTCATCCAACTCACCTTATACTTTATGTAACAAGAATATCTCAACTGACCTGCATTTAGTATTACTAAGTATAAGTAAATTGCGATGTAAAAATAACATCTCGATTGTATATCTTAAACGTGGCTTCTCTTGCGCCAGTTTTAGTCCCCTGGGGAAAAATAGAGTTGTGTCTCTGGTGTCTACCCAAAGAAATCGTATTTAGTATTACTAACAGTTGGTTTATTAAGAGCTGAACACTGCGGTAAGCTCTTGGGCCAGAAATTTTTTATGCGGACATGTTTTTAAAACACGGTACCAGCTGTGTGTAAACAATACAAGAATACCGATTGTCAGCAATTCAAGGAATTCGAAATAAATCATGGCGTTCGGTATGGCCATTCCTTCAAAAAACTCGTGGATAATTAAAGATAGACTGAAGGAAAAAATATAAATGCAATTTCTTTTGAAAAAAGCCTCGTTTATGAATGTGTCTAATTTTAATTCTTTTTTATTAATGTCTCTCCACAGGAGCCATATCTGAACAGACAAAAAAATAAAAACTAAAAATAAATTGAATGTTATGATCTCAATTAATTTGTAAATATGATATGAATTCAATGTCTCTACCTCTCTGCCCTATCCATCCCCTAATCTTCAAACAACAATAATAAAGGTTTCGGGACTACACATAGGTTTTCTGTCAGTTTTTTCAAGAAAAACCACTATGCGTAGAAGGGACCTGCGGAAAGTGGGGACTATTAATGACCAGCCCAATATCACTTTCCCCGATTAACCCGGGAAAGTTTTAACCGGTGTACATCCATCCATCGTGTTTGTGGTTTATGTTGCTGATGCCTCGGTTTTTATCTGCAAGTTCCCCCTGGAGGGGAGGGTTGTCACTGTCCCAGGGGTGGCATCTGAGATGCGGGACATTGCAAGCCAGATTTTCTTTCAGCAGTCCGGGGTGGTGATAGAATCTCCCAGGGAGGAGTTGCTCAGGCAGGTCCGGGAGGCTGCCTTGGAGAGTCGGGATGAGCTTTCTCCTGTGGACCTGGAGTTGCTTGCAAAGGCCCTGGAGTATCGGCGGGAATGTATTCTGGTGACAGATGACTATGCTATCCAGAATCTTGCCCGCCGCCTGGAAATCCAGGTCAAAAACATAACCCAGCCCAGGATTAGGAGGGTTGTCACCTGGGAGTGGGAGTGCCAGGGCTGCAGGAGACGTTACACCGCCGGGGGGGATTGCCCGGTATGCGGGTCACCCCTGAAAAGAAGATGGAAAAAAGAATAAACCCCCCCAAATGGGGGGGGAAGCTTAATGGAGTTCTAGGGGGAAGAGAGACGACTGTGGAATCCAGGGTTATACGTGAGGGGAGAGTGGAGATTGAGGTTACATCAGGTGTCTTTTTCAACCAGTGGATGAAGGTGAGCCGGGATATTGGCACCGTGGCTGTGTCCCTGGTGGGTGGGAGTTATCTGGACGCCCAGGCTGGTACCGGGATACGGGGGCTTCGGGCTTCGGTGGAAGCTGGCCTCGAGGTCACGCTCAACGACTGGAGCCCCCTGGCATACAGGCTCCTCCAGCAGAATGCAGCCCGGAACCATGCCAGTGTCCGGGTTCTGAACCGGGATGCGAATGCCCTTCTCCACGAGGAGAGGTTTGATATTGTGGAGCTTGACCCCTTCGGCTCCCCTGCACCTTTTCTGGACTCGGCTAGCCGTTCAGCAAGAAAAATGCTCTGTATCACAGCTACAGACACAGCACCCCTATGTGGCGCCCACCTGAGGGCTGGCATCCGTAAATACAGCTCACACCCCCTTAAAACAGAATACCACCGGGAAACCGGTGTTCGGGTCCTACTGGGAGCCGTAATCCAGAGCCTTGCGAGGTGGGACAAAGCCGGGATCCCTCTTCTCTCCTACGCCCACCGCCACCATGTACGGGTCTATCTGGAAATCCAGCGTGGAGCAAAAAAAGCAGACCACACCCTGGAGAACATGGGTTACCTGCTGCACTGTCCGAGGTGTAACTGGCGGGAACCAGAGACCCAGCCCTGTAAAACCTGCCCCACCTGCAACATCCCCCTGACACCTTCTGGCCCGCTCTGGATTGGCAGACTCCATGAAAAGGGGTTTTGCAGGAAAATCCTGGAGAAACTCAAGGAAAAAGAGGCTGCAAAAATCGTGTCCCGCTGCCTCCAGGAGATAGACACACCCGCCTATTACGATTACCACAAGCTCTGCAAGACCCTTAAGATCTCCCCTTATTCCACGGGTCGGTTAATTGAAATCTTGAAAGAACACGGCTACCAGGCCTCTACCACCCATTTCTCAGGGTACGCCTTCAAAACCACAGCAAACATAGAGGAAATAAAAAAAATACTGCTAGAGAACCGGTAGCGGTGAAAGGGTTCACATGGTGGTGGGTGCGGCTATTCCCAGGGTTTCCAGGGTGTTGGCTAGCCCGATTTTTGCTGCTTTTACCAGTGCCAGTCTTGTTTCTCTGAGAGGTGGGGGTGCGTTTATTACGGGTATGTCCCGGTAGAACTGGTTGAAGGTGAAGGCGAGTTCTCTGGCGTAGATTGCTAGTTTTGTGGGGTCGAGGGTCTGGGCTGAGGTTTCGATTACCTGGGGGAAGTATCCGAGTTTTTTTAGGAGTAGGGTTTCTGGCTCTTCTCTGGGTGGGGCTTCAGGGTATGGTGTGATTCCTTTTTCTTCTGCCTTCCGGAGGATGCTGCATGCCCTGGCGTGGGCATACTGGATGAAGGGTGCGCCCTGTTTTTCGAAGTCCAGGGCTGCCTGCCAGTCGAATACTGTTGATTTTTCGGCTGAGACCTTGACGATATCGTATCTGACCGCCCCGGTTCCCACCATCCGGGCCACCTCTTCCTGGAAGGCGGGGCTTGTCTCGGGCCGTCTTTTTTTCACTTCCAGAAGTGCCTGTTTTTCGATTTCGTCCAGTAGTTCGTCGGCTGAGATGAAAACGCCTCTGCGGGTGCTCATGGACCCCTCGGGCAGGGAGACGAATTCGAAGATGACAACTTCGGGTTGGGGCACCTTAAGGATGCTGAGGACTGTTTTGAGCTGGTTGGAGATGAGTTTGTGGTCTGCTCCCAGGATGTCTATCACCCGGTCGCATTGCTCAGACTTCCAGATGTGGTAGGCCAGGTCCCGGGTGGTGTAGAGGGATGTCCCGTCCTTGCGCATTACCACCAGGTCCTTTTCAAAGCCCAGGTCTTCCAGCCCTACCAGGAGGGCGCCATTGTCTTCTTTCAGTCTGCCCAGTTTCTCGAGTTCTTTTATTACTTTTTTGACGCTTCCGTTTCTCACGAATTTGGATTCCCAGACGAAGCTGTCGTGGTGGATGTTCATCCGCTGCAGGGTTGTTTTTATTCCCTTCATCGCGGTTTCGACAGCCTGTTTGAACCTTTCCTGGGTCTCTGGTTCTCCGGTTTCTATCTCTCCGAGGAGTCTCTCGATTTCCTCTTTTTTTTCAGGTTCTTCTTCGAGTTTTTTGTTCCCTTTTACGTAAATTTCTGCGATTGCGTGGTCTGGTTTTTTACTGGTGTCGAGTTTGAAGTTTTCCAGTGCCCATACCACGATGGCAATCTGTCTGCCCATGTCGTTGATGTAGTACTGGGTTTCTACCTCCCAGCCTGCCCGTTTCAGGATTCGGGAGAGGGTGTCTCCGATGACCGAGTTGCGGATGTGGCCCACATGTAATGGCCCATTGGGGTTGGCAGAGGTGTGCTCCAGTATCACTTTCCCTTTTTTGCTGAGGTTGCCGTAGTTTTTGTCCTGCTGGAGTACCTGTTTTAGGGTTTCTTCAAGGTAGCTCTGGCTCACCTGGAAATTTAGGTAGGGGCCTGCAGCTTTTATACTTCCTATTAGTCTTGTGGTTTTGAGATGGAGGGCTAGCTCGCTTGCAATTTCTGCTGGGTTTTGCTTGAGGGTGGATGCTAGTTTAAATGCTGCGAGGCTTGTGAGGTCTGCATGGGGGGACTCGGTTAGGGCTAGGTCTGGGATGTCCCAGTTTTTTTCTTTTAGAGCCTCTCTGAGGGAATCTGCAACTTCTTTGCGGAACTCTAGAAACACAGACCCCCTACAGGGCAATCTGGATAGATAACAGTTACTTTCCAGTCACTTCTGGCCCCCCTTATTTTTTACCAAAACCTATTTAAATTAGTTCTACGTTACCAGAACGTTCGTATATCATCGAATGAAAGTTGGAGGAAATATGCATGGTTGATGCGATTGCAGAACAAACAAATGGAGCACTGGCAGTACTGCCAGCAACACCCGCAGGTCTCCTGACCGCTGCACAGCTCGAGAAAATCGCAAGTATCGCTAAAGAAGGGGCAGGGCTGGCAAAGCTCACCTCCATGCAGCGAATCGCCATACTCATAAACAAAGACCAGCAGGAATCAGTGAAAAAACAGCTTGCTGAGGTCGACCTCAAAGTCGGGGTTGTGGGCAAAAGAGAGGTCTGGAACCCCATGGGATGTCCAGGCAAACTCTGTAAATACGCAAGACAGGACGCACTCACAGACGCCACCGCTCTTGCCACTCTTGTTGCCACAAAAGCACCCAGACAGGTAAAAATCGGCATAAGCGGATGCCAGAACTCCTGCGCCTGGAGCAAGGTTGTTGACATCGGACTTGTAGGAACAAAAGACGGCTACGAAATATACATCGGAGGAGACGCAGGAAAAAACCCACACATAGGCCAGAAACTGAAAACCGTGCCAAAAGAAAAAATAGTCGAAACCGTCAGAGAAATAATCGAAAAATTCAACCAGCACGGAAAAGATGGGGAACATCTCTACCAGGTAGTGGAAAGAGTAGGACTGAACACCTTCAAATAAACCCCCCACCTATTTTTTAAACCACCACTATTTTAAAATTAAGTCACACTATTTTAAAATGGAGTAAACCTGTATGCAGTAAGAGCCCAAACTTTTTCAGCAATTTTTTTCCATCTATTTGTAGAAACAAACCATGCTATCAATAACAGAAATATCGAAATAGCTATAAGTATTATTAAGCCAACGTCTAACCGGGAAATCGCCGAATTTCTAAGACCTTGGCTATTTCACATTTCAGAAAAACCCCCCTCAAGATGCGATACCGATGGATGTCTCATCAGAACAAAAAGCAAGAGGCTACAAAAGAACACCATACGAACACTCCAATTACAGGCAAAACCACATCTGTCATGGCATTATATTCTCATAAGAGGAATGTTGGAGGTAGAACCAGGATGGAAGAATGATGAACTTGAGACACTATCTATCTATCCCCGATTGATTCTATGAGAACCCTTGAAACAAAATTTTAGATGAAAACCGATGAAAATACGCAGATGAGACATAGAAATATGTGGAATATATGAGAAATGGTGTTTTCGATGCCGATGTCGGGCTACCTGGAAGAGATAGCGAAAATGCAGGCTCCTTTCTACAAGAACTGGATTATTGCTAGACGGAACTTTTTCACTGTTTTTGAGGTTGTCTTCTGGCCTTTTATCAGTCTTTTTTCCATTGGCCTTTTGACCAGGTTTCTGGCCCTGGAGCCTGAGAAGGTTTCTTTTCTGCTCGCTGGTGTTATTGCTTTCAGCATCCTCCAGGTCTGCCAGATTGATGTTGCCTATGTAATGTTGTTCGACCTGTGGAGCAAGAGCATTAAACACACGTTTATCTCCCCGGTGTCTGGCTACCATCTGGTGCTTGGCTCGCTCCTCTTTGGAGTTATACGGGGTACAGTAGTCTTCCTCATCCTGGCAGGCATATCTTACCGTTTATTTGACTTTAACTTCCTTCAAGGTGGAGTCCTGGCTGTAGCTGTCTTTCTAACTGGAATCTATCTTACCTCGGCTAGCATTGGCATGCTGGTCTGCATTTCCCTGCTGATTTTCGGCCAGCGGGCCGAGGTGGCAGCCTGGTCTATTTCAGGTATCCTCATGTTCATCTGCGGAATCTACTATCCCGTAGAGGTTCTCCCCCCATTGGTTCAAATCATCTCCCGGGCAATACCTCTGACGTATTTCCTTGAGTATTTCCGCTCCTTCTATGGCTTCCCGGCCACAAGCCTTAAAACAGGCTTCTTCCTGGCGATATTTTATTTTGCTCTTGGACTTCTGTTACTGGAAAAAACCGTGAAACATGCAAGGAAAAGCGGGCTGCTGCTAAGGCTGTCAGAATAGGTCGATGTCCAGGGATTTGAGATATATTCTGTGGCTTCCGAGCTTGCCACCATAGTTCCCGGCAGAGACACCCAGGATCCCCTCGAGGTTTCTAACTGCCCGGATTACCTCTTCCATCCCCTGCTTTACCGCTTCCAGTGAGACCCCGTCAATGACAATCTCTGGGATGGAATGGACACCCTCTGGAACCCGGCTGTCTGTGATTTTGCCTTTGAGTGTAGGGCAATATGGGTGGTTTGTGGTAGGCCCGATTTCAGGGTAATTGGTCTCTGGCTTGGAGCCTGCCGAACAGATGCCAAAAGGTGCCACCACACCCTCCACCTTTTCCAGGGCGGCAAGAGCAGCCTTACCAGCACGGACGCCGGACTCCAGGTCCTGGGCGTAGAACCAGAGGTTAGCACCCATCACACCCTCACCGAACCCGAGGAACCGCTCAATCAGAAACTCCCCAGCCATAATAGGGACGTTGATGACCTCCCGCCCAAACCGTGTCTCCACAGTCTCAAAGCCATCTCCACAATGTCCAATCCTCTCCATGGTGTCCATCCCCAGACCTGATTCCAGAGCGTTAAACACCCGTGTCCCTGGCACCACCAGTATGCCCTGCCTGATGCGCTTGCCAAGCTCGGCCTCCAGGACCTTGGACGCATTTTTACCCCGGTTGACCCACACCTGGATTAAGGCCCCGGGACGGCCGTCTGGTGTGTCCTCAACCCAGGATTCAACTCCACCCTCACTCTCCCCAAAAACCGTGCAGGGGAGAGCAGTGGAGCCAAAAGCAGCCTGCCTGAGAAGCTCCCTGTCAGCACAGGTGACCAGAAGCCTCGCAAAAAGACCATCAAAAGCCTCACAGAAAGTATCTTCAACCGAGAACATATTTTATTGCCACAGTATTTTGACTGACTTTTTAACCTTTAACTAAAACAACTTTAGATTTAAGGTTTTTGTTTTATTTATAAAATATTTAATCTCAACTTTCAATCGCTAAGCTCGGCTCCATACAATTTTTACAGTTTTCCCAGGAATCGTTCTGTTCGTTCCAGGGCTTCTTTTATTTCTTCCTGGGATGCTGCGTAGGAACACCTTATGAACCCCTCTCCACAGGCTCCGAAGACGTTGCCTGGTACTACTGCTACTTTTTCGTGGGTGATCAGTTTTTCTGCGAATTCTTCTGAGGTAAGACCTGTATTTTTGATGGAGGGGAAGGCGTAGAAGGCGCCTTTGGGTTCGAAACAGGGGAGTCCTATCCGGTTGAGCCCTTTTACTATGAGCTTGCGGCGGCGGTTGTATTCTTTCACCATTTTTCTGACTTCACCGTCTCCGTTTCGCAGGGCTTCTATGGCCCCCATCTGGGCTGTAACCGGGGCGCAGAGCATGGTGTACTGGTGAATCTTGGTCATGCAGCCTATAAGCTCGGGTGGACCGAGGGCGTATCCGAGGCGGAGACCAGTCATGGAGTATGCCTTGGAGAAGCCGTTAAGGAGAATGGTGCGTTCCCACATGCCTGGCAGTGAGGCTATGGAGGTGTGGCTATTGTTGTAGGTTAGCTGGTCGTAGACCTCGTCTGAGATTATCAGGAGATCATGTTCTGTTGCGAAATCTGCGATTTCCTCCAGGTCTTTCCGCTCCAAAATGGCGCCTGTAGGATTGTTAGGGTAGCTTAGAATCAGGGCTTTGGTCCGGTTTGTCACCACTTTTTCGAGTTGTTCTCGCCTGAGGCGGAACTCGTTTTCAGGTGTGGTGGGGACCACCAGGGGTCTGCCGCCTGCAAAACTTACACATGCCTTGTAGGAGACATAACATGGTTCTGGCACGATTATCTCGTCTCCCGGGTCTATTATTGCCCGCATTGCCAGGTCGACACCCTCGCTCACACCAGTGGTAATCAAAATCTCGGTGTCAGGGGAGTAGTCGAGGCCTGAGCACTTTTTGTAGTAGTTAGAGATGTGTTCCCGTAGTTCCAGGAGTCCCTGATTGGAAGTGTAAGAGGTATGCCCGTGTTCCAGCGAGTAGATACATGCCTCCCTGATGTGCCAGGGAGTGGCAAAATCTGGCTCTCCCACTCCCAGGGAAATGAGCCCTTCTATCTGTTGTGCGAGTTCGAAGAACTTCCGAATCCCGGAGGGCGGCAGGTCCCGGACCCGCCTAGCAGTCCAGTCCCTCATGGTGATATGGCAAGCCGCTCTCGTTTTTCACCTTCGAAGAGGAGGTCTCCATCCTCCTTATAGGTTTTCAGGACAAAATGAGTCACCGTGCCCTGGACCTGGCGGAGGGGGGCGATTTTCTCAGCCACAAAAAAAGCCACATCCTTCATGGATTTACCCCGGACCGTCAGCGAGAGGTCATGGTCACCTGAGAGGAGGCGTACTGACCTAACCTCTGGGAACCGGGCGATTCGCTCCGCAATGGCATCATAGCCCTTCCTATCTTCCAGCGAAACCTTCACCTCAATAATGGCGTATACAAACTCCTCGCCAGCCCGCTCCCAGTCAATGACAGTCTTATACTTACGGATAATCCCGCTCTCTTCCATCTCCCTGATAACAGCGGCAATCTCCTCCTCAGAACCACCTACAAGAGAAGCAATCTCACCTGGAGAGCATCTGGGGTTTGACTCCAGAATTTCCAGAATCTCCTTCATCCGGCTCATAAAACCGCACCCTAATAAGCCACAGACTAAATAGGCTTTACGCCCCCAGTTTACAGACCTATCCACTTAGAGCATAGTTTCTACCTCAATCGGTTATAGTACATATAAATAACCTGCAGAATAGATTCTACTTCCTCGTGGATTTAAACAGATTATCGAGCAGAAGAATATTTTGATTCTCTATTTTAGCGAGGAAAAAAGCTTATATAACAATAATGTTATATAACATTCATGTTAGGTGAAGAACATGTTACCAGTAGGCAATCCAGCAGTAGGGGATGATTTTGTTAATCGTGAATCAGAAATCGAACAAATCCTAAAGGCACTAGAAAAAGATAACGTCCTTCTAATCGCACCACGCAGGTTTGGAAAGACTTCAATCATGCGAAGGCTGGAAAAAGAACTGTTAGACCAGAATAAAATCAGTGTTTTCCTTGAAGTAGAGGATGTGGACACCCCGCAGCGTTTCCTATCTGAAATTATAATGGCACTGGTCGATAATGAAAAAATAAAAAGAACCCACATAATTCCTATTTCCAAAAAAGTTTCTCAATGGTTCAAAGATAACATAGAAGAGCTTGAAACACCTGTGCTCAAAGCCAGACTAAGGAGTAACATAGAGAGTGACTTAAAGGAAGATTGGACAGGGAAATCCAGAGAGGTTTTTGAGATACTCAGCAAGATAGAATCAGATATCTACATCATTGTTGATGAGTTTCCTATCGCCATTAAAAACATGTGCCAAACTGACAAAAAAGAGGCAGAGAAGTTTTTGCACTGGTTCAGAAAGCTACGACAGGTAAATAGAAATCTGAGGTTTATTGTTGGCGGTTCGGTGAGTATAGACCGTGTCGTGAGAAATGTGGGAGGAGTCAGCACCATAAACGATTTTAAAAGAGTTAGGATAGAAGGTTTTCAGAAAGAGGTGACATTAGCCGTTATTGAAAAGGTTTTCAGAGAAGAGGAATGGCCTTATAAAGCATCCTTAGGTGAAAAAATACTGGAATGCATTGGAGAGGCTTACATACCATACTTTATTGCGATAATGCTCAGCGCAATAAATGAGGAAATAGATTTGAGGGGTAGAGAGATTAACATTAAACTAATCGAAGATATTTATAATTCCCGAATACTTGGGAGTGAGGGGAAACATTATTTTGAACATTATTCCCAGAGGCTCAGAATTTTCTACCCGGACATGGAAAAAGCTGCGAGAGCCATATTAAGAAAGGTCAGCAGCGTGGATTATTATCCTGTCGATTTAGCATTTGGTATTTTCAAGCAGGAAACAGGTATCGATGATTATGAGAAATTCATGGATTTGATAGCAGACCTCAGCAATGACTTCTACCTGGAGGATACCGGCGAAGGGCTTAAGTTCTACTCTAAGATGCTCAGGGATTGGTGGAGGGTCTACTATGGCAACATCGAGTGATATTATTTTTTATAAGTATTCACCAGAAATTATGCCTGAGGACGTCCTGAGAAAACTCTTTGTGGGGAGGGAAGGGCTCCTTAAAAGTATGTTCAAGGAACTCGAAAAAGCAGCGAGCAGAAAAACACCAAGGTACTACCTGATAGTGGGGCCAAGGGGAATCGGAAAATCCCATTTTCTGATGCTATTATATTATGAAATCAAAAATAAACTGGGGTCGCTACTGATTCCAATAAAACTCGCCGAGGAAGAATATTCAGTTTTACGTGCATCTGACCTCTTCCTGAGAATTCTGGAAGAAAAACCTGAGGACACTTCAGATATCTTATCCCTCAAAAAGGAAGACGAAATCCTGGATGCAGCACTGGAAAAACTTAAACAAATATCAAAAAAGGATGATAAAACATATGTTATCTTCCTGGAAAACCTGCATGAGCTCTTCAGGCAGTTTGACACGAAGGAACTGCAGAAACTGAGGTCAATTTTTCAAAGATATGACATTTTTTCAGTAGTGGCCTCGGCACCGATGATATTTCCATACATATCTGACCATGATGAGCCTTTTTATAATTTCTTCCAGATTCAGCACCTCGGCGAGTTTTCAGTAAATGAGACAGAGATATTGATAAAGAAAATAGCCGAACTCGAAAATAACACAAAATTCCTTGAGGAATTTGAAAAATACAAACCGAGGATTCACAGCCTGGCGCGTCTAACTGGTGGTAGCCCCAGGCTTGTAATGCTGTTTTATGAAATGATTGCCAGGGACGAACTTGAAAGCATAGAGAAGGCTTTTTTCAAGGTAATTGATGAGCATACACCCTACTATCAAGACATATTCCAGCTTTTAACCGGACAGCGGAGAAGAATATTTGACATCCTTCTCTCTTCCGAGGAATCCCTCACCCCAAAACAAATCTCAGAAAAAGCCAGGATTGAACTGCCAACGGTTACAACACAGCTTCGAAGACTGGAACGGGACGGATATGTCCTCTCAAGACCCAGGGGAAGACATACCTACTACGAAGTAAGAGAGAGACTTTTCAGGCTCTGGAGGGAGATGAGACAGCCCTTCGGCAGAAAGAGAGTATCCATTCTTCTGGAGTTCCTGCAACACGTGTATACCCCTGAAGAACAGAAGAAGATTTTCAAAATAAAATTTGAACGTCTTGAAGCTGGGGACAAAACAATGCTCAGAGACCTCTGCTACTACGCTGAAATCCTACCTCTCGAATCCAAAGCAGAAGCCCTTCCCAAGCTCATACTCAAGCTCCTGAAACACGGGGAACTGGAGGAAGCTGCCTATGAAATTCAGAAACTCAAGGAAACCGCAGCCCAGACCAGAAACAAAAAACTGGAAGGCAAGGCAGAGTTGTACGAGGGATTCCTACGGTTTTCTGAAAAAAAATATGAAGAAGCACTGGAAGCCTTTGACAAGACTCTAGAAATCGACCCAACAGACGAAGTTGCAATATTAGGGAAAGTGATTACATTAGCAATTCTCGGGAGGTATGAGGAATTACTCGAAATATTTAACAAAGTATTGGAAATCGACCCAAAGCATGAAGTTGCACTATCTCTGAAAGGATTTGCATTAACACATCTCGGGAGATATAAGGAAGCACTGGAAGCCTTTAACAAAGCACTGGAAATCAATCCAAAGAATGAATTTGCACTATCAAGGAAAGGGGTTGCATTATTAAGTCTTGGCAGATATGAGGAAGCACTGGAAGCCTTTAACAAGGCTCTAGAAATCAGCCCAACAGAGGAAATTGCACTATCGGGAAAAAGTGCTGTATCAGTAATCCTTGGCAGACACGAGGAAGCACTGGATGCAGCAAAGAGAGCAAAAGACCTGGCGACCAGTGAACAATCTAAGATTATTGCTGAGTTGATTTTAATTGAAGCTTACATTTCTCTCGATAAAAAGACTGATGCTACCCTGGAAATAGAAAAAATAAAAGACAGAGTAACCGGCCAGGAGCCAAATTTGATTGAAAACTTTGTCGAGCTTTGCCTGCGTCTTGCTCTTGATGAGTTGAGGGCAGGGAACAGGGGGAATGGGGCAAAGCTCATCGAAATGGCACTGGACGCTGGTTCTGGGCTGGGAGAGGATAAGGTCAAAGAGCTGGTCATGGCATTCTTAAAAGGTGCTATGGAGTCAGGAGAAACCCCTGTTATCAGAATGGCTGTGAGGGAGATAGCTGAGCAGATGGAAGGTGAGTACAAAGAACTTGTTGAACTTGTTAAATTTGTAATTAAACTTATAATCTGTGCAGTGGAAATTGTGGAAACCAAGGACATCCAGAAATATTATGCTCTTCAGGTTGAACTGCGGGAGGTGGTGGCTGACATTGTGAGGATGATTACCAAGTCTGAGGAACTGATACCTGAGGAAATCAGGAGGAAGGAGGGTCGCTGAAATATAAGGCTGGCTCAATATCCGCTTAACTACCGGTGCCTCTTTTCTTCAGCTTGGGTATTATTATGGGTGCCGAGATAATGAGGGCTAGTATGAAGGTCCAGACTGTGCCGAGGTATATGTCCTGGAGGGTGTAGCTAGGTTCTTGGACCACTAGTGTGGCTGTCAGGTAGAAGGCTAGTGCCACTGTGAGGGCGGTTATGGTGCAGATTGCTGCTGTTCTCATCTTTTTTTCACCTCATTTTATTTTGGGTTTGTACCATTTCATGGTCAGTGAGCTCAGTGTTACTGAGACTGAGCTTGCGGCCATGGCCAGGGCTGCGAGTTCTGGGCTTATCACGAAATGGTATGCTGGGTAGAGGAGTCCTGCGCCTATGGGGATTCCGATGCTGTTGTAGATGAAGGCCCAGAAGAGGTTCTGTTTTATTTTGCTCATGGTTTTACGGCTTATGTCTATTGCTGTGACAACGTCTCTCAGGTCGTCTTTTATCAGCACGATTTCTCCGGCTTCCATGGCGATGTCTGTCCCGCTCCCCAGGGCTATCCCGATGTCTGCCTGGGTTAGGGCGGGTGCGTCGTTGATGCCGTCTCCTACCATGGCGACTTTTCTCCCTTCATTCTGGAGTCTTTTTATCTCAACGGCTTTGTCTGCGGGTAGCACCTCGGCCAGTACTTTTTTTATCCCTAGCTGGCTGGCTATGGCTTTTGCGGTTCGCGGGTTGTCGCCGGTGAGCATGACAACCTCGACACCCATCCTCTGGAGTATTTCCACCGCCTGCTTTGAGTTCTCCTTGAGGGTGTCGGCTACCGCCACAAGGGCGGCGGCTTTTCTGTTGACTGCCAGTATCATGGCGGTTTTACCCTCTTCTTCCAGTTTTTGGAGTTTTTCTTCCAGGCCGTTGAGTTCTATTTTGTTGGTTTCCATGAGGCGGCGGTTTCCCAGGAGGATTTCGGTGCCGTTGTGGCTGGCTTTTATTCCCTGGCCTGGGATTGCCTCGAAGTTTTCTGGGTCTGGGACTTCCAGCCCCTGTTCTTTCGCTCCTTTTACAATTGCCTCGCCGAGGGGGTGTTCTGACCGTTTCTCGGCTATGGCTGCATAGAGGAGGGCCTGGTTCTCGCTCAATTCCTGCAAGGTAGCGGGGTTGGAGAGTATTATGTCTGTGAGGGATGGTTCTCCTTTGGTGAGGGTTCCGGTTTTGTCGAAGACTATGGTATCGATTTTCTGTGAGAGTTCGAGTGCCTCGCCGGTTTTGATTAGCACCCCGTTTTCTGCGGCCTTACCTGTCCCCATCATTATGGCGGAGGGTGTGGCCAGGCCCACTGCACAGGGACAGGATATTACCAGGACTGCCAGGGAGATGAGGAGCGCGAATACGGCTGGTGGCAGGAGTACTTTGACAGAGATGAGGCCGTTGAAAAGCACTCCACCGCTGGGGAGGTAGTATTTCTCGTATCCAGTGAAGAACCAGAAAATGAAGGCGAGAAGGGCGAGGATGTGGATTGCCAGGATGAAGTGGCCTGCCACCAGGTCTGCAATCCGCTGTATGGGCAGTTTGGTGGTCTGTGCCTGTTCCACCAGGCTGATTATCTGGGAGAGGGCGGTGTCTTCTCCCACCCGGCTTGCCCTTATCTTGAGGAAGCCGGTCTTGTTCACAGTCGCCCCAATTACCTCTCCTCCCTCCTTCTTTTCTACCGGGATGCTCTCACCAGTAATCATGGACTCGTCCACCGAGGAATAGCCCTCAATGACAACCCCATCTACCGGTATCTTCTCCCCAGGTTTTACAAGGAGAATATCGCCTACCACCACTTTTTCTATAGGTATCTCTTTTTCTACGCCATCCACCAGAACTCTTGCGGTTTTGGGGCGGAGTCCCATGAGCCTGCGTATGGCCTGGGAGGTTTTACCCCGAGTGATAGCCTCCAGGTATCTCCCCAGCACGATAAAAGCAGTGAGCAGTGCCGCGGTCTCATAGTATGTAGTGTCTACCCCCATCTCAACGATCCCGAAGGTTGAAGCAGTACTCAGACCATATGCAGCGCCGATACCTGTGGCATAGAGGAGATTCATGTCTGTGGAGCCGTGAACCAGACCCCGGTAGGATTTAACAAAGAACTGACGGGCAGGGCCGAAAACAACAATACTGGTAAGCAAAAACAGAACGTAGTCGTTTGCCAGGAACTCTGGCACGAAACTTGAGAGAATCCAGTACTCACGGAAGCTCCCAAGCATCACAATGACGCCCAAGGGCAGTGCAATTGCAAGGTTTATCGCCTGGGTTCTGATTTCAGCCTCCCGCTCAGCCTTCTCCCGGTCCACAACATCTCCAACAGCCTCCTCCGCCGTGTATCCAACAGACTTTACAGCCTCAATCATCCCAGCTACACTGGCAGGGGGGAGGTATTCCACCACAGCGTTGCCAAGCGCCAGGTTGACCCTGGCAGACACCACACCCTCAACATCCTGGAGAGCCTTCTCCACCTTCTGAACACAACTGGCACAGCTCATCCCCTTGATGTTAAGCGTAACCTTGTTTCCGACAAGCCGGTAGCCTGCATCTGTAACCGCCTTTTTCAGATCCTGCAGCCCGGTTTCACCGGGGTCGTATTCCACTGTTGCTTTGGATGTTGCAAAGTTCACAGCTGCGTCCTTCACACCCTCCACAGATTTGAGGGATTTTTCAATCGTCTGGGCACAGCTGGCACAGCTCATCCCTCCAATCTCCAGGGTGCACTTCTCCACGCCAGTAACCCCTGCTCCAGTAGCCTCTCCCGGCTCCACCTGTGGGCCAACCCTGTAGCCCAGAGCTTCAATCACATTTTTTATCTCCTCGATAGAGGTGTTTTCCGGGTCAAAAGAAACCTTTGCCTCCCCTGCTTCCAGATTCACCTCCACACTGTCAACTCCCTCAACCTGGGAGACTGCTTCCCTCACCCTCTCCTCGCAGTGAGGGGACTCCATGCCCCATATTTTAATCGTGACAGACTCCATATTCACCATCTTCTATAATAGACCTCTTTGCAACTTAAGCCTATCTGCAACATTTAACAATTCTCAGATTTAAGCGGCTATTTTTTAAACCTGTTTTGATTTAGAATTAAAAAGCAAAAGAGAGAATTTTTTTCCTAATCAGTAGAAACTTCCTCACTTGAAGACTTCTGAACCCTTGCAAACCTGAGCCAGCCGGCACCACATGCTACCAGGAGGGGGGCATCACTCTGAGGGAGTTCGCAACATCCACCGAAAGGTTTAATAGAAAATAAAACCGCTTTTGTTTTGAGGCTGGCTAAATTTGCTGGTTGTTTGATTGTCAGTGGTAGTACGGTTGTGTTGGTGGTAGTATTATGGCTAAAGTAGTTGTGTTGTATTTGAGCACTCAGGGTAATACCAGGATTATGGCTGAGGCTATTGCTAATGGCTTGCGGTCTAAAAACGTGGATGTTGAGGTTAAAAGCTTTTATGAAGCTAGTTTGGATGATGTTAAAAAGGCTGACGGGATTGCTGTTGGCTCTTCTACCTTTTTCTACCGGGTTCTTGAGCCCCTGGACAAGTTTCTGGACAAGATGCAGAGTATTGATGTCAAGGGCAAAGTGGGAGCTGCTTTCGGCTCTTATGGGTGGAGCGGTGAGGCTCCCAGGATGATTGCTGAGAAGATGCGGGCTATGGGTATCGAGGTCATCGACCCGGTCCTGCGGGTGCAGTACAAGCCCACGGAAAAGGATATCGCAGAATGCGAGAGGCTTGGGAAGGACCTGGCAGAGAAGGTTAAACACAGATAAAAAAGGGAGGGTTGGAAATATGGTTGAAATGCCCCCGGAGGTGTTGGAGAGATTCTCTAACCCTGATTGTGACAAGGAGAAGCCGCTTGTCTGGGTTGCTACGGTGACCGAGGACGGCAACCCACATGTTGCCCCGGTCTGCTTTGTGAAACCCCTGGAAAAGGATAAACTGTTGATTGCGGTGAGCTTCATCTCCAAGACAGCGTCTAATGTTAAAAAAGGCTCCAAGGTCGCCCTGGGATGCGCTGTCTATCCTATGGGATACATGCTGAAAGGGTCAGGAGAGATTATCAGCGAGGGCGCCCTATTTGAGGACGTCAAAGAGCGGGTGGAGAAACGGTTTAAAGGGAAAATCCAGGCAAAAGCAGCTCTCCTAGTGGAAGTCGAGGAGGTCTATTCTCTCCAGCCGAAAAGCGGTAAAAAGAGGATGGCATAAAGAGGAGGTGGTAAAAAATGGTTAAAATGCCCAAGGAAGTGAGAGAAGTTGTGGAAAAGCAGAAGCCGCTGCCCATTGCCACTGCCAGTGGTGATGGTAAGCCGAACGTGGTTTTTGTGACCATGTGGAAGATACTGGACGATGAAACCATACTCTTTGTGGACAACTTCTTTAACAAGACCCGGGCGAACCTGGAAGCAAACCCCCAGATGGCAGTGGTCGCCTATGACTCAGAGAGCAAGAAGTCCTACCAGTTAAAGGGCAGGGTGACCCTGGAGACCAGCGGGTCTAACTTCGACAAGGCAAAGGAGATGGCAGATGCCAGAAAGCTGCCCGGGCGGGCGGCTGCAGTCTTCCATGTGGAAGAAATCTACAATGCCCTCTACGGGCCAGGTGCAGGCGACAAAATAGCCTGACAACCAATAGAGAGTTAGCAAGTTAGTCTAGAAATACAGATGAAGACCGGTATCGTGTACCATCCCGACTACCTTAAACACGATACCGGTCCATACCATCCCGAAAAAGGGGAGCGGCTCACAGCCATCCTAGCCCGGCTGGAAGCCAGGGGGCTGCTAGGAGATATTATTACACCCAGGCTGGCAGGCATCGAGGAAATAGCCCTCGTACACACCGAGGATTACATTAAACAGGTGGAGAGACACGCAAGACTGGGGGTGCCGCTGGAGGTTGACACTCCGGTCTCCTTTTATTCGTATCATGCAGCCAGGCTGGCAGTTGGAGGTGTGATAACCGGGGTGGAGGCTTCACGGGAGAGGAGTGTCTTCGCCCTTGTGCGACCGCCCGGCCACCATGCCCTACCCGGGCGTGGGATGGGTTTTTGTCTCTTCAACAATGTTGCTGTTGCAGCAAGACATTCCAGGCTCAGAACCCTGATTGTGGACTGGGACGTCCACCATGGCAACGGCACCCAAGAGGCCTTCTACCACGACCCAGATGTGCTATATTTCTCCATCCACCAGTACCCCCACTACCCAGGGACCGGAAGCATCTTCGAAATTGGAGAAAACGAGGGGAGAGGGTTTAACGTGAACGTCCCCCTACCGGGGGGTTGTGGGGATGCAGATTACCTTTTTGTATTCCAGGAGGTTCTTGTCCCCATTGCAAGGGATTTCCGGCCAGAGCTTGTTATTGTTTCAGCAGGCCAGGACTGCCATGCCCAGGACCCCCTGGGAGGGATGAGAGTAACCGATTTCAAAAGTCTCACCGCCATCGTAAAACAACTGGCGCCCAGAATCGTCTTCGCACTCGAGGGAGGATACAACCCTGAAGCCCTAGCATCATCAGTAACCGAAATAATAGAAACCCTAAACGAAAACCTGGAAGGAAATCTAGAGGAAAAAACAGAGGTCTCCAACTTGGCCAGGAGACAGGTGGAAGAAGTCAGGAGAATCCAGGAGGAATACTGGAAGATCTAACCCCAGTCCAAATCTAACTATCCCACTTTCCGCACATCCTTCTAACATAAATA
>CAZCCY010000006.1:0-34514 GCA_964497545.1 uncultured Methanosarcinales archaeon | reverse complement strand
TGGTGTCCCATCAACATCTTCTACATAGATGTCTGGGTATCCTGTGGCTTTATGTTTACCTGATTTTGTTTTTGGTATCTCGGCCTGCATTCCAATAGAATTTAATATTGTCTGACCGTAATCCTCTGCGTTACCGTACACATATCACGAATCTCATCCTCTACAACCATCTTTCCCACAAACCCATCTCTAACATCCATCATACACAACTCCCAAAATTCTATCTCTAGACATGGACATCCAAAACCGTCCATTTAGAGGTTTTCGGGTTTGTTTCCTAGTACTGCTGTCCACCACCATCTGGACATGTCTGCCAGGTCTTTGCTGAATTCGCCTGATAGTCTATATTCTCCGCCCCGGGTGGTGATTAGGCCTGCGCCCAGGAGTTTGTTGCGCATGGCGTAGAAGGAGGATCTGCTGACCTTTAGTTCTTTAACCAGTTCCTCCCATTCCCCTGTTTTGATGGGTCTGCCTTCTTTCTGTCGGTCTTCTACCATCATTAGAAATTTCTGGCCTCGCATGGCTGTCTGTTCGTCCTGGAAGAGTCGTTTCATCAGCTCGAAATAGGGGTTGCGGGATCTGGTTATCCGGGAGGAGGAGTCTGACCTTATTTTTATGGTTGTGGCGGTGCGGCGGGCGTCTTTAACATTGGTCATGTTGTTTTAAGAGTGGTTTTGATTATGTCTACATATTCGTCTTTTAAGGAATAGATTGTGGGGGTCTTGTAGGAATCCTTATGGGCGTGGAGTAGGCCGAGTTTGGAGTGGATGTATCCTACCATTGCCGCGACTGTGGAATAGCTGACTTTGAACCTTTGGGATATGACCTGGTAGAGGGTATGTACTGTGAATTTTTTAAGTTGGATGAGAAGCTCCATCAGATACCTGCGAATACCGTTAGAGTCCAGTTCCAGGTATCTTTCTAGCCGCTTCTTAATTTTAAGCTTCACGTCCATACAAGGAATTCAGATTAAGTGTCCGATATAAATAGGTTGCTAAACTTCTTGCAGTGGATGTTTAACGCTGGCACTAGGGGGGTTGACGCAGGCTAAAAATAAGTGGCAACTTTTTCCTATTCGTTCACACAATGAGATAAATAGGTGTGAGTGACAAGTAGAAGGGTGTGAAAAACTGGGCAGGAATGGCTGAAATGTGCAATGGTTGGCTGCGTCATTCCCTTTGTACTGGGGGAGTGGGTTCATCGAGAATAGAGGGTTAAATATCTGCCCTCTATTCTCTTCCCCCTTCTTATTATTGTTTATTTTTGCTTTTTTTCTGCTAGGTGTCTGCCGTAGGCTATTACCTGCCAGATTTGTTCTTCGGTTAGTGTGCTCTTCCAGGGGGGCATGGCTGTGCCAGGGACTCCCTCTGAGATCCTCCATAGGAGGTAGTCGTCTTCTTTGTCCCAGGTTTCCTTTTCCTCGAAGTTGGGGCCGATGCCCTGGGGTGTGTGGCATGCTGAGGCGTAGTTTTTGTAGATTTTCTCGCCTGCCTTCACAGCTTCAGGGTTATCGGTCAGGGGGTTTTTCTTGCCTCGGTACTGTGGGGGGATTTCCATATTTCATTCCACCTGTCTCTGGATACTTTAATTCTCTCTTTAACTTTTTCCTCGTAATCACTGGTGCTGGTTATCCTTTTTCTTGCCATCCGGGTGGCTTGGGCTGCCTCTACTACTGACCTTGCTACCGCGGGTGGCACCCTTAGGTCTAGGGCGGGTGGGATTACCAGGTCTTCGGTTGGCCTGGTTATGAGGTCTGCGATTTGTCGGGCTGCTGCTAGTTTGATCTGGTCGTTGACGCCCCGGGCCCGGCAGTCCAGTAGGCCCCGGAAGATGCCGGGGAAGACAAGGACATTGTTAATCTGGTTGGGATACTCGCTACTCCCGCTTCCGACAACCCTTGCACCGGCTCTTCTGGCTTCCAGGGGGTTGATTTCAGGTACAGGGTTTGCCATGGCAAACACGATGGCATCCCTGTTCATGGATTTTATCATCTGGGGTGTGAGGATGTTGGGGGCTGATACTCCAATGAAAACGTCTTTTCCCTGAATCAGCTCTCTGATGCCCCCTTTTTCTCCGTGGGGGTTTGTTTTCTCGGATATTTCGGTTTTAATGGGGTCCATGTTTTCTTCTCTGCCCTGGTAGATGGCGCCCCGGCTGTCCATCACGGTGATCTCGGTTGCACCTGCTGCCAGGAGTATCCGGGTGATGGCAATACCTGCTGCACCTGCACCGCTCACAAGAATCTTGACCTCGGCCAGGTTTTTATCTACAACTTTGAGGGCGTTGTGGAGGGCGGCTAGGGCTGCCACTGCTGTGCCGTGCTGGTCATCGTGGAAGATGGGTATGCTTAAAGCCTTTGTGAGTTTTTCTTCCACCTCGAAACACCTGGGATGGCGGATGTCTTCCAGGTTGACCCCGCCAAAGCTTGGCTCCAGGTGGGTCATCGTCTCCACAATCTCGCTGGTGTCCCTGGCCTGGAGGCAGAGGGGGATCGCGTTAACGTCTCCCAGCAGTTTGAAGAGGAAGGCTTTTCCTTCCATCACTGGCAGCCCTGCCAGGGGGCCGATATCTCCCAGGCCCAGAATCCTGGACCCATCGGTGACAATGGCAATGGTGTTGCTTCGCCAGGTGTACTCCCAGACTTCTTCAGGGTTGCTTTTGATTTCCAGGCAGGGATAACTGACACCTGGTGTGTAGGCCACCGAGAGTTCCAGGGCCTTCGAGGGGACGACCTCGATTTTACCGGGTCTGGGCAGGCGGTGGTAGTTGAGAGCCTCATCCCTGGCACCTGCAAACTTATTTCTTTCAAATATCATATTTTAACTTTTAGATTTTTTCTGCAAGATAAACCCACTGGTCGTAGATGCCGCCCTCGTCCCGGTTGTCCAGTATCTCTCCCTGGATGCCCAGCTCTTCCAGCGCCCCATGGAGCACCTCGATTTCCTCTCTCTTGTTCACGGTGAAAAGCAGGGAACCCCCATTTTTCACGAGAACGGCTGCCTCCCGCATCATACTGGTCCAGAGAGGGGTATTGAAGCTGCAGATTGTCCCCAACATGAAACCGGTAATCCAATCAAAACTCCGGGCAGGGAAATAACGCGAAGCCAAAGTAGCGTCAAGCACCATGGTCCGCCTGGGCTCAAGAGCCCCCTGCTCCAGCCCCTGACATATCTGGCACTTGTCATTGTCAAAAGCAAGGGGTGAAATCCCAAGCCTGCGAAGGGCAAGGGTGGCCATACCATTTCCACAGCACATCTCCATCACACTCCCCGCTATCCCCAGGTCTTTCAGAAACCCTTCCAATCTTTCAATCCGGCTTTTAATATAAACCATCTCAAAAGGCTCAACAGTCTCGCTGCACTGCTCACAGAACTCCCGCTCCACCAGAGCCCGGGAGTAGTACTCCCGCACCGCATCCAGAAGCTCCCCAGATGTCACCTCCCGCACCCTGGCAGGGAACCTCCTAACAAGCCCCGGGAACAACTCCCCACCACTATTGGATTGCACCGTATTGGATTGCACCGTATTGGATTGCACCGCCACAATGTTTGTGAAAACCGCCCAGAAACCCTCAGGCTGCCAGACCGCCAGGGCCAGGCCACCACCACCATCTTTGCAGACAAGTTTAACAGCATCCAGTTCTCCTGGAACCCGGGGGAGGTACTCCAGGGTGCGAGACAACTCCCGCTGGCCTGCATAGTCATCTTCCACCAGGTATATGTCCCCCTCCACACCGAAAAGTTCGCCCAGCAGCATTTTAGTCTAAATCGTAGTCCTCGTCAACGCGGCGGTAGCTGTTATCCCCCACCATGGCTGCCTGTAGGGCGTCAATGCCGTCCAGCCACTCAGCCACCAGGCCATCCTCCACCCCGTCCAGCAGGTCCTCTGACACCTCCTCTCCAGCCAGCACCTTAGCCCCAATCTGGGCAACACAATCCAGAGCCGTGCCCAGGTCACCAGAGGACTCAGCCTTGGAGGCAGCAGATATTAAATCGCTCACATTCCCATCAGTGTCAAAATCCTTTTCAAGATAACATTCACATGCCGCAAAAACACTCCGCAGCGAAACCTGTAAAGAATAAATCATCATATCCAGAACCTCATCCCCCGAGGGCTCAACCTCCCCGAGAACAATATCCCTGATACCAGCTATCCCCTTCAGGGCATCCCCAGTGGAAATCACACCCCCCTCCCACCTGGCAATAATCTTCAGACACGCCAGCACCACGTCATCCTCAATCTCTGCAAAAACAATGCCTGAACTCTCATCCTCCAGGTTCACACCAGCTTCCCGCGCCCGGTTGAGAAGATTATTCCATCGCTTGGGAGTGTAAGCTACAAAATCGTTATCTTTTTTCCCCTTCTGTCCCGTGGTCTTCTTAAACGACATGGCTGAATTTCAAATAACTCTCCCCCCATTTAAAAAGGTTCTGCCCCGCCAAAAATAATGCCAAAAATAATAACTCAAGGCAATCAAACTAATAGCAGTGAAATCAAAAAAGAGGTGGAAACTCATGAGGGCATTAATTCTCACAGGGGAAGGGTTTGAGGACCTGGAACTATTCTACCCTTACTACCGTCTGAAAGAAGAGAACATCCAGGTAGACATCACAGCTCCACTACCTAAACCACGGGGGATCAAGGGCTTTGAAATTGAAAGAGACCTCCCACTGGAAAAAGTAAAACCAGAAGATTACGACTTCCTGGTTCTACCTGGTGGAAAAGCCCCCCAAAATCTCAGGGAGAATCCTGAAGCCCTGCGAATAGCCAGGCACTACCTGGAAGCAGGAAAACCGGTTGCTGCCATCTGCCACGGCATCCAGACTCTTGTTGCAACCGGCCTTCTCACCGGGAGAAAAGCGACCTGCTGGCCCGGAATAGCCAACGAGCTAAAAGAGGCAAACATAAACTACCTGGACCAGGAGGCAGTAAAAGACAGAAACCTCATCACATCAAGGTATCCAGATGACCTGCCAGCATTCATGAAAACCCTGCTAGAGCTGTTAAAACACAGCTAACACAGCCCCGGCAGTCACCCCACACTGGAAAAAATTTGGGGGTGAGGTGTTTATTCGGCGAGGCAGGAATCCACAATAGACTGAAGCTTCCGCTGGGCATGGTACTGCTTGAGCATACCCTCCCAGTGGTCTTCCATGGCCTCCAGCACCTGGTCCCCATATTTATCAAGCTTGTCAGCCCATGCCGCTTTTATTTTCTCTTTCAACACCTCCACATGGACTTCTTTCATGGCCTGAAAGAACGCGGCTTTCCACATTACCTTCATCATCTCTGCCGGGTCAAACACGCAACAGCACTCTACAGCAGGTCTGCCTGAGCCACACGGACACGGCTCATCGATACTACATGCCTCTTCCATATTTCCAAAACCTCCACAATTATTCAATTTAAGGCAAGAATCAACCCTGCCCCCTCTAATTGTTCTACATTAAATTTCATGTTATAAAAACCATCCGGAAGAAATCAGTGTTGGATTTTTTATTCTCAATCCTGTATCTTATTTTTTACAACGATTCTTTGACCTCCCCGTGCAATACCTTTTTTTATAATCAGAAGCTTAATTATGTTTGGTTTTATGGAATTTAGAGTGGATTCAAAGAGAACCTTAGAGTTCTTTGAACTTCTCTTTGATGGTACCGCAGAGGTGGACGTATATGATTTCCAGGTACACCACCACTGGTAGAAGAGAGAATAATGAGGATTCTTTTACCGTTAGAAACTTTGACAGTGTATGGCTTATTGCGGTTGCAGATGGTGTGGGTGGGCATGCCGCTGGAGAGATAGCAAGTAAAACTGCAATCCTCGAACTCGAAAACACAATAGAAGAACTTTTCTCCAAGTTGGACTCTAAACCAGAGATGGTGTTAAGAGAGGGGTGTGCCAGAGCCAATAATAGAATCCTAGACCTCTCTCAGGTCAGCCCAAGATACCATGGTATGGCTACAACTCTGGTTGCAACTTTAATTTCCAGGGACAATGTAGTCCTGGCAAACATTGGGGATAGCCGGGCCTATCTCATCCAGGGAGATGAGATAAGACAGGTTACCAGGGACCACTCCCTAGTCCAGGAGATGGTAGATAGGGGGATAATCAGGCCGGAGGATGCCTTCGGACACCCTCAAAGCAACATCATCACAAAGGCTCTGGGACTTGAAAAACAGATAGAGCCAGACATCTACAGGCTAGAACTAAAAAAAGGGGACACTCTCCTGCTCTGCTCAGATGGTCTCAGCGACACCTTGAGAGACGAAGAAATAAAAAGGGTGTTAAAAGAGGGAAAGACAGCCAAAAACCTGGCAGCAGCCGCACTGGAAAAAGGCGCACAGGACAACATCACAGTAATAACCTACAGCCACAGCTGAACATCTATCTTTCCATTTATTGTTGTTTTTCTAGTAGGATTTCCAGTATCCCGTTTTGGTAGGTGGCCTTGCTGGGTTGGGGTTTCACAGGGCTTGGGAGGTCTATTGTCTCTGCGTATTTTGTTTCTCCTTTTGTTTTTATTTCCAGGGTGTTCTGTGTTATCCGGAGTTGGATGTCCTCTTTTTCTACCCCTGGCATTTCTGCCAGGATGTGGATTTGGTCTTCGGTTTCCAGGAGGTCGATGAGGGGTCTGCGAGCGTTTTCCGGTGTGGTTTCAGGGAAGCTGCCGAACTTTTTTATCTCTGGCTCTTCTCCTGGGCGTTTGACAATGGAGAAGCCGTAGACTACTGAGGGGTCGTTGAAGATGTCTTCCATTATTTTCTCCAGTTCCTCGAGGAAATCGAAGGGTGTTCTCCTGTTCCGTCTCATCTTCCAGTTTCATCTTTATCCGTTTCCAGGTATAAATAGCTTTTACCCACCCCTCTTTTTTCTGGTTTTTATTTGTGGGTTTTCCAGACTCTTGGGTAGGTGTTTTCTCTCATTATTACTCTTGTGGTTTTTACTGCTATTCCGGTTTCTTTTTCGAGGATTTCCTGGGTTGTCATGTTTGTTTCTCCCAGGGCGACGGCTTCTCCTTTCTGGGTGAAGATGGCTGTTTGTTCTCCTTTCTGGAGTTGGCTGTCTAGCTGGAGTATGCCTGGGACTGCCAGGGGGGCGCCGTGGCAGATTGCGTCTACTGCCGTGTCTCGGATTATTATTCTGGGGAGGTGTTCGAGTCCCCGCTCAAGCGGAAAAACAATTTTTCTGATTTCTGTTTCGTCGTGGTCTTCTTTCCAGTAGACGTAGGCATCTTTTAGGCGGTGGAGGTTTGTGAGGGTTTCGTCTTCCTGGAAGGAGCCGGTTTTGGTGCGGCGGAGTTCTTGCATGTGGGCTCCGCATCCTAGGGCTTCTCCTATGTCGTGGCAGAGTTTCCTGATGTAGGTTCCGGCCTGGCATCCTATTTGCAGGAGGACGTTTGTGTCTTCTATTTCCAGTACTTCCAGGTAGTAGATGGTGCGGATTCGGGTTTCTCTTTTGACTGCGGATTTGAGAGGTGGCCGCTGGTAGATGTCTCCGGTGAATTCCTCTGTTATCTGTTTTATCTTTTTTTTGGGGGTTTTTTGGTGGAGTTTGAGGAGGCAGATGTATTCTTTGCCGGCGTTTAGTAGTGTGTTCACGATTTTGGTGCCGTCTCCCAGGAGTATGGGTAGCAGGCCGCTGACGTCTGGGTCGAGGGTGCCGCTGTGGCCGGCCTTGTCGATTTCCAGGATTTTTTTCACCCAGCTTGCGACCTCGTGGCTGGTGGGACCTGTGGGTTTATCGAGGTTTATTATGCCTCGCTGGAGGAGGGTTTCCACCGGTTGTTCCCAGGGGTTGTGCCCGTATCCCTGTTCTGGTGGGGTGGGTTCCTCGGCTTTAACAACCAGGCTCCTTTTTCTCTCGGAGGGGATCTGTTTGTCCATTTCTCTTCTCTTTAACTCTTCTCTTTAAATGTGTTTTAGGGCTGTCTGGACTATCTCTGCCAGGGCTTCTGGTGTGAATTTGCTTGTGTCCAGGACTAGGTGGTATATGGTGGTGTCTTGGAGGTCTAGGTTGTAATAGCTCTGGTATCTTTTGTTTTCGCTGGCTTCCCGTTTCTGGGTTTCCTGGAGGGCCTGTTCCAGGGGTATGTTTTCCCGCTGGGCTATCCGTTGTGCTCTCACCAGTTGGGGGGCTGTGAGCCAGATTTTGAGGTCCGCATCGATTAGGTGTCCGGAGAGTCTGCCTTCCAGGATCAAGTTATCTTCTTTTCTTGCGATTTCCTGCTGTGCCCTGTCTATCTCCCGGTCGATTTCAGGGTCTTTTTCTGCGAGTTCTCCGAGCTCTGCAAGGCCGAGTCCCATCTCTTTTGCCTTCTCCCGGAACAGGCTGCCAGGGGATATTATTTTGAGTCCCAGTTTTTCTGCTAGAAGGTTGGAGAGAGTACTCTTACCACTACCTGGGGGGCCACTTATCGTGAGTATCATTTTGTGGTTTTGGTTGTGGTTGGTCCGAGGCTTCTCATGTTAAGGGATTTTCTTATTATCTGGCTTATGGGGAGGGAGGAGATGAAGTACCAGTATATCCAGTAGGGGATTCCGCCTATGATGGTCTCGCTTAGTTTGTGGGTGCCCCAGAAGGGGAAGGTCATCTCCAGTGAGACATCTGGGGGTGGATTTGGGATGACCTGGTATGCCCACATGAAAATGGGTATGGAGATGATGCTGATATAAAGCATGGGTTTGAACTGCTGTTTTGTCATGGCCATCTGTTCTGCCATCATCTCTCTCTGTTGGGCTTCCAGTTTTTTGAGTTTGCCCTTGTTGTTGGAGAGTTGGGCTTCCCGGAGTTCCTGCTGGAATTTCCTCATTTTTTCCTGTACCCGTTGCATGGTCTTCCAGTCCATGGTGTATTTCTGGATAAGGGTGGCATAAAGGGCTGTCACTGCTGCCAGCAGGAAAAGAACAATATGCAGGGGGAAGGCTGTCAGCAGGGGGTCAAGGAGTTTTCCCATTGCAATGCCTATGGACTGTCGCGTTTTGGGGAATATGATGATTCCAAAAAACATGAAAAGTCCAAGTCCTAGGGCAAGGGTGTTCAGGGTTTTAGCTAAACTTTTAGAGGGTCTGGATTTAGCTTTTGGGGTGTTCACTTTTCAATTCCTCGCTGTATTGCCTGGTTTATTTCTTCTATGCTCCCACTGCCGTCAATTGTTTTGAGGAGGTTTTTACGTGTGTAATATTCAATTAGAGGCTGGGTTTTTTGTTTGTAGACTTCCAGGCGGTTTCTGATGGCCTTTTCTGTGTCGTCTTCCCGCTGGTATAGTTCTCCACCGCAGGCATCGCATATCCCCTCCCTCCGGGGTGGGTTGAAGAGGATGTGATAGCTCGCCCCACATTTGCACATCCGCCTGCCCCCCAGTCTTTCCACGAGGATTTCATCCGGGACGGACAGAGACACCACCGCGTCGAGTTTCATGTCCAGTTCGTTGAGTATCTTCTCCAGGTCGGATGCCTGGCTGAGGTTCCGGGGATAGCCGTCCAGGATGAAGCCGTTTTTAGACTGGGAGAGCCGTTCCCGGATCATGTCTACCAGGAGGTCGTCAGGGACGAGTTCGCCCTGTTCGATGTAACTTTTAGCTTTCCTGCCCAGGGGTGTGTCGTTCTGGAGGTGCTGGCGGAGGATGTCGCCTGTGGAAACGTGGTCTAAATTGTATTTCTCTGCCAGGAGTTTAGCCTGGGTCCCTTTGCCTGCCCCAGGGGGGCCTAGGAGAACGATGTTCATATTTTACCTCACTACTGTTCTATTTTTCTCCGAAGAATGTTCTTATCATGGGGTGCATCTCCATTACCTGTTCTGAGGCGATGTCCTCGTAGAGCCTGTACATTATACTCACCGTGAGCAGAAGGCCGGTCCCGCTTGTACCACCCAGGGTGCCCAGCAGGCTTGCGATCAGGGTGAGAAGGCCGATGAAAGCACCCCCGATAACTGTGACCGCGGGTATGTACCGTTGCATCACCCGTTCCAGGGTGCCGCTGCTCCGCCGGAACCCGGGTACCTGCATGCCTGAACCGTGGATTTTCTCCGCCACACTTTTTGCCCCCATGCCTGTGGTCTCAATCCAGAAGAGGGCGAATATGATGCCACCCACAATCAGCATGGTCGCATCTGAGAGGACATGGAGAAATATCTGATAGGTTGCAGGTGGTGTCGCGGCTAGACTCTGGAAACGGGCTTCCACCAGTGAGGGTATCCAGTCGCCAGGACCGTGGATGGGGGCGAGATAATACATCAGGCCGTTTACAGGCTGATTCTGGACGAACTCTCCCAGCAAACTGATCCCTCTCCGGTCCAGGATCAGTCCGACCATCTGGATGTTTGCCTGCAGTGCCCGGACAAGTATCATGGGCAGGACGCTGGCATAGATGAGTTTCACTGGGAACCTGCCCCTGGCCCCCCGCACAGCGCTGTGGGCCAGGGGGATTTCTATCCGGGTGGACTCCACATAGACCACTATGAGGAAAATTGCTATGGTGCTTATAAGGGCCAGGATTCCACCATCTACCAGTCCATCTCTACTTAGCAGGTAGTCCAGTAATCCTACCGGGGAGCTTGGACTTGCCACGTAAATCCACTTGGGTATCAGGCCAATGGGGAATCCGCTCTCTATCTTCCAGTTGAAGAGGCCGGTGATTATCTGCTGGGATATACCTGCGATGATGAAGAGGCCGACACCAGAGCCGATCCCCCACTTGGAGACCACCTCGTCCATGTAGAGGATTAGCACCCCGCCGATGCAGATCTGGAGGAATATGAGAAGTTTTATTGTGCTCAGGGTCACCCCAAAGCGGGCTGCAACCGTGGCGTCCGGCAGCATGAAGCCCCCGAAAATCTGGGGTAGGGCTTCAAGAGCTATCATTACGAAGACCAGGAGTTTCTGGACTCCCTGGAAGATGGCCTGGTCCCGTGGGTCGCTCAGGTCCATTTTTATGATGCTGGCTCCTACCAGGAGCTGGAGGACGATGGAGGCTGTGACTATGGGGCCGATTCCAAGGGCCATCAGGGAGCCTGAGGCTCCGGCGAAGAATGCCCGGTAGAATTCGAAGAGATCTATGCTCTCCGGGGAGAGGCCGAACACGGGTACGTTTGCCAGGGCGAAGTAGAGTATCAGGACCCCTAGGGTCCAGCCCAGTTTCTTTTTGAAGTGGACATGGCCTGTGGGGTGGGAGACCGCTGGGAGCCTTGTTACAAGGGGTTCAATGGCGTCCTTGAGGCCCATGATCTTTTACCCCTCTATTATGCCGCCGTTTTCCTCGATTTTAGCTCTCGCCCGAGGTGTTATCTCGCCTCCTGTGATAATTAGAGGACGGGTGATCTTCCCCCTGGCCAGGAGTTTGTCCACTCCCAGTTCTGTAATGTTGATTTTCACCTTTTCTTCTACCTTCTCGGCTGCACCAGCCTCCAGGAGCTCTGGAATGAGCTCGTCGAGCTCGCCAAGGTTGAGAATGCTTTTGGCCCGCAGGCGCAGCCTGGTGGGCGGGATTTTGAAACCCTTCCTGCCATAGGTAAAACCGTCTTTGTGGTATTTTACGAAGTGGTGTTTGCAGCCGCCAGCCCTGCCTGTGCCTCCCTTGCTACCTGCTCCACGTCGGTTCTTGTGGGTGCCTCCACCGCACGTCCTTGACCCCCGGAATTTCTTGGTTTTTCCCATTTTTCTACCTCATCTTCCTGATTAAAATGTTAATGTCTTCACCATGGAATCCCAGCTCCCCACCCTGCTGGTAGGTCCTTTTAATGCCCCGGTGTCCTTTCCTGGGGGGATGGAGACGGAAGACAGGTTTCAGCCCCGGGACATCTTTTAGCCTGTAATCTCCCCGGCACACCGCCTCTGCAAGCTCCCGGATGGTCTTGTAGGGTGTGTGCTCGGCAAGGTAGTCCCCGGTGAGAGGCTTTCCACCCTCAAGTTCTCCCCGTTTTTCCAGCAGCAGGGCCAGGGTCTCGGGGTTAATATGCCCCCAGGCGATGTAGTCTTTCACAACCTGGATCATCCCCTTGTTGTGAGGTGTTTCGTCCAGCACTACACAGTGGTTGATCCGGTTGAGACGGAGCATCCGGAGGGTGTCCCGTATCTTGGGTCGGACATTAACACTCCCTCTCAGCCGTATCGCGGTATACATTTCAGCCTCCTTTCATGAGGGTTGTCTGGAAGAGGGCGTTGTAGGTTGCCCGGGCGAAGTTGAGCTTGGTCCTGGTGTCGCCCCTGGCCTGGGTCCACACATCTTTAATTCCGGCTAGCTCCATCACCTTCCGGGCGGTCTCACCCGAGGCGATTCCAAGCCCCCGGGGCGCGGGCAGGAGCGTGATTCTCACCGAGGATGATTTACCCTCTACTTTGAAGGGGACAGTATGCTCGCTGCCGCATCCACACTCCCAGGAGCCACACCCCCTCCTGATTTTAATGATATTCTTTTTAGCGTCTGCAATAGCCTTGCCAATAGCTACTCCCACCTGGACGTCTTTCCCCACACCCAGGCCCAGGTAACCATCTCCATTACCCACAATCACGGTGGCCCGGAATTTAACCCGTCTACCTGAGTCGGTCATCCGCTGCACCATGTTAATCTCCAGGACCTCGTCTTCCAGCCCTGGGAGTAGGGCGTCCACGATCTCGGTCTCCCGGATGGGCAGGCCAGAGGCAAGAGCCTCGTCCATGGTTGTCACCTCGCCTTCCTTCACAAGTCTTCCAAGTCTTGTCAGCGGTATCCATTCGACTTCTTCTTCCTGTCTCCTCGGTCTCTGACCTTTCTTTTTATCCCTTCTAGCCATGTCTTTCACTCACCCTCAAGCCTTCTCAGAGCCTCTTCCACTCCCAGCTCCTCAGGGATGTGCTCTCCCCGGATTCTCTCTTCCGAGGGGAAAATCTCAGGGTCATGGGGCACATCCAGGCCGCCGTCCACCGCTCCTTTGAGGGCTGCATAGAGACGGGAGCCCCTGGTGGAGGGATGCAACCCTATATCCAGAATCGCCCCGGTTATCCCGGCCTTGCTGGCTTTTTTTGCCAGCAGGCGGCCGGTGAGATAGGCAGCAGGAACATTCGAGGTGGATCCCTTGTAACCGTATTTCCTGAGTTCCAGCGAGGTCGCATCTGCCAGGGTCGCATCTCCTTCAGGTTTTGGGACTATTATCTGCATTCTTGTCTGTCTACTGGTCTTCCTTATTACAAGCCTCGGCTTCCTGGATATGAGGAGTTTAAGTCTCAACCTGTAGTCTGTTTTACCTTCTCTTCGTCTGCGGAAAGCTACCTTGTATCTCGGTCCTGTTGCCATCTATTATTCCTTCTTTGATTTGATGTGAGCTTCAAGATGGGCGACGCTGCGGTATTCTCCACCCTTAGCCTTGCGGTAGAGGCGCCTGTAGGTGGATGGGTCAATCTCACCGCTGTCCCGGAGTTCCCGCAGCTTCCGCCGCTGTGCCCTGATTTTTTTCATCCACGCCTCCTTCCGAGGCGTCCTCGCCTTTTTAGCCCCCTTCCGGGAGCCATGTCCCTTCCGGTGGCCGTATGCCCGGGCTGCGTGGAGCTTCCTGGCCCGCACCCGGCTCACACCCTGTTTGGGGCGGGCTTTAATGATATTGTCTGCTATTAGTTCCCGGATGCCCTCCCTGGTCAGGGTCTCCTGGATGGTCTCGGTCTCATCCGGGTCAAGCCAGACCCGGTTCACACCAACCTTGAGGATGCTGGCTGCAATCCGCCGCTGGTTTCGCAGGTTCATTCTCCCGTCTCCTCTTCTTCCACTTCCTCTTCTACTTCTTCTCCTTCGGACTCTTCTCTTTCAGACTCTTTTCTGGGGTTCAGAATCTTGAGTCCAAGCTCCCGGGCACGTTCCACTATCAGGCTGTGTTTCCGTTTTCCCACATGAGCGATTCTCACAGCCTGACCCTCAGTGATGCCCTCAAGCTCGCCTGGATGGTGGACCAGCACCTCCTGGCAGCCTGAGGGGTGCATACCTCTTACAGCCCGGGGGGAGCCGTACCCAATCTTCACCAGGGGGCCCTTACCTTTAATCTGGCGGCGGGCCTTGTTATGCAGACCCCGTGGCCTCCGCCAGCTAGAGGAGAGCTTCTTCTTTTTGTGGGAATCCGGCCTTTTAAACTTGGGCTTGTTTTTCCTGTATCTTGAAATCCCAGTCATTTTATTTTCTTCTCCACAAGGTAGATTCCATCTTGGAACACCCGGGGGTCAAAACCTTTTATCCGGGTTTTCTGCTCAATATTAGCCATGGTCTGACCCACATCCTCCTTGTTGATACCGGTAATTATAATCTGGTCTCCGTTCACCTTCACCTGGGTCTCACCGATTATATCAGTATACCTGGGCTTTTTGCCTCCCAGGAAGTTGGCTATGGAGACCCGTTTTCCTTCCACCTTCACCTGGATGGGGAAGTGAGAGTAGACAATTTTCATCCGGTACTCATAGCCCCGTGTGACACCGGTAATCATGTTCCGGATGTGGGAGGCATAAGTTCCGAGCATGGCAAGGACATCCCTCCTTTCTCGCTCTGCCTGGACAACAACCTCTTTTTCCTGGATGTCTATGTTTATGGAGGGATACCAGAGTCTGCGTCTCAGCTCCCCGAGGGGGCCTTTAACCACTATTTCGTCTCCCTGTTTTGTTACTGTCACGTTCTCTGGAATCTCTAGTTTTTTCTCCATCTCTGTTTCACCTCAATAGACATAGGCCAGAAGCTGGCCTCCCAGTCCCTGTTCCCTGGCCTCGGTGTGGGTCATCACACCCTGTGGTGTTGTGAGTATGAGGGAGCCGAAGTCCTGGGAGGGGAGGTATCTTTTCTCCCATTTCTCGAATTCTCGTTTTCCTATAGAGTGGCGGGGTTTTATCACTCCGCAGTCGTTTATTCTGCCGTGTAGCATGACCTTGAAGCTGCCAGATTTACCGTCCTCGATGTACTCGAATTCTGTCAGGTATCCTTTCTCCTTCATCACCCGTAGGACATTGCCTATGAGCTTTGAGGCAATGTTGATGGTGCACTGGCTCTTACCGGCTTTTTCGGCGTTTTTAATGATGGAAAGAGCGTCTGAAAGGGGGTCTGTTCTCATCTAGGTTCACCTCAAGAGTTTTTCTCGAATCCCATCTTATATGCCATCTCCCGGAAGCACTGCCTGCAGAGGTAGATTCCGTACTTGCGGACCAGTCCCTGTTTCCTGCCGCATCTCCTGCAAGCGTTACACCCTCTTCCAAACTTCTTTTTCATGATACTTGCACCCCGTATTTCTCGCTAATAAAAGATATTACTTCCTCTCTTTTAATCTGCTGGCGGTTGGGAAGTCGGTGTCGCTCAACCCGCCTCCGCTTCACCCGGTATCCCGCCCTTTTCAGGGCAACACTCACATCCATCCCGAAAATGCCGACGTTGGGGTCGTATTTCATCCCTGGGAAATCGGTGTGCTCCTCAATCCCGAAAGAGAAACTGCCAGAGCTGTCGAACTGGCGGCTGGAAAGCCTGTTATCCACAATCGAGAGCGCTGTTTTAAGGAAGCTTTCAGCCCGTCCACCCCGGAGGGTGACCTTACATCCAATAGGCTCTCTCTTCTTAATCTTGAACTCTGGCAGGGTTTTCTTGGCCTTGGCTCGGACAGGCTTCTGGCCGGTTATGGTTTCCAGGAGCCTCTCTGCTGTGGTGAGACGTTCACCGCTCTCTCCAACCCCGATGTGGACGGTCACCTTGTCGATTCTGGGGGTCCGGATTTCATTCGAGGTCATTCTTCACCTCCGATATCGATTTCAGGTTCGGTCTCTCCTATAACGAATATGTAATCCTCGATGGTTTCGAACTCGTATTTACCGGTGATGGATACTGTGTTTGGAGCGCTGCTCCGGGTTTTACGTATCTCCTTGATGGTGCCGGTCTCGCCAGAGTGCTGGCCTCCCACCACCATCACAAGGCTGCCGGGCTTGTATGCCAGATGTTTTATGATTTTCTTGTCTGGGATGGATAGAATCAGAGAGTCGTGGCTCCGATATTCATCGCTGCCCAGGATGTTTGTCCCGTCATGGAGGTTAAGCTGGACGCGTCCCCCTTTCAGGGTTTTCTTGCTGTTTATCCTGCAGAGTTTCATGGGGGTCTCGGTGAGGAGGGGGCGAACAGTGAGCCTACCCTTGGCGTCTAGGAGGAGTCTGTAGTGTTTCTCGAGCAGTGGGATGGAAATCACATCGAAAAGGCCGACCGGGAATCTGGGGTCCCGACGCTTTTTGCCGTCCACCAGTATGCTCCCCTGGTTTATGATAAGTCTTGCCTCCCGGCCGGTCTCTGCCAGTCCTAGCATGTCCCGTACCAGGTGGAGGAGGGCTATGCTCCGCTCTTTGGAGTGGGGTCCGGGTCTGGGTGTGGAGGCCCAGACATGGGTCTTCTTGGGGATGTGCCAGCTTGGCGGTGCTGATATTCTTTTTTGGTGCATTTTTTATCTCTCCAGGGCTGCTTCTCTTTTTTCGTCTTTGAGTTCCAGTTTGGTTATCATCACCTGGCTGGGGTAAATGGGTCTTGGCACCTCGGTGCCGTCTGCTTTGACCGAGATAACGCCGTCCACGGTTATTTTCAGCTTTTTCATGTCCACACCTTCCACCTTGCCCTCGTGGCCGGTGTAGTCTCCTCGCATGACTTTGACGGTGTCTCCGGTGCGGACCGGGAAGTTTCTTTTACCATATTTTTCTCTTAGCTCAGGGCTGAGAAGCGCGCTCAGGTATTTGTGTCTCTGGTGGAGGGGAGCTGTTAACCTTGCTTTTCTCTGTTTTCTGGGTTGGATGGACATAAAATTTCCCTCAATTTTATATTATTATGGTGGCTGCTGAGGCTATTTTGGAGTACCTCTCTGCAGCTTCCCGGGCTACCGGGCCTTTTATCTCTGTGCCTTTAGGTATTCCTTCATCGTCCACTATTACTGCGGCGTTGTCCTCGAACGCCACTCTCAGGCCGTCTGGCCTGCGGAATTCTTTTTTCTGGCGTATAACCACGGCTTTGAGAACCTGCTTTCGCATCTGGGGCGTCCCCTTCTTAACCGACACCACAAGCATATCCCCTATACCTGCCCTGGGATGGCGGTTTTTCACTCCCCGGTATTTCAGTACCGAGATTATTTCCACCACCCTAGCCCCGGTGTTGTCTGCACAGGGAAGTCTGGCTGAACTGTTGAGGGGACGAGGGATTTTAGCTTTAATTCCTTTCACCTTGTCACCTCCACTACCACAAAACTCTTGGTCTTGCTGAGGGGACGGCATTCAGCGATTTTAACCCGGTCTCCTGCCTTCACCTTCAGACAGGGGGGGCTATGGGCGGCTATACTGCTTTTCCTCTTCTCTCTCCGCTCGTATTTCGGTACATCCCGCTCCAGTATGCGGCGGACTACAACGCTGCGGGTCATCTTGTCTTTGACCACGATTCCGCTGAATACCTGGCCCCTGACCGGCAGGGTGCCGTGGAACGGACAGTTGGGATCGTCACACGTTTCCTCTGGAGGCTGGACGTCCAGTCCAATGTCTCTCGTCATCTTTTTATCCTCTTTCTAAATCTATTTTGAACTCTGTCCCAGGGCTGGTATGCCAGCAGTCTCCCATCCACCTTCACCCGGGGTGGGAGATTAAAGACAAAGGATGCCTGAGACTTGGCAATACGCAGTACCCTACCTTCCATGTTCTCTAAGACCAGCATGTTCTTTGTTTCGTCAACCACCTTGCCTTTTATCCCCTGCTGGCAGGGATTGGTGCTTGCTGCCACCTCGGCTTCCAGGCCGATTAACTCGTGATATATCAGGTTGTGGGGTGTAATGTTCACTTTGCTGCCTCCTGTTTTTCCCGCTGGACGGTTTTTATCCTGGCGATGGTTCGCCGGATTTCCCGCATCCGGCCAGGCTTCTCAGGAGCGCCTCCTGACGAGGAAACAGCCCGCTCCCAGATCAGCTCTTCTTCCAGGCGTTCAAGCTCCTCTTCAATCTCTTCCCTGCTCATGTTACGTATCTCGCCAGCTCTAAGTATCGCCATTTTCATCTACTCCGAATCTGACTCTGTTTTGTCTGTTCCTGTCCCCTCCCCTTCTTCTTTCTGGGTTTCTTCCTCTGTTGGGACTGGTTCTCCTTCGGATTTCTCGATTATCTCTTCAATGCTCTCTTTTTTCTCTTCTTCTGATTTCTCTTCTTCTGGTTCGGGTTTTTCTTTTTCGGTTATTTCAAACCTTCCGGGCAGTTCCACGCCTGGGGGTATGATTTTCACCTGGCATCCGATGACTCCAAGCTTCTTTACAGCAACCGAGAAGCCCTTCTCTACAAGTTCTTCGTAGGGTTTGCCTGAGTGGAGGATGTTACCGTCTACAAACTTTTCAACCCTGGAGCGGGGGCCGGTCAATTTCCCGGAAAGAACAATTTCGCATCCCAGCGCTCCCTTCTCCATTATCTGTCTGAGCATGTTGTGGCCAGCTTTACGGAAGTACCAGCCTCTTTCAATGGCACTGGCAAGCCGGTAGGCCATCATCTGGGCATTAAGCTCTGGAACCGGCACCTCTTTAACATCAATCTGGGGGTTGTCCATGCTGAATTTTGTCTCCACGTCCTGTGTGAGCTTGCGGATGGTTCGCCCTCCCTTGCCGATTATTATCCCCGGCTTCTCCGCATAGACTGTTATCTGGGTTCCCATGGGAGTGCGGTTAATGTCAATACCACCATAGCCTGACCTTGTAATCTGCTTTGCAAAGTACTCGGTCATCATGGCCATGTCCAGATTGTTCCTAACGAATTTACGCTCTATACCCATGAATTTCTAGGCCTCCTCCGCAATAATTTCGACATTCACAGTCTCACCTCTTTTAAGGGCGCCCCTACCATGGGACTTGGCGAAGAGGCCCCGGAAGGTATGACCCTTACATGTGGAGGCATGAATTATCTTCATCTCCTCCGGGTCCAACCCCTTGTACTGGGCGTTACTCTCAAGGTTAGTGAGAAGGCGGAGAAACTCTCCAGCCGCCTTCTGGGGATAACGCCCAGCCATCATGTTTTTCTTGTGACCTATATTCGAGTTGAACCGCTTGAAAGGCACAGGCTTTTTCAGAGATTTAACATCCTCCAGGAAAGCCCTGGCTTTGGGTAACGGCATCCCCTTGATGCTACAGCATATTTCCCTGGCATGCTTGGGAGAGATGTGAAGTTCCTTCCCCCTACATCGGGCAGTGGTCTCCGGGTCGACCTTGGCTGAGTATGCTATCTTCATATTTTATCACTTCAGAGGTATGAATTTACTGGACTTGGTAGCGCCAATACCTGCAGAGCCATGTGTCACCTTCTTGCGAGTGAGCGCGAACTCGCCGAAATACCGGCCAATCATCTCAGGCATCACCTCAATCTGGACGAACTCTTTTCCATTGTGGATCCCGAGTTTCCGGCCCACCATCTCTGGCAGTATTATCATGTCCCGCAGGTGGGTTCTGATAACCTTATCTGGCTTGGCCCGGAACTTCTGGAGGAACTTCTTCTGTTCCTCGGTAAAGCTCCGTTTTATGCTTCTCCGCTGCCGTGCTGGCAGGAGCATAGCAAAGCTCTCCAGGTCCATGCTCCGGAGTTCATCCAGGGTCTTGCCGCGATAGGTGAACTCGGCCTTTCTTCTGGGCGTCCTGGTGCTCTTCTTTTTCGCCATAAAAAATTTTCACCTCTTACCTGTCCTGCGGGCTGCAATGGAGCCAACTTTTCTGCCGGGCGGCGCTCCCCTGCTCACAGTCTTCGGCCTCCCAGGATGCTGCCAGCCTCCACCTCCAAACGGGTGGTCTACAGCGTTCATAGCCACACCGCTGGTCCTGGGATATTTAGCAGCCCTGGACTTTAGCTTGTGGTACTTTTTACCTGCCTTGACAAAAGGCTTCTCGGTCCTGCCACCCCCTGCAACCACCCCAATGGTAGCCCGACACCTCGGGTTAAGCCATTTCATCTCACCGCTTGGAAGCTGTACCACCGTCTTTTTAGCATCATGAGCTACCAGGATGGCGTAAACACCGCTCGCCCGGGCGAACTGGCCCCCTGAGCCGGGTCTTGCCTCAATGTTGCAGATGGGCATCCCCTCCGGAATCTCAGAGAGATAAAGAGTGTTGCCCGGTTTCACCTCCGCGGATATCCCGCAGGCAATCTCCTCTCCAACTCCAATCCCTTCCGGTATCAATATCAGCCTCTCCTCCCGGTTCTCAAACGCAACCCGGGCTACAGGTGCTGACCGTGCCGGGTCGTGGATTATCTCGACTACCTTGCCCCGTACTGTCTCGCCTGGGTCGGTCTTGGGGTGGACCAGCTCAGCCTTGTACCTGTGGGATGGGGCCCGGTAGGTGGGCGTGCCCCTGCCCCGGTTCTGGGAGATAATTCTATGACCCATATTTTAGAACACTCCTATTCTACCTGCCAGTTCAGTGGCAGCATCTTTCTTCTCAAATGTCACGATGGCTTTCTTCTCTCCAAGCGGGCTGAGCATGATATTCACCTTTTTAACCTCTAGCTTGTAGAGCCTTTCAACTTCTCTTTTCACCTGGTCCCGCCTGGCATTCCTGTCCACAATGAAATAGAATTTGTTTTCATTTTCAGCCTGGAAAACCGCTTTCTCGCTTACCAGGGGATGTTTGATAATCATATATATCTCTCCTCCAGTTTCTTGACAGCACCCTGGGTCCAGATTGTCAGCCTGCCAGCATGGGTGCCAGGTGCCAGGAGTTCAGCATTCAAACTTGCAACATCCACCACGTCCACTCCCGGGATGTTACTACCCCCCCGGTGTACCTCGCTCTTGTCGGCTGTGACAATGAGAATGCTTTTACCCTGTTTGTACTTCCTCCCCCGCATTTTACCCTTGCCAGCCCGGATCCGCTTTTTAATCCGCATCACGTCTTCCCAGAGACCGGCGGCCTGGAGAAAGCCTACAACATCCTTGGTCCTAGCGAGGCCGTCTAGGGCATCGTCAACAATAACCGGGAGATTGCACTGGAATTTGTGCCCCCTCCCCCGGACGAGCTCCGGGTTTGCTGTAGCTGCAATGGCAGAGCGGATAGCCAGGTTTCGCTCCCTGCTGTTAATCTTCCTGGTGTAGTCCTTCTCAGGCTTGGGGGGGTGTGCACGCCTGCCCTTGACAGCACCGGGTATGTGGGCTGCCCGTCTGCCCCCCTTGAGCCTTGGCACCCGGGAGACGGCTCTACCTGGCCCCCAGCTTTCGACCGAGGCCATTATGCCAGCATACCTGCTCGCCCCATAGGGCTGGCGTCTCGAAGCCTGGAGCGAGAGCACAGCCCTCTTGATGAGATCAGGCCGGTATTCTTCCTCGAACACAGGGGGCAGGTCGATTTCTTCTAGGATGCTGCCTGACAGATCAATCAAATTAGCCTTCATATTTCTATAACCCCTGTTTTGACTCCAAGCTGATATAAGAAATGGACGGCTCCCGGGGCTTGAACCCTGGTTTGGGGCGGATGGCATGCCTGAGTCTTACCAGCCGTTTAACCGGTCCTGGCACACTACCCTTGACCAGGGCATAGCCATTGCGGACAACACCATAGTGGAGGAAGCCGCCGGTAGGTGTGACCTCCCCTCCATCCTCGCCGATTTTCAGAATCTGCTTGTTGAACTCGGTCCGCTGCTGGTATCCAGTCTGACCAAGCTGGGGCACCCGCCAGCTCACGTGGGCCGGCCGCCAGGGGCCCAGGTTGCCAATCTGCCTCAGGCTCCCCTGTCTGGAGTGCTTAGACTTCATTAGCTGGATCCCCCACCTCTTAACCGGGCCCTGGGTGCCCTTACCCTTGGTAACCGCGGTTACATCCACCAGGTCTCCATTCCCGAACACATCCTTGATTTCAAAAGACTTTCCAAGCATCGAAGTGAGATATTCAAACCTGGCAGAGAGGCTGCCAGCCACACCACACTCCATCAACTCAGACTCCTTCTTGGGAACCCCGCTCACCCGGTCAGGGAGCGTGTAAACAATACCCCGGACATCTGTGGCTTTACCATTCTCCACCAGTTCCTGACATTTGGAGAGCGAACCCCTTTTTTTGACAGACTTGGTAACATGTTTTTCCAGGCCAGCTTCCAGGTCATCAGCCCAAGCCTCCCCCAGCACATCCCCTCCACTGTAGACTCGGAGGGCTGCAACCTTCATGGGAGGCGTCTCAAGTACTGTCACCGGCACCGAAACCTCCATGCCACTGGTAAGGCTGTTCGGCCGGTCGTCCACCATTAAAACATGGGTCATGCCAGCCTTGTAACCAGCAAAACCCAGAAACCTGGGCTCCTCTCTTTCAACCCCCGGAAAGGACCTGACCCTGGGAACCTCGGATTTAGCCCGCTTCCGGGGACTGTAAGCAAGAGAACCTCTTCTAGGCCTGTGTATAGTTGGCAATTCTCTATTCCTCCATTAGGAAGCTACAGTCTCAAACAACAGAACCTGACTACTGCCATACACGGGCATACAACGATTGGCCCAGGCATTCATCAGACCCGACAATTATCGACTACAATCTACGAACTCAGACTCAATACCGCTATAGCTATATAAAGTCTTTGGGAGGCGATGGCGAGCAAGGCATAACAGGAGTAGAGATGGGCTTACGACCATGTCTCTTTTTTTCACGATAATTATTTCTAATATGCTCCCGTTATTTGGGTCTCCAAATTTCTGGGTGATAGGCTTTGGAGAAGATACCGGGTGCTAGGGCTTTAATTAAATCTCTTATGGCTGAGGGGACAGAGGTCATCTTCGGCTATCCAGGGGGTGCAGTGCTCCCCATATATGATGAGCTGTATGATTCTGATATCAGGCATATCCTGGTGAGGCATGAGCAGGCTGCTGCCCATGCTGCTGACGGTTATGCTAGGGCTACCGGGAGGGTGGGTGTGTGTCTTGCCACCTCTGGGCCGGGTGCCACCAATCTTGTCACCGGGATTGCTACGGCATATATGGACTCGGTGCCGGTTGTTGCCCTCACCGGCCAGGTGCCCCGCAGCCTCCTGGGGAATGATGCGTTCCAGGAGGCGGATATTACAGGTATAACTCTTCCCATTACCAAGCATAACTATCTGGTGCAGGAACCCGGGGATATCCCGAGGGTTGTGAAGGAGGCGTTTTACATTGCCTCGACCGGTAGACCTGGGCCGGTTCTTATCGATCTTCCCAAGGACATTCAGACCGAGATGATCGAATATCAGCACCCCCGGGAGGCCAGGCTGCGGGGATACCATCCCCCTACCAGCATAGATGAGGAGATGGTTAAAAGGGCGGCTAAAGCCCTCCTGGAGGCTGAGCGGCCGGTCCTCTATGTGGGTGGTGGGGTGCTGGATGCAAGCCGGGAGCTTCTGGAGTTGGCTGAGACTGTGATGGCGCCGGTTACCACCACCCTCATGGGGATAAGCTCTTTCCCGGTTGAGCATCCTCTCTCCCTGGGAATGCCGGGTATGCATGGTACCAAATATGCTAACTATGCCATCCAGGAGGCAGACCTTCTGGTTGCTATTGGTGCCAGGTTTGATGATCGTGTTACAGGTAAAATCTCGGAGTTCGCACCCAACGCCCGGATAATTCATATTGATATTGACCCCGCGGAGATAGGTAAAAATGTCAGGGTGGACGTCTCCATTGTAGGGGACTCCAGAGAAGTGCTGAGGTCTCTCCTGCGGTATGTTAAAACCGGTCAGACTCGCAGCCAGGCTTGGCTTAAAAAGATTGAAGCCTGGAAGCGTGAGTTCCCGTTGACCTACCGGAAAAACGAGGGGCTTCAGCCCCAGTTTGTGGTGGAGGAGATATGCCGGGTGTGCCCGGATGCTATCATTGTCACCGAGGTTGGTCAGAACCAGATGTGGGCTGCCCAGTACTTCAAGTTCAAGCGTCCCCGGACATTTATTTCTTCTGGCGGTCTTGGCACCATGGGCTACGGGTTCCCTGCCTCGATGGGTGTTAAAATTGGCTGTCCGGATGCCACCGTGATTGACATTGCAGGGGACGGCTCCTTCCAGATGAACTCCCAGGAACTTGCCACCGTGGTACAGGAGGACATACAGGTGATTGTAGCCATACTCAACAACGGGTTCCTGGGCATGGTGCGCCAGTGGCAGGAACTCTTCTTTAACCGCCGCTACAGCGAGACCTGTCTCATTGGCAGCGTGGACTTCGTGAAACTGGCAGAAGCCTACGGGGCACTGGGACTGCGAGTGACAAAACCAGGGGAGGTGGCACCTGCTATTGAGGAGGCTGTGGCAGCCGAGAAACCAGTGGTAATAGACTTCATTGTCGCCCAGGAGGAGAACGTATCCCCCATGGTCCCCGCGGGGGCAGCGCTCCACGAAATCCTGGACCTAAGCTAAATAGGAGAAAAATTGGGATGAAGCATACACTAGCAGTTCTCGTTGAAAACAAACCCGGTGTTCTGACCCGGGTTGCAGGTCTTTTCAGCCGGCGGGGCTACAACATTGAGAGCCTGGCAGTGGGTGTCACCGAGAACCCTGATGTCTCGCGGATGACCATCGTGGTGACAGGAGACGACAGGGTACTGGAACAGGTGATAAAACAGCTAAACAAGCTGGTAGATGTAATCCGCATCAGCGACCTGAAATCCCAGGAAAGCGTGTACCGGGAGCTCGCCCTCATCAAAGTCAAAACCACACCCCAGACCCGCAGCGAGATAATGGAGATTGTGAACGTCTTCCGGGCAAAAATAGTAGACGTGGGCCTGGAATCCCTGGTAATAGAGATAACAGGCATAGAAGACAAAATCAAAGCCATGGAAAAACTCCTGGAACACTACGGAATAAAAGAGATGGTGAGAACCGGCAGAGTCTCACTACACCGGGGGACCAAAACCGTTACCATTGAAACAGAACAAAGCTGACATTTTCTCCGCCTCAAAATACATATCTATATATATCTTAACTACGTTCATAAAAGATCGGTGACCAGACAACCGGAAGGTGAGATGGAAGATGGACATAAAAGAACTAGGTTTTGCGGGACTGATGATGCTATCTGCTTTGATACTTACCAACCAGTGGCTATCCCGATTGGGGAATACTGATGGGGTTATAATTTTATCCGCGGTTGTGCTGGTAGGCTCCCTTGCCGCCATGCTGATATCTGTGGAAACGAGAATCCAGAACATCGAGGCAGCCCTCGAATCCCGGGAGAGGTTCTACCGGGTAAGTCTTAAAAGCGTGGAAGAAAACCTGGAAAAAAAGATTGAAGCAGTATCCAGCACCGTTAGAAGCATTAACGAGGCGTCTAGACGGAGCTACCGCTGACAGCCTCACCCAACATCGCCCGAACCTTCCTGATAACCCGGCTAGCCTCTTCAAGGTCTCCTACCCGCCGGATGTCAATTCTCCCACTCCGATAAACCATCACACCCCTACCATCCATCTCAAACCTCGCAACCCCCAATTTAACCGAACACTTAAACTCCCTCACCTTACCCTCAAGCAGGGTGCAGAGCATGGCAATATCCACCTTACCACCCAGATGTCCCTCAGCCATACACTTACTAGGATCATCAAGACACGGCCTGACAAGCCGGATTTCCTCCATCAACACTTCAGGATGAACTTCAGGGGATAAATAACCCCCCCACTGTCAGCGTCGTAGTGTGCCCCCCAAAAAATACGGGTCGGGAAGGTTTTAAGCCGATTTCCTTCCATTCTAGTTCTAAACTCTAGATGGCTTCTCTTGCGGTGCTTTTGATTCTTGACGGTGCAAGACCAGACCTGCTGGAATACCTTGCAGGTATAGGTTTTATGCCGAATCTGGCAAAGCTCGTGAGGGAGGGGTGTTACCAGCGGGTTGTCTCGGTTTTTCCGAGTACCACTGGTCCTGCCCACCTACCGTTTCTGACAGGATGTCATCCCGGTGTCTGTAATATTCCGGGTATCAGGTGGCAGGAGCCCCATGGTCGGAGTCAGGCTTACACCTCGCTCTGGAGCCACTTGGGCCGTGGTATTAACCGGGACCTGAGCCGGGGGGTTTCGACTCTGTTTGAACTTTACCCCTCTGCCTGTGTCTTTGAGCCGGTTAGTCGGGGTGCTGACCTGAGGCTGCCTCCCTGGGGCCAGGGTGTCTCCCACCTCTTTAATACCTGGATTCAGTTTGACCGGCTTGCCATGAAGCTCACAAGGCAGCTGGCATCCCAGAGGAGGTACCGCTTAATTGTCACCTTGCTTTGTGGTGTGGACGAGTTAAGCCACCGAAACCACTGTCACCATCCCCTGGTGTTCCAGGCTTACAGGGCTTTTGACCGCCAGCTTGGAGAACTCATCCAGACCCTGGAAGGCCAAGATTATCTGCTCGCTATTGTGAGCGACCACGGCCTGACAGACACCAGCACTCACATTGACCTTGTGCGGCTGATTAAAAAGACCGGGCTTAAGGTGAGAAGCTATCCCCTCAATTTCAGGAATGGCCAGGACGTTTTTGTGGCTGAAAGCGGTAACTCCATGGCCCACATCTACCTGGAAACCCCAGGTAACCTCGGGAAAATAAAATCAAAACTCCAGGGCCAGCAGGGAATCGACCTGCTCATCACAAAAAATGAGAGTGGAGTTCATGTCCAGAACAAGAGGGGAGAGGCTGTAATCTACCAGCATGGAGAGAGATACCGCTACCAGACCATACAGGGCGACCCCCTGGGACTCGAAGGTTTTGAGGGTGTCTGGCTCAATCGGGAGGAGAGCCTCTCTGTCACAGCGGGTACCAGGTATCCTGACTCGCTCTACCAGTTCACCGAAATTTTTCAGAGTCCCAGGTGTGGAGACCTTATTGTGACCGCTGAGGAAGGGTTTGACCTGCGGGTGCTAGAGTTCCCAGAGCATCATGCCTCTCATGGCTCACCCCTCCAGGGACACATGTGGGTACCCCTGGTTTTGAACAAAAAAGTGGAGGTCAGAACTACAGACGAAGTTTATGGTCTGATCAGAAGCTATCTGGACAGGGAGGCAGAGGATAGGGGGATGGACTAAGAAAGATGTTTGCAGGCAATGTTTTACTGGCCCTTCTAATTTCCACCCTTTTTGGCCACAGCCTCCAAATCTATCTTGCTGCGCTGGCTTTCCTGGCTTTGCCCTACATCCTTGCAAGGCTCACCCGGACAAGGGTCTTTTTCGCCCCGGTGTTTGCCCTGGTGTTCGCCCTCCCCGGCCTGTTTACACCCTACCCCCTCCTTGGTCTAGCAGTTCTTGTTTCAAACAGTCTGCTCGAGTTTGCAGGAAACCGGGGTGTGAGACTCCTCTACCCCTTCAAACCCAAAAATTATTCCCTCGCCTTCTACAAGGACCTCGAGGGTTTCCATCCCAGAGACATTCAGAGGTATTTCCGGCAGCAGCAGGCGGTGGGGGTAGAGGTTGTACTTCTGCTGGCATTCCTCTATCGTACCGGTATTAACTCCTGGCTAAACTACTTTGTTTTCATGACAGCCTCAAGCACCCTCATCCCCCTGCCCAGCGACCTGGCAGTGGCTGCCATGACCCCCAACCATAACATCTTCGCAGTAGCAATCGTAGGCGGCCTCGGAAACACACTGGGAGCCACCTTCGACTACTACCTAGGCACCAAAATCCCGCACAAAGGAAGACTCTACTGGAAACTCCACCCATATCTTGACAAATTCAAAATGCAGGCATTTTTCTGGCTCCTCATCAGCGGACTCACACCCCTCCCCTTCGACCCCTTCCGCCTGGCATCCGGCTACACCTGCTATGACCTCAAAAAATACTGGCTGGCAGTATTCCTCTCCCGGACCACAAGATTCCTCATAATATCCTGGCTAGGATACGACATCCTCTGGCAACACCTTACAGCCTGGCTCCAGTAGAATTGAATGGCAAGAAATGTATAGTCCTGTAATTTCCATACAACCCACCCATCTTCCAACCCCCTTAAAAACTTTGGATGAGAGGCTTGGATTGATCCTTAAAAGCAGAGTTAAGGTTACCAATAGCTTTGATGTAGAAACCCCTTACAGTGGCTGAATTTTTTTACTGTGATTTTTTGTTGGCTGTCGACAGGTGGGAGATTTTTGTTTTTCCTTCTTCCAAATCTTTAATAGAATTGAGAGCCATATAAAGAAGGTTGATTGGTGATAGGAGACGATGAGAGAGATGATGAAAATGGGTAAGCGGACCCGGATTATCAATGACCCTTCGGATCTGGTGCCTCTCCTGCGGGTTTTTGCGTCAAAAGTTCATAAACAGGTTTTTGACACCCTCCAGGATGGCTGGATGACCGAGCGGGAAATTGAGGAGGTGGTGGGTTACAGTGTAACTGAAAGCCTGGATCTTCTGAGAAGGAGTGGTCTTATTGAGAGTAAGTGGAGGATGCCTGAGCCAGGCAAAACTCCAGAGAAGGAATATCATAGTTCTTATTCCAGAGTTCAGGCTAACTTCCAGTGTTCCCTGCCTGACCTCAGTGATTTAATCAAACTTACTTTTACAAGTGATGATGAACTCAAGGGTCTGATTGAATTGTTGGAGCAGGAGGTTTCCCGGGGGAACCAGTCCATGACCGGCCTCCAACGGGTCCTGGATCGGAGCCCCCTCTATATCAGGGGTGCTGCCAGGAGATCCCCCCGCCTCGTGGTTAAGGGCCAGCGGATTGAGCTTGCCACACCATCATCAAGATGATTCTACTGCAGAGCAAAAAAGAGAGCACCCGCTTCCAGATTCTGGTTGAGATTGCCTCCCGCCAGCCCAACGTGAGACAGAAAGAGATTGCCAGGGAAATCGGGATCACACCCCAGGCAGTCTCAGAGTATGTTAAGGAGATGGTAAAAGAAGGGCTGTTGTTCACCGAGGGGAGGGTGAGATACCGTGTGACCAAAGAGGGGGTGGAATGGCTGCTGGAGCGGGCCCGAGAGCTCAAAAAATATGCAGGGCTTGTGACCGAGGAGATTGTGAAGAGCGCAGCAATATGGCCTGCCATAGCAGAAGAGACCCTGGAAAAAGATGAGAAGGTCTACCTCCACATGCAAGACGGACTCCTGTATGCTACCACCAGTGGGGATGGAAGTGCAACCGGCACCACTGTCCAGCCGGCAGAGGCGGGAGAGGATGTAGGGGTTACAGACCTCCAGGGCATGATTGAACTGGAACACGGCCTTGTTACCATTGCAAGAGTCCCCAGGATTGATCGGGGCGGCTCCCGGCGGGTAGACCTGGAAAAACTGAAAAAACTGGTGGAAAGCAAACCCTACCTGGCAGTACTGGGCGTTGAAGCCCTTATCGCCCTAAAAAAAATCAGAGCCAAACCCAACGTGATGTTCGGAGCCAGAGAGTCAGTAATCGAGGCAGCCTTCCATGGTCTCTCCTCCCTCGTGGTGGCAGTAGACGCAGAAATCCCAGCCCTCCTAAAACGCCTAGAAGAAGAGGGCCTCACCTACAAGATGGTGGACACAGGCCGATAGGTAGTAATAGACTCAGAAGAAAAATTATGGTCTTGATATTTGATTCCTTCAATTTCGACTTCTTCCAGGAAGAGGAAGGTGTGGGGGAGGTGAGGTAGACTGGGGTTTGATGGTAGACTTGAGAGGGAACTTGAGTCTGTTTTGAAGGAGATGAAAGGTTTCTTTCAGGTTTACGAGATTGTCAGACAGGGAGACACCTTCTATTTTTATGGTATCCCGGTTGCGGGGGAAGCGGAGATTGAGGGGTTCCTCAGACCTTTTTTCCTGGAGAGGGGGTTTGAAGTCTCACTGAGAAAGGAGCTGGGCGAGCACATGCTGGTGGTCTCGCCTTCTCACCCTTTCAAGAAGAGGCGGGTCTGGATCAACCTTGCTCTTTTTGTTGCCACGGTTTTTACCACCATGTTCATGGGGTCCTTCATGTTTGGTGGCAGCCCCCTCACAGCCCCCATGGATGTTTTTAAGGGTCTTCCTTTTACGCTTGCCATTATGACGGTTCTCGGCTCTCATGAGCTAGGCCATTACCTGGTCGCCCGACGCCACGGGATGCAGACAAGTCTCCCTTATTTTATTCCGGTGCCGTTTCCCCCTATCGGGACCATGGGCGCGGTGATAAAACATGAGGGGCCTATTCCCAGCCGGAAGGTGCTATTCGATGTGGGAATCGCCGGGCCCCTGGTAGGGCTCCTGGTCTCTCTGGTGGTGGCTGCAATCGGCCTGTCTCTGCCTCCGGTCAGCTTCCCCCACCATCCTGCCGCAGAAGATGTGATTATCCTGCAGCTTCCACCTCTCTTTGAGTTTCTCACGTTTCTGTTTCCAGTCCGGGGGGAGGCTCTCCACCCGGTGGCCTTTGCGGGCTGGGTGGGAATGCTTGTCACCGCGGTGAACCTGATTCCTGCAGGCCAGCTTGACGGAGGCCATGTCCTGCGGGCCATGCTCGGACCCAGGGCGTCCAGGGTCTCCAGGGTAGTCCCCTTCCTGCTGCTTGGCCTTGGAGTTTTTGTCACCTATGTCCTCCATCAGATCGGCTCGGTATGGATTTTCCTGGGAATCTTTCTCTCTTTTTTCTCGGCTGCAGGCCACCCTCCACCACTGGAAGACACAATACCCCTGGATCGGGGCAGGATGCTTCTAGGGGTGGTGGTCTTCCTGTTGGGGCTTCTCTCCATCACCCTCTCCCCTTTCCAGGTAAACCTTTAGAAAAGGTTTAATTGGGAAAAATAGAGGTTTAATCGGGTTGTTTTATCCCTGTGAGGGCTGCTGCCAGCATTATGGCTGTGGTGTAGTCGCTTTTGGCCCGGGAGGTGTCCACAAACACAATCTGCTGGTTCAGCAGGGGTGCACCGTGGCCTTTACCCCCACCGACCAGGGTGAGGGTGCGGAAAATCAGGTTGCCGTTCACACCATCCGGTGCAAGGATGAAATTAGCATTTTTTACAGCCTCTTCAATGAGAATACCAGGATGGATGGCAGGAATCCCCCTCTCCCTGGCCCGGTTCACAAGGAAATCAGCCTCAGCAAGACTCCGGTCCACCCCTGGGTCCCGTCCCACATCCTCAAGCCTGCCACCCGAAAGAACAGCAAGCCTGGCCCTGACACCAAAGTCTGCCAGCAGCCCTGTTCCAAGCCGGATGAACTCAAGCCTCTCAGCCAGACTCACACCCTCATCTATCCCTACAGGTGCTAACAGGAACTCCCCGCCAGAGGGTGTCTCGAGAAGAGCAGCCCGATAAAGCTTCTCCAGGCCAAACACCTTTTTCAAACCTCCTAGCGTCCTGCCAGCAGACAGGTTACCCCGCACACACCCATCCACCTCCCCCCTGGCAAGCATCGCCACCAGAGCCCTGGAGGGGTCATCAACACCAGAAACCTCCACGCAGCCCATACTGGACCCCACACGGCTCAATGCCTCCAGCATCCCTCTAACCCCCATCTCCTCTCTTTTATTAACCACAAGCACAACTTCTTTCACCCGGGCAAGAAGCGCACTTTTAACAAGCCTCTCATCAGCCCTCCCCACTCCTATAGCGACACGAGCCTGGCTCTCTGCAGCCCTTTTTTCAATAGCATCTAAAAGATTCAAAATCCTCTGCCCTCCATTAAAGACACCTCTTCTTCTTTACTTTAAATTTTTACCCTTCACTTGTAACCCCTACCACGATAAAAATTACTTCTGGCCTGGAGGGGGGGCGAAAAAATTATGCAGTGGTCTGCTGCTTAAAAGGGGGTGTCATGCCAAAAGTCAGACTTTTTGCGAATTTTCGTGAGGAGGTTGGGGCGCGGGAGGTAACCCTACAGGGGGATAACGTGAAAGAATTACTGTCAAATCTTACAAGGCTGTTTCCAGGCGTTAAAAAGCTCCTTTTCAAGGATTCCAGTGGAGAACTCCAGCCTTACATTAACATTTTTGTGGATGGTGTTAGCATCCATGAATTAAAAGGGCTGGAAACACCGCTAGCAGGAGAAGAGGAGGTTGCCATATTCCCGCCGGTCTCAGGTGGCTGAAAACTTTGATTTTCAGAGAACTTGAAACCGTGGAAAACGCAAAAAAAACCCTCCTCCAGGAGATCAAACCCATCCAGTCATCCGAGGAAATCCCCCTCGAAAACGGGGTGGAAAGGGTGCTGGCCCGGTCCATCCAGGCCAACCTGGACCTCCCGCATTACCATCGGGCTGCCATGGATGGCTACGCCCTCCGCGCCCAAGACACCCTGGGTGCAACACCAGACTCGCCAGTCTTCCTGGAACTCTCAGACACCATCCGGGAAGGAAGCTGTGTCCAGGTCCACACAGGCTCTCCCATCCCGGAGGGGGCTGACGCTGTGGTGATGCTCGAAGACACCCAGCTCTCAGAGGGCATCGTAGAGGTCAGAGCCCAGCTCCACCCCCTGAAAAACATAGGAACAAAGGGTGAAGACGTGAAAAAAGGCGAAACCGTACTGGAAAAAGGACACCTGCTACGACCCTGCGACATAGCGCTCCTGGCATCCCTGGAAATAGAGGAAATCGAGGTGTTCAAAAAACCCAGGGTCACAATAATTCCCACCGGCAATGAACTAATCCCACGCGGACAAAAAGGCAGCCTCCCCCCAGGCAAAATCAGAGAGACAAACGGACTCATGGCAGCCCTCTACACCAAAAAATGGGGGGGTGAGCCCCACCTCAAAGAAATAATTAAAGACAACCCCACCCTCCTGGAGCAGGCCATCCAGGAAAACCTGGACAATTCAGACCTCCTCCTAATCTGTGGCGGGACCTCGGTAGGAAAACGGGACTATGCAGCAAAAGTAGTGGGAAGCCTTGCCAGCTGCTTCATCCACGGCATCCAGATGAGCCCAGGCAAACCCACAGCACTTGCTATAATCAGGGATACACCGGTAATCTGCCTCCCCGGATACCCGGTAGCCTGTCTCACAGCCCTCCTGAACTTTGCAAAACCAGTCCTGCTAAAACTTGCACACCTACCCGAGACAAAAAGGGAAATAAAAGCCACCCTGGCAGAAAAAGCAGCCTCCCACCCAGGCTACGAAACCTATCTCAGGGTAAAAATAAAAAACGGCAAAGCCTATCCCCTCATGACCAGAGGAGCAGGAATACTAAGCTCGGTAACACAGGCAACAGGCTACATTACCATACCCCCAGACATCGAAGGATACAAGGCAGGAACAGAGGTAACCGTAACCCTACTAAACTAACCTTTTATACCCTACATATATATTTTGGGGGCTTCAACTATTCTTGCGGTAGTGGTCTATTCTTGATGCCAGGGCTATTTTGCAGGCTAGTTTTCTTGCTTTTCTTCCTCGTTCCTCTGGCGGGCTTCGGTGGATTTCAGGATGCTGGTAGATTATTCCGTGTTTGGGGGAGGGGGCTTTGCCTTTGAGGTGGCGGAAGAGGGCTTTTTCGGCTCCGAGAATCTGGATGGTGCTGGCTGGCATGCTTGCAAGTCTCTGGGAGTTGCCTGCAATTCTGAGGAGGCGTGCTGCTAGCACTGCTCCTGCGGTCTGGGAGAGCCTGGGGGAGTTTTCCTGCATTTTTTCAGTTATGCGTTTTTCAATTTCCTTTCGGGTTTCCTGAAGGCGTTTAATGTCTTCTTCCAGGGTTTTAAGCTGTGTTGGTGGACTGGGGTAGAGGGATTGCCATTCCCGGAGGTGGGATGTCAGGAGGTTCACTGCCCGGCCTATGCCGTCCAGGGTCTCGACAGCCTGGATTACCTCTTCGTCCCATTCCACCTTTTCAAGCTGCATTTTAGCCAGGCCGAGAAGGGTCTGGTGGAGTAGGTGGTTGTAGTCCTCTTTTATTCCTGCTGTTTCTGCCAGTTTTCTAAGGTCGATTTCTTCTTTTATTTCTTCACGGTTTTCGTGGGTTTGTTCCAGCAGTCTCTCTGCCAGGACCTCAGGGTCTCTGGAGGTGGTTGTGGTCTCTCCTGTTTCTGGCTCGATTTCTCCAAACCAGGTTTTGATTTTCATTTCTATGCAGTGTCACCATTTGAAGGTTCTCTCTTTTACTCCGGCAACGTCTTTCACTACCAGTTCAAACCCGTTTTTGTCATCGAATTCTGGGAATTTCAGCAGACCTTTCAGGTGGTGGCCGCCTGTTCCCCCCTCCCATTCAAGGGGCTTGTAAATCTTTCCATTGTTGTCTCGTACGTATGCCAACTCCTTGAGGTCGTAATCCAGAGACCCTGAGTGGGTGTTAAGAGCGATGGTAAAGATATTGTTGCCCTGGTAGACTGCTATTATCTCAACTCCCCCCTCGGAATTAACTCTCGGCTCAGACACTCCAGGAGGGACCTTGGAAGGACTGTTACTTTCCATCTGGTTGGAGTTCGGCTGTGTTGAGGTCTTTTCCAGATAACCTGCAGTTTCCAGATAACCTGCAGCGGCTACCACAGTTAAAAGCACAGCCAATAACAATATCATTCTTTTTTTCATACTATACCATCCTATCTCTCTTGATTTATCTATTTTTTATTTCCTAATCATTTAAGCAGGTCTCCCTTTAAATTTCTAAAAATTCTAGCTACCCTTTTTAGTTTGAAACTATAGTTTAGCATTTTTCACTCTTTAATCTAAAATTATGAGTTTCATATCTTAAAGGAATATTTATTTTATTTTTGGGTATGGA
>CAZCCY010000005.1:7168-39294 GCA_964497545.1 uncultured Methanosarcinales archaeon | reverse complement strand
GAAGGGGACTCCTTGCGACGAAAAGTTGAAAGGTCTATCTTCGCCTTTTTTTATCCTCGTCCGCCTACTAGGGCTTTGGAGACAAGGATGTGAGGGGAGCCGTCGCTTACTGGTACGAGTTGGCCGTTTTTGCCGCATCTCCCCTGGTGGAGTTCCAGGTCGTTTCCTACGAGCTCGATTTTTTGGAGGATGTCTAGTGTCTCTCCTGAGAGGGAGACGTCCCGGAGTGGGGTGGTGATTTCGCCTTTTTCTACCAGGAATCCTCTCTCGGCGTTGAACTGGAATACTCCTTCTCCTGGGTTGACCTGGCCGCCCCGGGAGCCTAGGAGGTAGATTCCGTCTTTAAGCTCTTCCAGGAGTTCTTCAAAGCTTGAGTTGCCGTTTTCAATGTAGGTGTTGCTCATCCTGGGCTGGGGTGGCAGGAGGCCCTGGGCGCGGCTGTTGCCAGGTCTTCCGCCGAGTTTCGCCTGGGTCTCCCGGCTGTGGAGGTAGTTTTCGAGGATGCCTTTTTTAATCACTGGTGTTTTGGTTGGGCTGCTGCCCTCATCGTCAAAGGGGTAGTATCCGTATTCATGGAGGGTTGGGTCGTCATAGACTGTTACACAGTTTGAGGCGACTTTTTCTTTTATTTTGCCTGCCAGGATTGAGATTCCATCCAGCACGTGGTCTGCCTCGGCAGCGTGTCCCACTGCCTCGTGGATGAATACTCCCGCGAGCTCCGGGTCCAGGATGACTGGGAAACTGCCACCTCTTGCGGTTTTAGCCTCAAGGAGTTCCTGGGCTGTCCTGGCCGCCTTCTGTGCAAGTTCCCGGGCGTTGAATCTGTCGAAGATTTCCATGCCTGAGATTGCGAACCTGGACTCCCGTCCCAGTTGGTAATCCCCGTTTTCCATGGCTACAGCCGAGACAGCAAAACCGGTGCGGGTCAGGGTGTACTCGAGGTCGGCCCCATCCGAGGATTGGTATCCCACTTTTAACTGGCTCTCCATGTAGAGGAGGGTTGTGTTTTTGATCTTCTCAAGTCTTGCAGCTTTCTCTACCTCTCCTAGAAACTCTATTTTTTCTTCCAGCGAGACATCTTCCGGGTTCTTCAGGACAGGCGGCAGACTAAAAGAGGGGGCCTGGGAGGGGGGTGCCAGTTTGAATGGCTCTCGGTGTCCCCTGGTCTGTTCTGCCAGTTTCACTGCTGTCTTGAGGGTTTCCCTGGTTTTTCCTGGGTCTTCGTTGGTGGCTACACCCCAGCATCCGTCCACGAGGGCCCGTACACACACCCCCCAGGTGAAGCTTGCCTCAACCTCTCGAATCTCGCCGTTATCCAGGGTTATGCTCCTGGTTGTGGCTTCGAGGGTCCGGATGTCATAGAAATCTGGCTCCATGCTTTTATTGGGCGAGGGGGGTGGAGGTGGGGACACTTGGTATTTTGAAGGATGTTGTCCGGGAGGCGAGCTTTTTGAGGTTCGCTATGAGGCCCTCCTTGTTCCTCCCCACCAGGGTGTGCTCCAGCACCTGGTCGATGGTGGAAACCGGTATGATGTCAATCTTGTCCTTGTAGGAGTCCTCGATTAACACATCTCCCAGGTTGGATTTGGGGATGATGACCTTTTTGATGCCGGCCTGGGCCGCGGCCTCGATCTTGTAGGTGACACCTCCCACTGGCAGCACATCGCCCCGCACCGAGAGGGAGCCGGTCATGGCCACACTCTGGTCCACAGGTATGCCCTCCACCGCGGAGAGAACTGCAGTGGCAATGGAGATGCTTGCAGAGTCGCCCTCCACACCCTCGTAGCTTCCCACGAACTGGATGTGGATGTCCATGTTGGAGATGTCCTGGCCGGTAATCTTTTTGATGAGCGCGGACACGTTCTGGACAGCCTCTCTGGCTATCTTTTTGAGCTGGCCTGTGGCGATTATGTGTCCCTCTGACTTGGAGTAGGTGGGTGTCACCTCGGCCATGATGGGTAGCACAATCCCGGAGTCGGCGCCCATAACCGCAAGGCCGTTGACCCTGCCAATTTCAGCCCCTTTATTTTTGAACATCTTGTAATCTCTACGCCGCTCCAGATAATAGTCTGCAAGCTGCTGCTCTACACTCCTGGCAATACTTTTGGCAGCCAGCACGTGCTCGGCCCTGGTAAGCTCTGCACCCTCGGCCCGGGCGATATCACCGGCAACCCGCACCAGGCCGCCCAGGTCCCGCAGTTTCAGGGTGAGGTGGCCCTTACGTCCAGCCCTCCTACGGGCCTCCCGGATGACCTCTGCCACCGCGCCCCGGTCAAAATGGGGGATCTTGCCGTCCCGGACAATCTCCTGGGCCACAAACCTCACAAGCTTCCTCCGGTTTTCCAGGGTGTCCGGGATGGTCTCGCTCATGTAAACCTCATACCCATAGCCCTTAATACGGCTGCGAAGCGCCGGGTGCATGCCCCGGAGCGCATCCAGGTTACCCGCTGCCACCATGATGAAATCACAGGGCACCGGGTCTGTCTTAACCATAGCCCCGCTGGACCGCTCGGACTGGCCGGTGATGGGGAACTCTTTTTCCTGTAATGCTGTTAAAAGGCTCTGCTGGGACTCCAGCCGGAGGGTGTTAATCTCGTCAATGAACAGGACACCCCGATGGGCCTTGTGAATGGCACCACCCTCAACCCGCTCATGGGCAGGCGTCTCAAGACCACCGGACTGGAAGGGGTCATGGCGGACATCCCCCAGCAGAGCGCCAGCATGAGCACCCGTAGCATCAATAAAAGCCGCCCCCTTCTCACTGTTAGAAACCAGAAGTTTAGGTACCATCACCTCCTCCCTGGGCATAAACTGGCGCATCATAATAGCAATCAACACCGCAGCAATAATACCCAAAACAAACTCGCCTGCAAGATAGGCATAAGCGATGATGCCCAGGACAAAGAGCATCACAAACATGTTTCTGGCCTGGCCCCTTTTACGGGCCTCCATCTTATGGGCCTCATAGATCTCCTTGCCCTTTCCTCCAGGTACAACCCTGATCTTCGGGTTATGGGGGTCCTCGGGATTATGGTAAACCAGAATATCCTGGAGCTCCTCCACAGGCAGAAGCTCAGCCATAGCCTTGGCAAGCATGGACTTACCAGTCCCGGGAGTGCCTAGCATCATAACATGCCGCCGCTGGGTTGCAGCCTTTTTCACAACCTCCACGGCATGCTCCTGGCCGATCACCTGGTCAATTAACTTCTCTGGAACCTCAATTTCCTCGGTAGATTTAAAGTCAATACCCTCAAGGACATCACGTTCTTCCATAACTGTCACAACTCAAACTCAAATTAAAACAATCCAATAGCAACCAGTTCACAAAGCATCTTAAACGCTGTTTTTTGTTTAAATTAATGTGAAATGAAGCGTATAAACTTTGCGATTGAAAATCTTCAAGACTACACGGCAGAAATCTTCAAACAACTAATTAGCAACTTAAAAACACACCCTACAAAGCACTTACCATACAAGCAACGCACATCTTAATTTTTTTATCTGTCATCTTCCAGGTGCCGTCCTTTCTAGAGCCTTTTCCAGGTCCTGGATTATGTCTTCTGGGTCTTCAAGTCCCACAGATATTCGAATCATGCCAGGTGTGATACCTATTTCCTTTTGTTCTCTGGCTGTGAGGCCCCGGTGTGTCATGGTGGCAGGATGGTTTATCAGGGTTCTCACATCTCCCAGGCTCACGGCTTTGGAGCAGATTTCCAGGCTGTCCAGGAACGACTCGATTTTACTTTCTTTTGAGAGTTCAAAGGTTATCATGCCACCTCCCCCTTTCATCTGCTTTCTTGCAAGATGATACTGGGGATGGCCTGGAAGCCAGGGGTAAGTAACGCTTTTTATCTGGGGGTGGTGTTCCAGGAATTCTGCTATTTTCAGGGCACTGGAGGTATGGGCTTCCATTCGTGGTGCGAGAGTTGTGAGGCCGCGTGCCACAAGCCATGCGTTGAAGGGGGAGACAGCATTGCCGGTTAACTTGAGGGTCTGGCGGCAGGCGTCGACTAGCTCTCTTTTTCCGGTGATTATCCCTGCCAAAGTGTCTCCATGGCCGTTCAGGTATTTGGTGGCACTGTAAACCGCAATATCGGCTCCAAGTTCCAGGGGCTGCTGGAGATAGGGTGTCATGAAGGTGTTATCCACAGCAAGCAGTGCAGAACTCTCCCGGCAGATGCTGGCTATTTCCTGGATGTCAAGAATTTCAAGCGTGGGATTTACCGGTGTTTCCAGAAAGACAAGCCTTGTGTCTTCTGTTATAAGCTGTTGCAACCGCCCAGGTTCGCCAAGGTCCGCCATAGTGACTTTCACTCCAAGTTTTGGGAGCAGATCTGTGAAAAGTTCAAAAGTGCTCCCGTACATCACCCGGTGGGCAATTACGTGTCCTCCACCCCGCAGGACTGTTAACAGGAGGGTTGAAATAGCTGCCATACCACTTGCAAGAGCCAGGGAAGCCTCTCCCTGGTCCAATGCCGCCATTCTTTTTTCCAGAAGCTGCTGGGTGGGATTTGCCACTCTGGAATAGACAAACCCTTCGCCAAGCTGGAAACTAGCAGTCTGATATATAGGGGGAGCAAGGGAGCCCATCTCTCTCAGTTCCCCACCATGAACCGAAACCGTCCTAAAACCCGGTTTATCTTTAATCTCCGCCATGATTTAATCTTTTAGAATCCTATCCAAAAATAGTCTTGCTGCTCTGAAGCTTATCCATCTTCTTGCTCTGTAACATTTCTCTGTCATTTTGTCTTGGGTCTTCCAGATTTCTTTTTCGGTTCAGGTGGTGGTAAATAAAGATTTAATTTTCTTCCATATTTTATCCAGGGGTATTTGAGGGTCTATTGAGAGTTGAGAGAAGAGTTTAGATTAAAAAGGATGATTATAAAGTGGTTTTGATTTTTGGCTGTGCCCCCTTAATTAAAATTCATTGATTTTAATATATTGATGAATTGCTGTGCTCACAGATTTAAACCAAAACACTAATTAAAAAGGCGGTCTAAAAAGTGACGCTGTGAAGTCGAGTAAAATAATTTCTATCCTCGCTCTTGTGATTCTTATCGGTTTTGCCTATGGGTCTGCTAATATTGCTTTTAAAAATTTTAAACTTAGCGACGATAAAAATGCCTACCTGGGGAACCTTACCTGGTACAAAGACCTGGCCTATGGAATGGAGCTGGCCCAGCAGGAAAACAAACCTATCTTAGTGTACTTCTGGGCTGTCTGGTGCCAGTTCTGCGAAAAATTCGAGACAGAAACACTGCCAAATCCAGAGGTCAGAAACCTTCTTCTAAACGATTTCATCCTTGTGGCCGTGGACCTGGACGAGGACAGAGACACCCCCCGGATGTTTGGCGTAAGTTACCCGCCCTATGAACTGTTCCTTGATGCAGATGGAAACGTTATCGAGAGTGTTCCAGGTTTTGTGCCACCAGAGAGGTTTCTCCCCATTCTCAAAAGCGTGAAAGAAAAATACAGGAGAAAATAAAAAATGGCATCCTTTTTAGATATAATATTAATAGTCAGCTCTCTTGCCACTATTGTCTCTCTCAGCCTGCTCTTCCTCCTGGAATCAGGGCGTCTGGAAAGCCTAGCGCGTTATTTTAAACCAATTATCGGTATAGCCTCCGGGCTTCTGGCCCTGGATTTCTATCTTTTCACCTATTATCTTACTCTGGGGAATGCTGTGCTGCTTGCAAGCCTTGTTCTCACCGCAATAGCCCTAGCATTGCTGGTCTTCCAGGAGATTCGAGGCGGGAAGCTTGAGGGGTGTGTGAACTTCTTTGTTGGAGCCATCACAGGTCTTCTCCTTTTTGATTTCCTCCTGTTAGTCTATTATTTTGTGACCTCGGATTTCACGGTTAACTATGTCTGGCAGTTCAGCAGTCGGAGTCTACCCCTCCTCTACAAGATTTCAGGCACATGGGCTGGCCAGGAAGGGACATACCTGCTGTGGGTGCTGGTAATCTTTGTTTCAGCCCTCTGGCTGAGCCTGAAAACAAAACTAAAAACACCCCTCTCCCGGAGGATGCAAATAGCAACCCTTGCCATTGGCCTCTATTTTATTGTGATCACTTTTCTCACAACACCTTTCAAGAGCATCTACGAGTTCGAGGGTGTACCTGCCGGTTTTGTTCCGCCTGACGGGAATGGTCTTAACGCTCTTCTCATCAACTTCTGGATGGCCATCCACCCACCTTTGATGTTCATTGGCTATGGTGCAATGACCATCCCCTTTGCCGCGGCTATTGTTTACCTGGCAACCAGAGAGGAAGGGTGGGAACACCTCTCCAGACAGTGGATTCGGATTACCTGGATTTTCCTGGGCCTTGGAATTGCTGTTGGCGGTCTCTGGGCTTATCTTGTGCTGGGATGGGGTGGATTCTGGGCATGGGACCCGGTGGAAACCGCATCCCTTGTACCCTGGCTCACACTCACCGGGTACCTCCACGCTGCAGCCCTCTACCGCCAGCGAGGCGCCTTTAAAATAGCTGCACCTCTTCTTGCCTCAGTCTCCTTCATCCTTGTGGTCTACGCTGCCATTGTCACCCGCAGCGGGGCTTTCAGCTCTGTCCACGCATTTGCACCCAGCTCTGCAGGATCCCTACTACTCTACCTCACCGCGGTTGCAGGCCTTGTTTCCGCAGGCCTCGCCCTGAGATGGTATCTCAGCGAGCCAGGAGAAGAGGAAACACCAGAGACAACAAGCCTCTTCAGCAGGCAGAACATATTCTATCTGACTCTAATTATTTTTGTGATTCTCGCCTTCGTGTCCTTCTGGGGCATAACCTTCCCAGCCCTCATCCAGCAGCTCCAGGGGGTCAAGGTCAGCATAGCCAGCGAGGCCAAAAACTTCTTCAACGTCTGGAGCTACCCCCTCACACTTCTCCTCCTGCTAAGCCTGGGATTCTGCCTCAATTACAAAGAAAAAGAAAAGGAAAAAGAAATTAAAATCCTGGCTGCCACTTTGATTCTAACCGTTTTAATGGCAGCTATTCGCAATGAATGGCTTGGAATCAGCGGCTTCTATGTGCTTGACCACACAAGCCCCTTCTTCAGATCCGAACCCCCAGTCTACAAGTTCATCGGCTCATTCTCGCTCCTGAGCATCTTCCCATCCATGATATACTCAGCATCAGCGATCACAAACTATCTGAGCAGGTATCTGAAAATCAGAAACATGCGGGCTAAGATGACTGGAACCGGAGTGGGAGTAATACACCTTGGAGTTGTTTTAATCCTGCTCGGAGCGGTGATAAGCACAAGTTTCACTGCCACCATAGGCGGCAACATCCCAGTCCACTCTATAGGCCAGAAGGTACTCCTACAGGACACCGGCTACAGCATCAAGCTGGTGAAGATGGGCACCCGAGAGCTGGGAAGCCTAAGCGAACTCCCTGGCACCCGGATTTCCACCATCCAGACCAGACCAGAAAACTACGTAGGCAAAGAGGTAGAAATAGCAGGAAAAGTCATCGAGGTTGAAAGCGTGGAAGCAGGCCACATGTCCACGAGCTATATCAGACTCGATGACGGGACCGGAAAGATGTGGCTGGCAACCCAGCAGGCTGTGGTTAACAAAGGCATGAACATCCAGGCCAGGGGCACCCTTCTGGCCAACTTCTACAGCAACGCCACCAACAGGACTTTCCCGCTCATCGTATTCTCCCCACCAGACCAACTTCAACCCCTCTCAACCGCAGGCACAGTACAATGGGTGAAACTGGAAGTTTACAACCATGACAGGCTCATCGGCAAAGGGACAGCCGAGTTCGTCCAAGGGAAAGGAGGGAGTGCAACCCACCCCATGGTGGACCGAAGCCCTCTCGGCGACGTCTACGTCATTTTCCAGGGGACCGGCGGAGGTGTTGTCCCCCTGACATTGAAAATAATCCCGGCAATAAACGAAACCTGGATAGGGGTCATCCTTTTCATACTGGGGATAGCCCTGATAATAGCAGCAAACTCCAGAAGGAAGGAAACCCTATAAAATTTTTATTTGAACTTGTTTTGCCGGCTTGTTTTATGTTAGCTATCCGATGGTTAGGGCGCCTGTTGCTTGTGGAGAGAGTATCTTCTATTTTTGTCCCACAGCCGTGCTTTCCATTATCCTTATGTAGAATTACAAACATCACTAAACCATCTTCTGGAGGTAATAAGTCATGCTTAAAGTAAAAGGCTTGGTTAAAGACTACACGCTGGACTCAGGCACCACTGTTAGAGCTCTGAATAACGTGAGTTTTGATGTTAAGGATGGAGAGATTGTTGGTATTACAGGTAGTAGTGGTAGTGGTAAAAGCACTCTTCTCAGGGTGATACGAGGTGTTGAGCCTTTTTCTGGTGGAGAGATAGAGCTGGATGGTGTTGTTCTCACTCCTTCTCCATCGAACGAGGATATTAAGAAGATAAGAAAGTTGACAGCGATTCATCTGCAACGTAACTTTGGACTGTGGACCGGGCCTGCTATCGAGAATATCATCCGCAAGCTTTATTCCCACATTGTGGGCCACGAGGCTCTCCCTGAGCCTGACTCGCCTTATTACGATGAGATCCGTGAGGAGAGCATGGAGTATCTTAAGGTTGTGGGCCTGGATCATAAGGCGATGCATTTTTCTGGTGTCCTGAGTGGAGGGGAGAAGCAGAGGCTTCTTATTGCCAGACAGCTTGCAGCCAAACCCAAACTCATGCTCCTGGATGAGCCTGCTACTATGACTGACCCTGCCACCAAACAGGAGGTGCTGGACACCCTGAAGCGGGTGAACGAGGAATACAACATAAAAATGCTGGTGGTATCCCATCTCCCCGAAATCCACGACTATCTTGCTGACCGGCTCATCTGGCTTGAGGGGGGTGAAATCCGGGGTGAAGGCGAGCCTGGCAAGGTGCTTCGGAAGTTCATGGAAGGTATCAAGCCGCCGGTCCCCCTCCAGCCCCTGGAGAAGCCGGAGACTGTGATCAAGGTGGTGGACATTTCCAAGAGGTACTGGCTCTTCCGCCAGGGAGAGGTCCTGGACATTGAGGAGATGAATGTGGAATTCCACAAAGGCGAGATTACCGCGCTCATCGGCCCCAGCGGGGCTGGCAAGACAACCCTGCTCCATGCCATGGACGGCCTGGTCTTCCCGGACGAGGGAGAGATCCTCTTTAAACTCAATGGCGACTGGATTGACATGACCACCTACACACCCAGGCGGATGGAGCTACGCAGGCGGATGAGCATAATGTACCAGGAGTTCGCCCTCTCACCCCATTCCACCATCCAGGCCCAGATAGCCTACCGGATGGGAGTTAAAGGCCAGAATGTGGTGGAAGAGGCCAGGAAGCGAGCAGCCAAGCTGGGAATCCCAGACGAGATCCTAGACGAGATATACCGGCTCACCGACCAGCCCGAAGACGTGGCAAAAGAGGAACTGGCCAAAATGGGATTCACCCCCCGGATCCTCCAAGAGCTTTTCCCCAGCTATCCCCTCACAGAGGTACTTAAATTCGCTGAGCCTGTGTTCGAGGCAGTAAAACTCCCACTTTCAACCCTGTCCAAAAGACCTTACCAGCTAAGCGGGGGCGAAAACGTGAGGGCAGCCCTGGCACTAGCACTCACAACAAACCCCGAGTACCTGCTACTGGACGAACCCTTCGGAGATCTTGACCCCCTAACACTACGAGAGGTGGCTAACGCCATAAAAAATGTGAACAAGACCTTCAACACCACCATAATCTTTGTCAGCCACCACATGGACTTCGTAAAAGAAGTAGCCCACCGGGCCATCGTAATCGACAACGGCAAAATCACCATGGACGGAGACCCCAACAAAGTCTGTGATGAATACGTTAAACAGACAAAAGCCGCCTACCTAAAACACAGCCTAAAAGACTACCTCCCAGAAACAAACTAAAAAAACCAGTCCTACTATAAACTCAACACTTCTTTTCTTTTTTGTCCAGTAGTTGAGCCCACTTTCCGCAGGTCCCTTCTACGCATAGTGGTTTTTCTTGAAAAAACTGACAGAAAACCGATATGCGTAGACACTTAGTGCGGAATGTAGGAATACGCATCAAATTTTCAATTTTCTATTTTAGAAGTCAGAGTTAACATTACAGATAATGAGGAGATAATAACACGGGAAGCACATTGGAAAAGTATATTAAAATCCAGAGAATTTGGATACAATGAAATCGGGATATTGCTCTCTTCGGTCGCAACGTCGTATATGCTTGGAACGTTAGGTCGTGTGGGCAGATTATTGAAAAATCGCAAGCAAAATGGCATGTTTGTTAACCTTATGCTAAAAGATGGCTACTGTAATTGGTTTTTTGGGATTTTTAATAGCCTACACCCACAGCCTAGTCTTGATTAGGGTTGGTTTGAGTGCAGCTTGAGGATGGGTCTGAGATAGCGGTTGTGGGGGGTGGTCCTGCTGGTAGTTTTTTTGCTAGGTTTGCATCCAAATATGCTCTGAAATGCAATATTGATGTGAAAATAACGATATATAATAACCGGGATTTCACAAGCCCTGGGCCGCGTGGGTGTAAAGGCTGTGTTGGTGTTATAAATGAACGTCTAAACAAGAAACTCAAACAGCACGGTTTCTCTCTCCCTGAAGATAGAGTAATGCAGGTAATAGACAGTTACTGTCTTGAGACTCGAACCGGCGCGATAGTCTTGAAAAAAAAGACCAGAATGGACAAAATAGTGACAGTGTACCGGGGGAACGGGCCTCTATTTTCTTCTTTTGACAATATAAGCTTTGACGATTTTCTTCTTAATTCGGTAAAAAGAGATGGTGTATCTGTGGTCGGGGAGGAGGTGGTTGATGTAAAACTCTCAAAAAACGGGGGAAAGCCAGAGGTTATCTATGGGAAAGAGAAAAAGTCTCATAAAGTTGATTTGATTGTCGGCGCATTTGGTGTGAACAGCCGGATAATTGACAAATTTAACGTATCCGGATACAGGCCTCCCAGAACAATCAGGGCCTGCACCATAGAAATACCATGTGGCCAGAAGCACATAGAAGAGAAAGTGGGGAACACCATTTATATATACACCCTGGCGCTTCCTGAGATAGAATACGGCATAATAATCCCAAAAAGGGAGTTTCTAACTGTTTCTGTTATAGGAAAAAATAGTATAAAAACTAGAAATATGCTGGAATTTTTAAAACATCCCTCTGTCGCAAAAATTCTACCCGATCTGGGCAATAAACGCTACTGTCGGTGCTGTACCAACATCCCCTCTATCACAGCAAAAAACCCCTTCTCAGACCGGCTGATAATAATTGGAGATGCAGGATATTCGAGATATTACAAAAATGGCCTCGAATCAGCGTTTAATTCAGCAAAAATTGCGGCTAAAACCATCTTTGAGCATGGAATCTCAAAGCAAGATTTCAAAAAATATTACTACCCGGAATGCAAAAAAATGTTCATAACCGAAAATTTTTATGGGAGAATCCTGTTCATGATCAACAGAATAATTTCTTCGCACGATTTTCTGTCCATGGCCCACCTGGATATCGCCATGAAAGAGCAAAAAAGAGAAAATCAACCCTTAAATGAACTGCTCTGGAACATGTTCACAGGACATGAGCCATACAGAAGAATTTTTTTGAGCCTTTTTGACTGGAAAATGCAGCAGGAACTCCTCGTGGAGACCGGTAAAGAAATGCTTGAAAGACTTGCCAAACATTGCAGAATCGACTGATATGGGGGTGACCTGAAGGCTGCTCTCAAATCCTTATCAGCCTAAAAAATAAAAAAATTTTTTAGAGTGCTTCCTTCATTCTTGCTACTGCCTCTGCCAGTCTCTCCATGGAGGCGGCGTATGATATCCGGATGTAATTTTTTCCACTGCTCCCGAATGCGATGCCTGGTGTGACAGCGACTTTTGCCTTCTTTAGTAGTAGTTCTGCTACTTCTTCGCCGTTCCCGTATTCGCTGACATCTGCAAAAATGTAGAATGCGCCCTGGGGTAGTGGTGCTCTGATGCCAAGTTCCTGTAGCTTCTGGTGTAGGAAGTCTCTCCTGGCCTGGAATTCCTCTCTCATCTCCTGGACTGGCTGCTGGCTGCCCTGGAGAGCTGCGATACCTGCGTGCTGGACAAAGGTTGCGGCCTGGCTGACCGAGTGGGAATGAATCTTAAGCATCTGCCGGTAGACCTCGGGTGGGGCGGCAGCGTAGCCTAGACGCCAGCCTGTCATCGCATATGACTTGGAGAACCCGTTAATGGTTATGGTCCGCTCCTCCATCCCTGGGAAGCTACCAATACTCCAATGCTTCTGGTCATAGATTATTTTCTCATAGATTTCATCTGAGAGTACAAGGAAGTCAAAGTCCTGGGAGAGGTCAGCTATCTCTCTCAAATTGTCCCGGGTGAACACAGCACCTGTGGGATTGCAGGGACTGTTAGCTACCAGGATCCTGGTCCTGTGGGAGACAAATTCAGCGAGATTGCTGGGCCTGAAATTCTCGTCAGTGGAGGCCCAGACAACCTTTGCACCAGCCAGCCGGATGGCAGGTTCATACGAGACCCAGGAGGGGTTGAAAAGCACAGCCTCATCCCCCTCGTCCAGGGTGGAGAGCAGAGCCTCGAAAATCGCCTGCTTCGCCCCAGGTGTCACAATTATGTTGCTAGCTTCCACTTCCAGATTGTTCTCTTCTCTGAGCTTTTGTGCAATCGCCTCTCTAAGCGCGGGTATACCAGGGGAGGGAGAGTAGTGGGTCTCACCCCTATCTAGGGCCTGTTTGGCAGCCTCACAGATGTGAGACGGCGTAGGAAAGTCAGGCTCTCCCAGGCTCAAACTGATAACATCTTCCCCCTCTGCCCGCATTTTACTTGCAATATTGGAGATCCGGAAGGTAGCCGACTCCTTGATACCTTTAATCCTGGTTGCAGTCATGCTCTCAACCTTTTCACCATTTTAACGGCAGCTTCCACCGCCCGCCTGGCATACTCGATCCTCTGGTGAGCTGCAAGCCTGGAAAGCCCAGGCCCCGAAATTCCAAGAGTGATAGGCTTGTCATACTCCAAAGCCAAATCAGCAATTTTACGGGAGGCATGCTGAATCACAATCTCATCATGCCTGGTCTCACCCTCAATCACCGCACCGAGGGTGACAACAGCATCTACACCTGGGTCTGCAACCATCTTTTTCACTGCCAGCGGCATGTCAAAAACACCTGGCACATAAAACACCTTCTCCACCCTTGCCCCCAGGAAAGCAGCATGCTCCCTCCCCAACTGCTCCATCTGAAAGGTGATATCCCGGTTAAACTCTGAGACTACAAACCCAAGCCTGACTTCATCTTCCATGAATAAACCCTCCCTACCTAGAATTAATTAAACCTTTTCAACCTTAGAGCCAAAGAGAGGACATCTTCCTCATCTCATATGGCTGAACTGCTTCAGAAGACTGCTCATACCTTGGGAAGAATCTATTGCAATATGCTCTGCTTGTATGTAAATGTGTATGGGATAAGTATCTAGGGTAAAAAGCTTTAAAGTATACTTTCAATCTCATTTGTGGTGAGGTAAATGAAAATTAGAAAAGTGGGAAAGGCTGTAAGAGGTACCTGCAAGTGCGGTCTCTCCTGTGCGTAAAACAATCGTAACCATGGAATTAAAACAGGTTTAAACACCTATAAGTTTTTTTATTTTTTGTTTTGTTTCTGTCGTATTTCGTGTAGGAAGATAGCTGTTGTCCATAGGAGGGTTGCTGCTAGGAGGAGGGTTAGCATTATCGTTCTTGTTTTGGGTGGTTTAGGGGGGGGTGTGGGGATTACGGTTGGGGTGTACTTGGGGGGTGTGATGGTTCGGGGGTAGGGGTCGGTGCTTCGGTTTCCTGGGATATTGTAGGGGTTTTCGCAGATTCCTCTGGGTGTCTCTTGGCATTCGAATTCCTGGTAATGGTTAAGCTCCCAGGTGTTGTTTTCTCCGGTGTCCCAGGGTCTGTTCCGGAGAAAGTCGTTGTCTTGCAGTGTGTTGTTCTTGCTTAGATTGTCAAGGGCAATCCCCCATCCCCTGTTAGAGTCGAGGGTGTTTGCCCAGATGAGATTTTTTCTGGAATTATTCAGGCTGATTCCAATACCGGTATTTAAGCTTAAATTGTTGAGGGAGATGGTGTTATTAGCTGAATCCTGGAGGTGGAATCCGACAAGGTTCAGGCTTGCATTGTTCTCTTTCAGGGTGTTGAATTCAGAGTTTACAAGATAAAAACCCACATCATTCTCCAGGGCTTTATCTCTTGTGAGATAGTTTCCTTCGGCATAGAGGAGTTTAAAACCAAAGCGGTTTCCAGAGGCAATGTTATCTTTCAGGGTGTTGCTGCTGCTTTTACTGGCTACAAACCCCCTTGCATTGCCCTCAGCCCTGTTGCTTTCAAGAACGTTGAAGTTGGAGTAAACAAGCGAAAAACCAGAGCCTGTATTGTTAACAGCAGCATTCCCCCGCAGAATATTGCCGCTTGCAGTATCCAGTAAAACACCCACCTGGCTGGCGGTGAAGGTGTTATTGGCCAGCACATTCCTGTTAGAGAACACCTCAATTCCAGCACCCCTCGCACCCCGAACCGTTAAACCCTCCACCACCACACGAGAAGCCTCAATCCTGATACCAAAATCCCCTCCCTCAATAACCACACCCCCCTCGCCTCCAGGTAGGCTATCTGACTTTATGGTGAGACTTTTTTTCACAACAAAACCCCCAGGATAAACCCCCTCTTTCACAAGAATCGTGTCCCCAGGCTTTGCATCCAAAACAGCCTCCCGGACACCCTGATAGGGACAATCAGCCAGGGGACAGACAAGCCTTGTCTCGGATGCAGAGGAGACATTGGAACTGAAAAACACCACAAACAAAAGAAAAAAAACTACAGCAACTTTCATATTTCACTTATATTTTTATATCTAACTTTTATCCAGTATAGTTTAAATTTATAGTGCTACACAGTAAATCCGGTTTTCCATCTATCCTTTGGCTTTCTGCCTACCCTATCTATAGGGGGTATTGTTTTCTCTTGCCATCTTTCTTTTATTTTATCTTTTCTGTTGGTTGTAGAGGGCTTCTATTCTGTCCAGGTTGTCGGCCTCTTGGGGGCTTTTGTCGGTTCTTATGCGCACAAGTCTGGGGAAGCGGAGGGCATAGCCTGATTCGTAGTTGGGGCTTTTCTGGATTTCCTCGTAGGCTACCTCGAAGACGATTTTTGGCTCGAAGGTTATTTTTTTGCCTTCCTCTGTGAGGATTAGGTTTTTGAAGAGCTGTGTGAGTTCTGCGAGCTGGTCATCGGTGATGCCGGTGGCCACCTTTCCGATGGCGAGGAGCCGGTCTGAGGTGGGGTCTAGACAGGCTAGCTGGTAGGAGCCGATGAGGTGTGCCCGTCTGCCCTCGCCCCAGTCTCCACCTGTTACTACCAGGTCCAGGGTTTCCATGATGGGTTTGATTTTAAGCCAGTTTTTACCTCTCCGCCCTGGGGTGTAGGGGGACCGGGGGTTTTTGAGCATCACGCCCTCGTGTCCAGCATCCAGGGCCTCCTGGTACACTCTCTCGATCTCCCCGGTCTGGCCGGTCACCAGTTGGGGTGCCAGGATTTCCGGGTTTAATGTGATCGATTCCAGTCTTTTTCTCCGCTCAGATAGAGGCAGGTCAATGAGGTTTTCGTCTTCCAGGTATAGGATGTCAAAGAGGTGGAGGTTTAAAGGTATGCTGCGGGCTGTGGCTGTGACCTCGTATTTCCGCCGCAGCCGTTTAAGAATGTCCTGGAAGGGCCTGGGCTTACCATCTTCTCCTATGGCTACAACCTCTCCGTCCAGAATCACCTTTTCTGCGCTTACCTCCCTTTTTATGGTCTGGACTATGTCTGGCAGCGAGTTTGTGATGTTCTCGATGCGTCTTGAGTAAACCTGTACCTCCCCGCCCTTTTTGTGGACCTGTACTCTTGCACCGTCAAACTTCCATTCCACTGCCACCTCTCCCATCTCTGCCACGGCCTCGGGGATGCTTCCAATCTGGGCGAGCATCAACTTCACCGGCCGGAAAAGCTCGATTCCAAGCTTTTTCAAGCCTTCTTCACCCTCACTCCGGGCAGTCTCTGCCACGATGCCCAGGTCGTTGGTGAGCATGTAAGCCCGTTCCACCAGCCCTGGGTCCAGGTTAAATGCCTGGGCTATGGCGTCTCTGACAATCCCCTCCCCCACACCAATCCGCATCTCTTCCAGGGCAAGCCTGGCCAGATAGACCACCTCCTGGGGTGTGGCAGAGCTGAAAAGGAACTGGAGGTTCTTAACCTTCAAAGCCTGGGAGCCCTTGCCACTTGCCCTGGCGATTCTCTCAAAACGCTGGTAAACCTCACCAATGGAAAGCTCCCCCTCCCCACTCAAAAAAGAAGACAGGCTTTGCCTGCCAGTGCCCCTGGCCAGTGCGGCCTTTGCTGCAAGCCCCACATCACCGGTCTCCCGCACAAGATCCTCAACCCTCCTGCTGGTAATCCCCGCGGCATTTGCAATCGCAGTGTAAAGAAGACTCGGACCCACCCCCAACTCCAGGGGACTCCAAACCGGGAAAACCCTGCCCATGATAAACCTGGCAGCAATCTCAAGCTCCTCCACCTCCCGAAAAAACCCGGCAGCAACACCTGTCATCTCCAGAGAACCTGAAATCCCCTCAATCCGCTCACAAATCCTGGCAAAAGCAAGAAAACTTGTCATAGACACCACACAACACCATACTTATTACCCGAGACCCTATTAAACCTGTATGGAATTTGAGGAAATAACAGAGAAAATCGACTTCATAAGCAAGAACAGAATAAAAAACATAGCACCCGACAGCCCAGCAGAACTAGCAAGAATAATAGAAAAGGCGAGGCCAACATCCTGGAGAGAGAAAATCATACTCGGATATCTGACAAGCCTCGCAGCAGAATACAGCCACCCCCAACCCCTGAAAATCAAAAGAAAAGACCTGGACTACCTCGGAATCGAGATGGAAACAGGAACCCTCAGAGTAGGGGGCGCCGGCATTGGGACAGGCACCACCATGAAAGGCGGGACAATAGTAGTCCAGGGTAAAACCGGCAGTGAGACTGGTAAAGGAATGCAGGGCGGAAAGATACATGCAGAAGAAATCGAGAGCATAGCAAACACCCTCGGCGGGAAAATCATCACAAAAAAAGCCGGTAAAATCGACAAACACCAGGGAGCAGAAATCTACATCAACGGTAAAAAATACAAAAAAACAATCCGAGACCGCATCCCCTTTTTCTAGAGGGGGGGTTCTGGCAAAATTTTTATCTACCACCACACAGCTATGGATGAACTCTATGGCTGATAAGTGGAAGTGCACGGTTTGCGGCTATATTTACGACCCTGAGGTTGGCGACCCGGATAACGGTGTGAGCCCTGGGACAAGCTTTGAAGACCTGCCTGATGACTGGGTCTGTCCAGAGTGCCAGGTGGGAAAAGATTTTTTCGAGCCACTCTAACTGGCAAAATTGCAGTGGTTACCGGCGGTGGCCGGGGCATTGGAAGGGCCTCTGCACTTGCACTGGCAGCTAGCGGGGCAAAACTTGTGCTAGCAGCCAGAAGCGAGCTTGGAGAGGTGGCCAGAGAAATCCGGGGAGCAGGCGGCACAGCTCTTACAGTTAAAACAGACGTCCGAAGCCCGGGCCAGGTAGAACACCTGTTCAGGAGGGCAGTGGATGTTTTTGGCAGGATTGACATCTTGGTAAACAGTGCTGGTGTCGCCCTCCTGAAAAGGTTTGAGGACACTACAGAGGAGGAGTGGGACATGATAATCGACACCAACCTGAAGGGTGTTTTTCTCTGCTGCCAGCAGGCTGTAAAAACCATGGAAAAAAATGGTGTTATTATTAACATCTCCTCAGGCGCAGGCAAGACAGGTCTACCTGGTCTTTCTGTGTATTGTGCCTCCAAATTCGGTGTAATCGGGCTCACCGAGGCTCTGGCCCGGGAGACACCTCTGCGGGTCTACGCCCTCTGCCCAGGCGGTGTGAACACAAGGATGCACCGGGAAATCTTCCCCCACGAAAACCCGGCAAACCTCCTCCAGCCTGAGACCGTGGCACAGAAAATACTGGAGCTCTGCCTCCCAGGTTGCACGGTCCGGAGTGGGGAGTCCATCCTGCTTTACTAGACTTCCAGCACGGAATTAATTTTTGGCGACATGCAGTAATCACATTTTGCAGGCAGGTACCTGCTTGTGGCGCAGTTCTTGCACATCTCCACAGGTGCAAGCGGTGTTTCAGGTGCAAGTGCCACACCGTTCACCATGGCAACTATGCTTGGGGGTTCAGGTGCAAGCAGGCAGGGCTGGTCAATGAACCGTAAAAGCGCGGTTGCCCTGACAGTGATGGCTGTGTAGGGGTAGGCGTATGCCTGGACATTGTTGAGTTCAGGGTTTTCCCGCACAGGCGACAGGTCAATGGGCACCCCCATTATCTCTCCGTTTTTGTTTATCCTCTCACCCCTGGTGGCAAAGTCAAGAAAATCGTTGACATGCAACTCTCCCACCATGGGCCTGTCAAAGGGATGTGTGAGCACAAAATTCCTGAAACGCTTCTGCATCAAATCCTGAATGTAACCGGCTGTGAAGCCATCCCACGCCAGGATGTCTGCTATGGCCGAGGCACTCGCACCCGTAGCTATAGACGCCACATCCAGGGGGCTTTTTATTTTACCTGCAGCTAATGCAGACCTCAAGGTGCCAGCCACCACCTCTGAGATGGACTCGAGTATGGCCATACACATGTCATCCCGGCAGAGCTTGTAATAGGATGAGCCTATGTGGTGGCCTATGTCCCCCACATGGGTGGGGAGCATGACAATATTGGCAGGATGGACACCGGCATCAACAGCAGCCTCTACAAATGGCGTGAATTTCCTGCGATACAACTCGAAATACCTGAAACGGTCATAGGAGGTGTGACCAAGCTCGCCCATCATGTGGAGCATTGCCTCGGCAGGCTTATCCCAGATCCATTTAAGGTAGCGTTTTTCCTCGTCTATAGCCTTCTTCACATCTCTTGTAGCGCCCAGAACCCTGGTGTAAATGTCCCCGAAGACGTAGATCCCGTTCAGCCCCCACGACTTTGCCGAGAGTATGGCCTGTTTGTACTTCTTCTCGATGTCTGCCCGCTCCATTATCTGTGCAAGCACATTGAAAGTGCTACCGGGCAGGGCTGCGAAGTCCTTGGAGGATATTATACCGTAGAATCCACTGTGCACCCGGGTTGCCTCGACACCCACTATATCCTCGGACTCGTCTATAGCCTCTATGAATACCTCGACCGCACCCCTGAACGCAGGGTCAAGTTCATACATTATCTCGAGGGTGATTGGGGTCTGCTGCCACTCAAGAAAAGCTGTATCCAGCGGGGTTATGGTGTCGGTGAGGGAGGTGAGGATATCATAATGCAAAAGCAGGGACTGCCTATAGAGATCCATGGCCTCCCTTGACTGGTCTGGGGAGCACTTAAAACCGCGGATAACATCCGCATAGGGCTGTGCATGTTCAAGCAGGAAGTCCTCATACCTGTGGGTTTTGATTGTCTGTACTGCAGCATCCTGGGCTGCCATGGCATCATCCACCACTTTTTCGCTAAGGTTCATATTTTTTCTTCTCTCCTTTTTTTATGCCAGTTGGTATGGGTGCTCTTTGGAGTGTGTAATCCCGAAGTCTTTTATTGAATCTGCCATCAGTATATCGCACATGGCAACCGCAGGTGCTGCATACCTGGTGTTCTCTATCGGGCCTATGAAGAGGGAGTTTGCCCCTGCTGCTATCCCGAGGGCATTTGAGGCAATGTCAGCGATTCTACGCTCCTCCCGGTCTGCGTTTTTGCGAAGCCATGCCCAGGAACTCGGAATGTTATGGGCGCCGACGCCTGTTGGCAGCCCATATCTTGCCTTGACCACGGAGAGCAGGCGGAAGGAGGCGCCTGCCCCCTGGCCGAATGGCTGGACACCTGGGTCGTAGAGAACCTTGTCAAATCCGCACTCTTTTGCAACGGTGAGAAGCCCTTTTTCCGTGAACCCGCCACCGTCCTCAAGAAGAGCTATCCTCGCCTTGACACTTGGGTCCTGCATGTTAAATCCCAGGATTATCACCCCCTCGATTTTCGACCGGGTGAGGGCTGCAATCTCCTCGCTGTCTATCATCATGTTTATGGCATTGTACATGGTCCTGGAGGCATAGTCGCTTTCAGAGGCATGTTTTAACCCTGCAAGCCGTGCATGCTTGTCTGCCGAGTCAACGATTATGGGGGCAGAGGTCTGGTCAGCTACAAAATCCAGCCCTTTTATCATGAGCTCTGGTGTTACACCCACCACCTGGAACATATACGGGAGATTGTGCTTCTCTCCTGTCTCCTCGACTTCTTTTATCAGGGCCTCGGCTCTTGCCTCATCAAAGGTGTTGTTCCTGGCATCCACTATGTTGTGACCGTCATAGAAAATCGTGGGTATCAGCACGGTTGGGTTCTCGCCCACCTGCCCGCCTATCTTTACATTTCCGATTTCTATCACCTTCTGGTCTCTTGCGAACCTGAACATATCCTACCCCCCGTTTTTATAGTCCGGCGAGTTTTATTATCAGCATGGCAACCACCATCCCGTACAAAAAACCTATCCATCGGCCCAGTATCACGCCTCGTTGCTGGAGTATCTCTGCTGATGAGAACTCCACTTTCTCTTCGATTTCATCCAGCCGGTCCATTATTGTATCATACAGTTGTGTATTGTAGTCCATCCCTTTTCACCTCGCACTCTGAATACCCAGAATAACAAGCATCAGGGCAACCAGGAATCCCAGAATGAAATATAGTCTCGCCTGCGGGTTGAATACCCCGGAAAAGGTCCGCTGGTCTCTCCCTATAATCATCACACGCCGCTCAAGGCTGTTTACCATGCGGTCAAGTTCTCTTTCATAGGGGGGCGAAATACCTGGAATTTTATTGTTCATATCTGGCCTCCTGACAGTATCCTCCTGATAGCGAAAACCAGTATAGTTATAACAAAACCTGCAACAAAACCCTGGAACAGACCCGAGGTGAGACCTGCCATCACCTTCTGCACCTTGCCCAGGTCTTTTACCTCGCTTTCAATCGCCCTGACTCTTGATTCTATAGCCACAATTTCAGGGGATAAAATCCTGTCCCCTCCCTCTTTTTCCTCCTTGACCTCGCCAAGGGTGACAATGACCGGCTCGCCCTCAAAAGGCTCTCTCTGGGGGAGGGCGTCAATCTCTTTCTCTATCCTGTCAAGGTCCTCGATGTTCATCAGGTCAACGATTTCAACCTGGTTGCGCCATACATTGACCACGTCTCTGGGGATGTTGCTGATAAATGGTATGGCGCCTTTTGCCCCGATAATTCTCCCCTCATCGTCTATTCCATTCTTTTTGAGGGCAATTATGGCGTCCCCTGCAAGGTGCCCGTGCACTTCGGCCCCACATACCACCAGATACCTGATACTGGTATTCGAGACAATATTGGAGATTACCTTCTCTATACCGATATTCTCTGTCTTCATTGAACCAACGATAGCTGCCCTCTTTACCAGCCGGTTTTTGTCAAGCTCACTCCCCAGAGTAACAATGGCGACCTGACTCTCCGGGTCACCTGTCGCATATTCACCCTGCACCAGGGGCCAGCCCGCTACAAAGGCTATAATCCCACCCCCCAGAGGACAAAAGCTGCAGCGATGAGCCCTGCCATGAACCCGTACACAAAGTTTGTCACCCTCCCCAGATTCAGATAGATCCCTTCCCGGGGATACGAGACAAGTGGCAGAGTCATGGGGTCAAGGGACCCCATGAGGTTATTGGCGATATCCTCAAGCCTGTCAATCCTGTCCAGAACCGTGGCAAGGTTTACTGCAATCCTGTCTGCGTCCATCTCGGCAACAACGCCTGTATACGGGTCAATTGCGGTCGGGACCTCTTCATCTATTATCGCATACATCTCATCACTCCACAGGGGGTTAGTGTTCTGCCGGCGGATACCCTGTCCAGGCCATCTCATACGTGTCTTTTTTGACCAGGGAATACCACCTCTCAAGGAATATAAGGAAGCCAGCAACACTTATCACAATGATACCTGCCCCGGTAAGGGAGAGGGTGTCTGAGAAAAAAAGGGCAACAAGCCCGAACAGCCCTGTAGTCATGCTGGCCTCAACAGCACTCAGACCGAGCGTCCTTTTCTGGTTTTCACCTGCACCCATGCTCCCGTTGAAAGGATGGAGAACAGCAAGGGTTATGGCGATATATATCAGGGGATAGACAATGCTGGCATCTGGGCCTGAGAATATGCCAAGAAAGAAAACTGCTATTATGGCTGTAGAAGAGGAGAGAATGGCGCTGTCCCTTACCATCACCGGGATTTTCATCCTGATAATCTTCTGGGCTGTAACTCCTGTCACCCCGCCAACTACAAGTGCGCTGGATATAGCGAAATAAGGGGCATAGACTGAATCCATGAACTGGGATATAAACGCCATTGTCGCCCCGACAGCGGTGCCCCAATACCCTATGGACGAGGTCCCGGTGCCAAGCCCGTACCTTGCAATCTGGCGGACCGCGTTTGCACTTGAGATAAAAGCAGGCCATATAAGAACAACACCAAGGAAAGGAAGATAGAACCTCGCCGTTTGGATGGCAACTATCCCACAGAGGAGGGCAATAACATAGAGACGGGGGGAAGTGTATTCTTTCATCGTATCACCACAACTATAGTGTAGATAACCAGCGCTATCATGGTGCTCACAATAAGACAGGATAGCAATGTCTTCGGCATCCTCAGCATCTTCGGGTCAAACATGCCCTCTGTCTTTCCCACAATGGTGTATGCCGGGATGACACAGTTTATCAGGAAAACCCCCACAGCAATAAAACCTGAAACCGTAAAGGCCACGTTAATTGCCAGAATGGGAGAGACCAGCATAAACGCTGCATAGAATACCAGCGCCCCTCCTGCCCCTCCTATCAAGGCGCCGATAAGCCCGCTTACAAGAGTCTGGACTGGCATGCCATGTCCGTCAGTTCCAGGGGATACATACGGCTTCTGGTCCCAGCCTGAGATAGCGTCTTTTGTACTTTTTCCAAGGACACCTGAGCCAGTCTGCCCAGACACCGGTGGGACCCCTGTGCCAAAGGCGTTCACAATGTTGCCTCCAAGGATTGTCAGAACAATCATGAGAGCTGAACCTGTGGCGCCTGAGGCAACCACCACCCCAGGCCCGCTGTCAATGGAATAGGCAGCCGAGAGAATGCCTGCCATACCCACGCCTGCCGAGAGCATGCTCGGCCCGGTAGCAATACCGGTAGCAGCCGACATGGCGCCCACCGCACTTGCAGGGATAAAATGTACACATACCCCCACAAGCACGCCGCCAAGAACTATCGCAATTGCGGCTGTTAACGGCTCCATCTCCCCCCTCCCATAACATAATCTCGCGTGTACTTCTCAAGGTACACTGTCAGGGTTAAAAGGACAGCAATAAAAACCAGTTCGACGATAACAGATGTCCACGCTCCAGCGAAATCAAAAACCCTTGAGAGACTGTCTAGGAATATGAGCATGCCAAAGGCAAGGGCTGTAACCACTGCCCCAAACCGGAGGGTGAAATAGGGGGTGTCCACCGAGTTCCGGTAACCATACTCGCCTTTAACATCTATATCCCCCTGTTTTTCTATGGGTATGCCTGAGCCGAAAATATAGTGCTGGTACAGCCTCTCTGCACCATAGTGGATGTCACCTGTACCAGAGCCTATGGAGCCAAGGGTGATGCCAAGCATAAGGGCGATAAGCGGAATTGAAAACGGGCTTCCAACCAGCATCCCTACTGCAAAAGACAACATGGTCAAAAAAAGAGCGGTCAGAAATCCCAGGGACAGGTCAAGAGAGAGGGCAGAGAGGAGGGCATCCCAGTAGAGGGGCTGCTTGAAGGTCTTCATACTGGCAACCCTGGACAGGTGGGCGAAGACACCATAGAAGCCAAGAAGAACCGTTGAAACAAGAGCACCCACAACCGAAGAAAAAACCACCGAATACAGCGAGACTTCAAGCCTGCCCACCAGTAAAACAGCAATGGTGGCAGCCACCGTAGCCCACAGGGCATTAGCTGGAGGCTCACCTGAAATAGCCTTGTTAAAATACCTGTGCCTGTGCCCTATCTGAGGTGCAAGCTGCACCTGCGAGTTAGGGTTACTGGCAGAACCAGCATTGGACTCACTGTCCTCAAAAATACCGGCAAGGAAGGCAAGCAGACCCGCCAGCACCGCTCCAAGTAACGGCAGCATGAAGGCAAAAATAAAAAACCCATTCGATATAGTTTTCGGACTAAACGAGGGGTGCCATCCTTTTCAGGAAAATCTCATAGGATGAAATCACACGAAAAGGAAAAGGACAGATGCCGATAATGACACAGGATAACCGGTGTATCTATGTTTTTCTGACTATGATGTGGTTTACGAAGTAAAGGGCTATTGTTAGTACTGCCAGGCTGTAGAGTGCCTGGAATATGGGCTGATATTTGTAGTTAAGCCAGACTTCTATGAGTCTTCCAAGGGAGAAATAGAGTTGGAAGGCTGCAATGGCTGCAATGACCATGGCTATGAGCAGGCCACCTTTCATGGAATATTCTTCGAGTTTTTCTCTATCTTTCATTTTCTCCACCTCCTTTTGAGGAGGGCTGTTAACATTACCAGGATGACGGCGGCGGTGGTGGCTTGGAAGCCCGGTGTTTTTGGAATGGCTCTGGCTTCTTGATATGGGGGTGTTCCTCCTTTTCTTGTGAATTCTGATACGTTGAGTTTGATTTTCTCTTCTCTGGCTTCTTCTGGTATGATCCGGGTGGGTGCCAGGTATAGTGTTTTCTGCCATCTGCCTGTGAGGGTCTGGTTTTTCCAGAGGAGGACATCCACAATGTAGTTGTTTTCTGCTGGTATTGTGAGGCTAACGTTTCTTATGACGGTGGCCTCGGGGGGTATGTTCCCGGTTGTGGTCCAGGTCCTGTCTCCTATTATGTTGGAGTTGACTTCTCTTGCTTTCACGAGCAGTTTGAGGTCTTCTGATGTTGTTGAGCCGAGGTTTGTGAGATAGAGGTTTGTCTGGGCGGTAATTTTCCTGCCTGTCACATTTCGGACTGTGAAGTCTATCTCTTCTATCTGGATGTCTGTCTTGTGAGATGCTGGCTCAAGGCCTTCAAGACCGTTTATGGTGAAGCTTCCGTCTTCCACGATGGCACCGTCACTGAGGAGTAGGAGTTTTATGGTGTATCCGCCCTGACGTTTCAGGGTCAGATGCTGGGAGGCTTTCACTGTCCTGCGCCCTTCCACTGTGGGTAAGGCTGCTGTTTTTTCGGCTTCAAGAAGACCTGTAGAGGTAGATATAGCCCGGGTGATCATTTTCACATCCCTGGAAGTCCCACCCCAGTGGTCTATATATGCGGTGATGTTCAGGTCCACCTCTGCGGTTGTGACCCGGAGGGGCTCCACATCCACATCCCGGATATTAAAGTATCCCTCAGACACCGTCTTTTGAACATCTTCTCCTCCCAGAAAAACCACCAACAGCGCTGTTAGGCCCACTCCCAGGAGGATGAGAATTAACAGGTTCCCGGATGTTATTTTCAATTTGTCCACCAACCCTAATCACGAACTGACTAGAACTATTAGTGCACCTTTATTAGTGCAGCTTTTTATGTAGTTTTTGGATGAGCCTATCTATCCCGTGTATCCTGTGTATCCTGAGAAATCTTCTGCTGACCCTATCCATGCACGTATATATTCATGCCAGGGAGAAGGTCTCTATAATTATCGGGTCAGGAGTTATATTATCGAGCACAGCCGAGGGTGAGGAAAGGCTTTAATAGAATAGGTGTGGTATGGATAGGGGTCAATGACTTGTGCGAGGGATTGTCTTTTACGTCACTGATGTGTTGAAGGGTAAGCGGGTTCGTATTTTTGATACGACTCTGCGGGATGGAGAGCAAACTCCTGGTGTTTCGTTGACACAGGAGGAGAAGCTTGAGATAGCGGTTCAGCTTGCCAAGCTGGGAGTTGATGTTATCGAGGCTGGCTTCCCCCGCTCCTCGGAGGGAGAGATGGAGGCGGTTAAGAGTATTGTGGAGGCTGGCCTTGACCTGGAAATCTGTGGTCTGGCCCGGGTTATCAAGGGAGATATTGACGCCTGTCTGGAATGCGGTGTGGACATGGTGCACACCTTTGTCTCCACCTCGGATGTCCAGCGGATTCATACTATTAAGAAGTCCAGGGAGGAGGTGAAGGCGATGGCGGTGGAGGCGGTGGAATATGTGAAGGACGGGGGCGCCAGATGCATGTTCAGTGCCATGGATGCCACCCGCACCGAACTCGACTACCTCCTTGAGGTCTACCGGGCGGTGGAAGAGGCTGGCTGTGATGTCATTAATGTCCCGGACACCGTGGGTGTCATTGTCCCTTCTGCCATGACCTGTCTCATACAGGAGATTACTGGTGCGGTTTCGATTCCGGTTGATGTTCATTGTCATAATGATTTTGGTCTTGCGGTTGCTAACAGTCTGGCGGCTGTGGAAGGGGGTGCAACTCAGGTCCAGGTGACGGTTAACGGGCTGGGAGAGCGGGCTGGAAACGCTGACCTGGCCGAGACTGTCATGAGCCTCCATGCCATTTATGGTGTCAAAACCAATATTAACACAAAATACCTTGTGGAAACCTCGCGGCTGGTGGAGCGGCTTACCGGTCTCAGGGTGCCGCCCATCATGCCTATTGTGGGGGAGAATGCGTTTTCCCACGAGTCCGGTATTCACACCCATGGGGTGCTGGTTAAGGCTGACACTTTTGAGCCAGGGGTTATGACGCCCGAGATGGTGGGACACCGGCGGAGGATTGTGCTGGGGAAACATGCAGGTAAACATGCTGTGCTCCAGTCGCTGCGGGCTGCGGGTCTTGAGCCTGACGAGAAACAGCTCAGCGAGATTCTCAGGCGGGTTAAAATGATTGGAGACAAAGGTAAATGGGTGACCGACACAGACCTTTATTCCATCGCCGAGTCCATCATGGGGGGTGTACCACCAGAGGGGCGGGCCATCACCTTGAAGGAGGTTTCGGTGATGACTGGCAATATTGTCACGCCCACAGCAACAGTTAAAGCAATCGTCAATGGAGAAGAACGGCTAGGTGCTAATGTGGGTGTGGGGCCGGTGGATGCAGCCCTTAAAACCGTGAAAGGCCTGCTGGATTACGATATAAAGCTCCGCGATTTCAGAATCGAGGCCATCTCCGGCGGGTCGGACGCGCTGGCAGAGGTTATCGTGGGGGTGGAGGACGAGAAGACCGGCAGGATAGTCTCGGCACGGGCTACCAGCGAGGACATCGTGATGGCCAGCGTTGAAGCCCTGGTAAGCGCCCTGAACCGACTTCTAGTCCAATAAGGATGGAGCTTATTGACAGCCACTGCCATCTAGACTTCCCCCAATTCCGCTCCGATCTTGACCAGGTGCTGGAGCGGGCAGACCGGGCAGGTGTCAAGGGGATGGTTAACGCTGGCGTGGATTTCAAGAGCAACAACTCGACAATGGCCCTCGCAGGTAGATTCGATTTCATCACCCCTGCACTGGGATTGAGCCCCAACCGCAACCCCAAAGACCTAGAAGCTGTGACCCTCCAGATATGGGAAAACCTCTCCCAGATTTCGGCTATCGGCGAGGTGGGATTGGACTACCACTACAACAAAGTTGAAAGAAACCTGCAGTTAGAGGTTTTCCGGGGGTTCATAGGACTTGCACAGGAGACAGGACTCCCCCTGGTAATCCACGCCCGAGAGGCTGAAAAAGAAGCTCTAAAAGCCCTGGGAGGGTGTGATGTTCAGGCTGTCTTCCATTGCTACAGCGGGAGCCTGGACACCCTGGAAGAGGTTTTGGACAGCGGTCATCTGGTATCTCTTGCCACCCTTGTCTGTTTTTCCGCGCACCACCAGCAACTGGCAGAAACTGTACCCCTGGAATCTCTTCTTCTGGAGACCGACAGCCCTCATCTCTCCCCTCATCGGGGGGAGAGAAACGAACCTGCACACATCCGAGACCTGGCAGAAAAAATAGCCAGCCTAAAAGAAACCCCTCTCGAAGAGGTTGCCAGACAGACCACCCGGAACGCCAGGAAAATCTTCAGATTTTAAGACTATGGGATCATTCCCCCCCATTTTCGTCATAGGTTTCATAGAATAATTCAATTCCGTCAGATGTTTTTAAGGTCATATTATTGTCTTCTATTTTTAATTAATAATGTGGGTGTTATTTCCCTTGTGTTATTTCCCCTCAAGTTCTCTTATTCTATCCCTTAGAACTGCTGCTTTTTCGAAGTCGAGTTTTTCTGCTGCCCGGTGCATCTGGACTTTAAGTTCCTCGATTAGAGTTCTGACATCATCCATCGATGCGTCTCTCTCTTTTGAGGCTGTTGTGTTCTCTGTAAGGGGGAAAGAGGGGGCTACAGGCCCCTCTGGCTCAGCAGGGCTTGCCTGTTTTTTTTCGATGGGCTTTCTGATGGTTTGGGGTGTTATTTTGTGTTTGCGGTTGTATTCTATCTGTAGGCGTCTTCTCCTGTTTGTCTCGGATATTGCTCGTTCCATGGATTTTGTCGTCCTGTCGGCGTACATGATTACCCTGCCTTGGCTGTTCCTGGACGCCCTGCCGATGGTCTGGATGAGGGATCGCTCCGAGCGGAGGTAGCCCTCTTTGTCTGCATCCAGGATTGCTACAAGCGAGACCTCGGGTAGGTCAAGCCCCTCCCGGAGTAGGTTGATTCCTACAAGCACGTCGAACTCTCCAAGCCTGAGACCACGTATAATTTCCATCCTCTCAAGCGTGTCGATCTCAGAGTGCATGTATCTCGCCCGCACCCCAGAGTCCAGGAGGTACTCGGTGAGGTCCTCAGCCATCCGCTTGGTCAGCGTGGTAACGAGCACCCGGAAGCCAGCCGCAGCCTGGACTCTGATCTCGCCCAGCAGATCGTCAATCTGACCCCGGGTAGGCCGCACCACAACCTCAGGGTCCACAAGACCGGTGGGCCTGATTATCTGCTCCACCACCTGCTGGCTGCGGCTCAACTCGAAATCACCTGGTGTCGCAGAGACAAAGATAGTCTTGTTCAAACGAGCCTCAAACTCAGAAAACACAAGCGGCCGGTTATCCAGGGCAGAAGGCAGCCGGAAACCATACTCAACCAGCGTCTCCTTACGAGACCTATCCCCCCGATACATACCCCTGAGCTGGGGCACCGTGACATGAGACTCGTCAATCACCACCAGGAAATCCCGGGGGAAATAATCCATCAACGTAAAAGGGGGCTCTCCCGGCAGCCTGCCATCCAGATGCCTCGAATAATTCTCAATCCCACTGCAATACCCCATCTCCCTAAGCATCTCCAAATCAAACCTGGTACGCTGCTCAAGCCGCTGAGCCTCAAGCAGCTTTCCCTCCCCCCGGAGCTCAGAAAGCCTCTCTGTAAGCTCGTTTTCAATACTCTCAACCGCCGCCTCAACCCTGTCCCGGGGGATAACATAGTGTTTAGCAGGGTAAATCACCACTGCCTCCCGCTCCTCCAGCAACCGCCCCGTGAGCGGGTCAACCCTGGAAATCCTCTCAATCTCATCCCCAAAAAACTCAACCCGCACAACATCCCTGGAATACGACGGGAAAACCTCGAGGGTATCACCCCTCACACGGAACCTGCCCTCAACAAAATCAACATCATTACGCTCATACTGCATCTCCACAAGCCGACGGAGAACACATCCAAGACCCGGGACGCCATCCCCTCCTCCTGGGACATCCCCTACACGGAGCAGGAGAGACATGCTCTTCCATTCCTCAGGCGAGCCGAGGCCATAAATACACGAGACACTCGAGACCACAATCACATCCCGCCGCTCAAAAAGGGATCTCGTAGCCGAAAGCCGCAGCCGCTCCAACTCCTCATCCCTCGAGGCATCCTTCTCAATAAAAGTATCGCTCTTCGGGATATAAGCCTCAGGCTGATAATAATCGTAATAACTCACAAAATACTCCACAGCATTATACGGGAAAAACCGCCTGAACTCGCCATAAAGCTGGGCAGCCAGAGTCTTATTATGCGAAATCACAAGAACAGGCCGATTAAACCTGGAAATAACATTAGCAATCGTAAAAGTCTTACCAGAACCTGTCACACCCAGAAGCGTCTGAAAATCAAAACCCGCCTCCAAACCCCGAACAAGAGCCTCAATAGCCCTGCCCTGGTCCCCCCTCGGCTTAAAATCAGAAACAAGACGAAACCCAGACACAGACACAAAAAACAACACCAGAAAACATAACCCTTACCCCCCCACCCTCTTCTGTTTCAGTCCCCTTTTGGGTTTCGCCTGGAATTAAAATTTTAGAATAGAGAGAGTTTCTTTCCGATTCCTTTTTCCAGGGCTTTCTGGTGGACCATGTTTGCTGTGGCGATGTCCTGGACTGCCAGGCCGGTGCTGTCGAAAACTGTGATTTCATTGGGGTTTGTCCGCCCTGGTTTTTTGCCAGCCACGATTTCTCCTAGCTGGGCGTAGATGTCCTTTTCGGTGATTATCCCGCGGGAAAGTGGGATGTTCACCTCTCCAGAGTGGCTTGCCTGGGCTAGGTCGTCCACAACTATTTTGCTTCTCCTGAGAATCTCTGGGTCTAGTTCCTCCTTGCCTGGTGCATCAGCGCCAATGGCGTTTATGTGGGTGCCATTTTCAATCCAGCTGTCTCTGACTAGGGGCTTCCGTGAGGGTGTGGTTGTGACAACGATGTCGCAGTTACAGGCATCCTGGATGCTTGCTGGGGTTATTCTGCACTCGATTTGGGGTTCCATCTCTTCTTTAAACCGCTGCTGGGAAGAGGTTGTGCGGCTAGCAACCCTTACCTCCTCTAGCTCCAGTACATTTTTTATTGCGAGTAGCTGGGTTTTGGCCTGGTTTCCTGCGCCCACAAGGCCTAGGGTCTTCGAGTCTTTTCTCGCCAGGTATTTCACCGCCACCCCGCCCCCGGCGCCGGTTCTCAGGTCTGTAATCAGGGTTGCATCCATTACAGCCAGGGGTGCCCCGGTCTCGATGGAATTGAGAACCAGAAGCGCCATGACCGTGGGAATACCTCTTTTGGGATTTTGGGGGTGGACGTTAACAATTTTAACACCTGCCACACCTTGTTTTTCCAGGTAGGCGGGCATGGTTCTGAGGTCCCCTTGGGGGAAAAACAGGTAGAGTTTGGGGGGCATCTGGACCGCTCCCCTGCCATGCTCCAGGAAAGCATTTTCCACAGCCCCTAGCACATCTTCCATGTCAATAACCCCCTCAACATCCCTTTTATTCAGCCAGAGAAACTCCAATCCAGACATATATTAAACTAAAATGGGCGAAAAGAAATTAAACTTTGCCCAGTTCTAGAAGAGAATCCTGGATCCGTTTCCAGTGGCTTCCCTTCCAGTAGACCTGACCGCACTCCCTGCAAATCCAGAACTCCTTGAAATTCAAAGTGTGGGGGTAGACATAAGGTTTCTCCTCCAGAACGTCGAACTCTGATTCCGCAAGCTTTCGAAGCTCCCCGTTACAGAGACTGCACCGCTCCATCCCAGGCTCGAATTTAAAATTGAAAGCATCCCGAACCTCAGCAAGCTGAGAGAGAACCCTGTCCGACCTCAAAAGCAGGCACCTCACACCACGCCTGGCAGCCCGCCTGCAAAGCACTTTATCCCTTGTCAGAAGAACCCTCCCCTCAGCCAGGGCAAGACCTACAAGGATGTCATCCTCCCTTTCCCGAAGAGGCATATCCACCGCACCCAGCGTGTCAAAGCCAAGGAGCCGGAGCCACCTGGTCAGCTTACCCAGCATCCGGTCCACCACAAACCGTGTCTCATCCACCTCAAGAGACATAGTAACCCTACATTACAGCACTAAAAGAGGAAAAAACAGGAGGATGGATAGAGAGTGTAGAGGAGAAAAGAAGTAGTGGATGGATAGGATAGGGTTTTCCTCTACATGATAGAGAATACACATCTTTTTAAATATCATTTTTCCAGGTTTAAACCAATTTTCATTCAATTTTATACCCGAATTATGCCATATTTAACA
>CAZCCY010000005.1:0-7068 GCA_964497545.1 uncultured Methanosarcinales archaeon | reverse complement strand
CAGGTTTAAACCAATTTTCATTCAATTTTATACCCGAATTATGCCATATTTAACATGGGGGTCCGAGATTGCAAATGGTGGACAGGCTGTCTCTTTGGGGTTTGGAAAACTGTTTACAACCACTTAGTTACGTGTCTGTCTAGATTTGGTCTGTTTTGGGTTTGTATAGTGTTAGGTAGGGTGGAGGGACTTCTTCGGAGAGGATGATGTTCTGGTTTACTTCTAGCATTTTGATTCCGTCTTCTTGGGCTTTTTTGGCGTCTATTTCGATTATTACGGGGTTTTCGGTGTGGAAGCTTGCGACTTCTAGGGATTTTTCTGGTGTGGTGGAGAGGTGGACGTATCTCTGTCTGACGGGGCGGAGGCCTCCTTCCAGGATGATATCGACTTCTTCCCGGCTGGCACCGTAATACACTTTTTCGAGGTTGCAGGGTGGGTATTCCAGGTCTACGTGTACTGAGTGGCCGTAGCGTGCTCTTATTTTGCCTTTCCGGATTTCGTATCTCCCTTTCACGTCAGATTCTACCAGGGCCTGGAGGTGTTTTTTGTTAGCCCATTTGTACCTGGTTTTCATGGCGTCGTATAGCACTTCCAGGTCTACCCAGCCTCGTTGGTCCATGGCAAGTCCCAGGTCTTCTGGGAAGTGGCGTAGAGCCCCTGAGATGAATCTGCCCAGTTTTTCAACCCGTGGAGCATCCAGAACAAGGTTTCCTTTTTCTCCACAGTTGCACGTCTCACCTCGAAAAAATCCGTGGACTGGACACCGGCGAATCATTTCAGGTGGCTATACTAACTCTGCCAATTAATATAATTTATCCTCAAAAGAGCAGTGAGCAGTGTGTCGGGTGAAAGGGGGGCTCATAAAAAGTTTTAAACCCTGTAGCTGTCAAATGGACTGGGGAGGGATAAAGATTGAGCCTGACAGAAGATGCTTTTAAGTTTGCTGATGAATTTGGCCCTGAGAAGATAATTCATATCTATGAGCCTCGTACTAAAATGAAGGCTGTTGTGGTGGTGGATAATATTGCTGCAGGCCCTTCCATTGGGGGGGTAAGGATGGGTCTGGATGTTACTACCGAGGAGGTGGTTAGACTTGCTCGTTCCATGACTTTGAAAAATGCTATGGCCCATCTCCCTCATGGTGGTGGTAAGGCTTGCATCATCGCTGACCCTAAGAGGGGGGATAAGGAGCATCTTGTCAGGCTTTTTGCGAGGTCTATCCGGAGTCTGAAGGAGTATATTCCGGGTCCGGATATGGGGACAGATGAGACTTCTATGGCCTATGTTTATGATGAGATTGAGAGGGCGGTAGGTCTGCCGCGGGAGCTTGGGGGTATACCGTTGGATGAGATAGGCTCTACGGCTTATGGAGTGTCGGTGTGTGTTGAGGTGGCTAATGACTATGCTAACCTTGAGCTTGAGGGGGCGCTTCTTACTGTGGAGGGTTTTGGGAGTGTGGGAAAAAACACTGCAAGGTTCCTGGCAGAGAAGGGTGTCAGGCTGATTGCGGCCAGTGACACTACTGGTACCATCTACAATCCAGAGGGGTTGGATGTAGAGGAGTTAATCCGGGTGAAAGAGACTCTGGGCTCGGTGACCAAGTATAAGGATGGGGAGGTGCTTGAGACCCCGGACCTTCTGGTGATAAGTACTGATATCCTGGTGCCGGCAGCCAGACCCGATTCTATTAACATGGGGAATGCGGATGTGATAGACGCCAAACTCATTGTGGAAGGGGCTAACATCGCGGTGACAGAGGAGGCATCAAAAGCGCTCTATGAGCGGGGGATAATTCACATACCTGATTTTGTGGCTAATGCCGGGGGGGTGATAACAGCCTCGGTGGAATATCATGGTGGGACCGAGACCCATGCTTTTGACAGAATCGAGAAAACCATCAGGCGGAACACCAGGGAGATCCTGGACAAAAGCATTGAAAACGAGGTTAGCCCCATGGAGTCCGCCCTCCGGATAGCAAAACAGCGGGTCCTGCGGGCTATGAAGTACCGGGAGTGGATGTAAAAAAATTTTAGTTCATTGTAATTTTTTTTGTTTTCTCCTGGTTTTTTGTCTTTTTTCCATTATTTCGCTCTCGCAGGCAACAATCAGCTCTTTGTTGTCTTCAAGTATCTTTTTAATGTTTTTTTGTGCTCCTTCCAGTCTTTTTTTCAGAATCAGTACTTCCTGGGGGGAGAGGTGGTAATCTGGGGTGTTCTCGATCCAGAGTTGTTCCACATCAATGAGGGCGTTTATGGCAGCCCGGGTCCGGTTAACATCGGTCTCGTCCATCCAGAGGGAGTTTAAACGTTAATCTAATTTTAACCTTTGGCTAACATATTTTACACAATAAATATATTAAAAATATTAGTTTTTATGCCATAGGAGTATCCCTATGTCTATTTTGTTTTCATAAAATTTATATGTCATCAAACTATTCTCAATCAGCCATGGGCTGCTATAACTGGAGGTATAAATTGAAAATACTTTTACTGGTAGCCTTAACAATGTTATTTTTAGCTAAACCTGGACTGGCAACAGACTCAGGAGAGATAATTTCAACTTCTCTTAACCTCCATGAAGGAATCCTTCTGGATGATGGTAACAATACATATAACCTCAGAATTGAGCTGATAGACCTCCTTGTCGACACTCAGGCAAGTGCTGCCTCCAAAGCAATTTTTAACATTTCAAGCAAAAATGGGGCGACCCTTCCGATTGTCAGAATCTACCAGGGCGAGGCCCGCGATTATACTACCGGCCACGGAGAGGTAGTGACTATTAAGGTTGTCTCTGTCGGGAAGAAGTCGGTCTCAATCTCGCTGCGTGGGCCTTCCACCCTGGAAGAACTAAAAATAATTGACAGGTACACCATCCAGAGCGCCACATTAAACGAAAGTGTACCTCCACCCTACCTTGTGGTTAAAAAAAGCGTTTCAAAGGCAAAGGTCACCCAGGGCGAGACAGTCACCTTCACCATCCGCCTGGAAAACCCGGGTAATACCACGGTCAAGGAAATCAGGGTAATCGACCCCCTACCCCCAGAGGGGTTTACCCATATTGCGGGATACGAACAGAGCCGGAGCCTCCCAGAACTGGAAGAAAAAGAATCCAAAGAATGGAGCTACGCTTTCAAGACAGTGAAACCGGGTAACTACACCATCCAGCCTGCAGAGGCGTTTTACAAGAACCAGTACGACATAACTAACAGCAGCCGCTCCCTCCCCTTCCAAGTGGAGGTTGTGGAGCCGCCCAGGGAAATGCCGGAAATCCAGACCAGAGTCGAAATTGACCGCAACACCATCACAGAGGGCGAGAGTTTCAATCTCGAGGTGACCGTGGAAAACACTGGCAAGGTCCCGGCAAAACTGGTCTCGGTGCTTGGCACAGCACCCAGCGGGATTAAAGTGAAAAGCGGAGACGGACTCCGCCCCGACCCCATCTCCACCCTCTACCCAGGCCAGAAAGAGGAATACCATACCGTGCTGACAGCCGAAACACCCGGAACCTACAATCTCACCTTTAAAACCCAGTACACCGAAGCCGAGGACAAACCCCAGACCATCACAGTGAGCATCACCGTCATCAAGAAAAAATATGACTTCCTCTACCTTCTCCTGCCGGTAACAGCAATACTTATCATGCTCTTTCTCATATACCTCATCAGACGTAGAGCATACAGATACTAACCAAAAATATTAGCTAGATACATGTTGAACGTACTGATAATTGGAGTCGGGCAATGCGGAAACCGGATTCTGGACGCTGTGAACCGGGAAGCCTTCGGAGGCAGCAGGCTCTCCAAATACTATGGCCAGCAGAAATTCCCCACCCAGGTCGACACCATCGCCATCAACACAGCAATAAACGACCTCAAAGAACTCAAATTCACCAAAGCCAAGGACCGAATCCACATTCCATACCTCCACGGCGTAGGAGCCAACCGGAACATCGGTAAAAAATGTTTCGAAGAGAACCGGGACCTCCTCATCCAGGCCCTGGAAGAACGCGGGAGCTATGATGTAATTTTCATAATCACCTCCACCTCAGGGGGCACAGGCTCCTCCTTCACACCCCCCATGGTAGAAGCAATCAAAGAGCACAGCGACGTGCCAATCTACGGAGTCCTGGTACTACCCTTCCGGGAGGAGGGGACAATCTACCTCCAGAACTCAGTCTTCTGCCTCAAGGAAATGACCGAAAGCAAAGCCGAGGGAAGCATACTCATCGACAACCAGTTCCTCAAAAACCTGGGAAAAGACATCCAGACAGCCTACGACAACATTAACAGGACCATCGCCCACCACCTCCTCTTCCTCCTCCGCGCCCTGGACACCGAGATGCTCATGGTAACAGACCTGGGAGACTTTAAAACCGTCATGACAAGCGGCATGAAACTCGCCACCATCGGATTCGCCCAGGGAGACAAGAACACCACCGTGAAAACAGCCATAAGACAGAGCATCTCCCACTCCGGCCTCCTCTTCCCCCTCGACACCTACAACGAGGCAAACCGGGCCATGCTAATAATAAAAGGAGACAAAAAACACCTCAAAATCAACGACATCACAAGCGAAACCGACAAACTCTCAAGCGAGATAGGACACGTCTTCAAAGGGATACTGATAGACAAAGGCGAATACCCCCAGGTACTATCAATACTATCCATAGGAGCCTCCAAAGAACTCGAAAAACTCTACAACACCGGCATAAACGCCATCAAAAAAGAACAAGAAAAAAAAGAGAGAACAGCAAAACAAAAAAAGACAATCTCAGAAATCCTGAAAGACGTCCAGCCAGAATACTGACCATACCTTTACTGGCCATATCTTAATTTTGCGATTTAATCTCTTCCAGGACTTTCTGGACCCCCAGGGCGATGCCTTCCACCTCAATACCGCCCTCCCCTTTGGCTCCATCCCCGACAATGTAGAGGTTTTCCAGGGGTGTTCTGTTCCCAGGGTCTCTTCCAGAGGCAGCCCGGTTCACCGGCCACTCACGATGGAACCCCTGGACCAGCAGGACCCGGTACTCTTTACCCTGGAAAAGCTCCCGGAGATCCTGGAGTCCCAGGGCCGCCTCTTTCTTTAAATCATTGCTCCGGAGAGCCTGATGAGACATTACCAGGTGCCAGCCAGGAGGCGCCAGATGGGGGTCAGCATTTGTCACCTCGTTAACACCGTTCACCCTCCGGGTGTAAGGGGTTAAGAGAACACCTGTATGGCCCAGGAGGGGTTTGCGGGCTGCCAGCGAGATTTTAATCCCACATGCAGGCCTAACACCACCGATTGTTTCAAGATATTTTCTATTGTTTATCCTGGCAAGACTGGCAGTCTGCCGGTGTCCCAGGTTGCTTATAACAATGTCTGCTGCAATCTCCCGGTTTTTCACCTTCACACCCAGCACACGTCCCCCCTCCTGGTGGATGCTGACAACCCTGGCCCTGGTATGGACGTTTCCCCCTTCCCTCTCGATTGCCTCTGCCAGCCCCTCGGTTACAGCCCGACACCCACCCAAGGGTATGCCAGGGCCACCGTAACGGTGGATATTCCCCAGAATCGCTTTCATCTCCCCCAGGGGGACATCCCAGGCCCTCAAACTGAGACTCCACCCACAGAAGGCATCTGCAAGCCTCTGAACCTGGCTGGATTCCAGCCAGTCTCCCACTGATAAATTGTCTTGTGAGAGTTTAAGGGAGAGGGAGAGCCGTATTTTCGTTAAAAGGGGGATCGCATCCCTGATGTGTGAGTCGCTCCCATCTCTGTTCCGTACAAGGCTTTCAGGCCGGGAGGGGACTATTTCTACCTCGACTCCCGCTTTTTTTAGAAGCTTTGCCAGGGGCCCCCGGGGGCCATGGGGGATCATGTGAAGCGCGCCAGTAGAAATCCGAAACCCCTGGAGGTTGAAATCTGTGAATCTCCCACCCACCCTGGAAAGCCGCTCAAACACATCCACCCTGAACCCCTCCTGGGCGAGCAGAGCACCAGCCAGAAGACCCCCAATACCCCCGCCTACAACCACAACTCTCAAAAGAAGCAACACCCCCACCACTGCCTGCAAGGGGGGCTGAATATGACCTCCATTAGTTCTGTGGTTCCAGCCATTACCGGCAGCACCATTTATCCCATGCTTATTTAAGCTTTTTATTAGTGTTGGATTAGTATTGCTCTCACAGGTGACCCGTCACAGCCTGCTATTTTGAGGGGCTGTGCTGCCAGGAAATACCTGCCAGGCTTCACACCCTCCAGGTTGAGACCCTCGATTATCCCCATCCCCCTTTCAAGGAGAAACCTGTGAACATCCCGGTCTCCAATGGTCAGGGTGTCGATGCCCAGGGTTTTAAAGCCCATCCTGGCAAGAAGCCTGGCTGCCTCCAGCGTCAGACTTCCACCACCACTGGTTTTGAGGAGAAGTATCGCCTCCCCCTGGAGGTGTTCTGGCAGGATTTCGTTTTTTAATGGCCTCATTTCTATCACCCGACACCAGCCGACAAACAGGCTGAGCGGCAGGCTGTCCACACCCACACCTCCCAGGTGGGCTGGAGCGTCAACATGGGTGGCAGTATGGCTCCCCAACGAGAGAAGCGAGGTCCGAAAGCCCTCCTCCACTGTTGTCTGTATCCGTGGGATGGGGTCTCCAGGATAGACCTCTGTCCGGGGTGAGATGGTGCGGGAGATGTCAATTATCCTCAAACTTCCAGCTCCAGTGCCTCTCTGAGACTGAACTTTCCAAGATAGAGGGCAGAGCCAACCACAACCCCACTTGCCCCCACATTTTTCAGCGCGGTGATGTCTGCAAGGCTTGTAACACCCCCGGAGGCGACAACAGGCACCTCCAGGGCCCGGGTGAGCCGCTCAACCGGAGCTACATCCACCCCCTGAAGAAGCCCCTCAGTGTTAATGTTGGTGAAAAGAATGCTCCCCACACCTACATCCTGAAGCCTACCTCCAAGCTCCTCCGGCGTGAAAGCCGAAGTGATCCTCCAGCCATGCAGGGTAACCCGGCCATCCCGACAATCCAGGGCAGCCATCACCCGCTCCCCCCCAAACTCCCCCACAAGACGCTCAACCA
>CAZCCY010000004.1:0-45609 GCA_964497545.1 uncultured Methanosarcinales archaeon | reverse complement strand
GAAGGGGACTCCTTGCGACGAAAAGTTGAAGGGTGAATACGAAAATAAGCAAAAAAAGTTAATACTCTTCGAGGCGTGGCTAGAGATATGGGGTTATATTCCATGGAAAACTATGACCTGATAATCATGGGTGGCGGGGCTGCAGGCTTTGCTGCTGCCAACCAGGCAAACCGTCTCAAAAAGAGGACACTTCTCATCAACAACCCTGGCATCCTCCCCCTGGGCGGGACATGCGTCAATGTGGGTTGTGTCCCTTCCAAGATAATGCTGCACCAGGGCAGTGAATACTACTATTCCAAGAGGAGCAGGTTCAGAGCCATAAAACTGGAAGGCGAAGCCGATTTTGTGGACGCCCTCAGGCAGACCAGGGAGATGGTAGCGGAATTCCAGGCGAAAAACTATGTCAATGTCATCCAGAAACAGGATTACATTGACTTCAAGGAGGGACATGCCTCGTTTCTGGACCCTCACACCGTCCAGGCAGATGGGGAAGAGTTCCAGGGTGATTTCATTCTCATCGCCACCGGAGCCTCCACCGCCATACCCCCAATAGAAGGGATAGAGGACATCGACTATCTCACAAACGTTAACGTGTTCAATCTGGACAGGACGCCAGAGTCTGTGATTATCCTGGGCGGGGGGCCCCTGGGCATGGAGTTCTCCCAGATATTCCATCATTTCGATGTTGAGGTGACCGTGCTCCAGCGCTCTGGCAGGATCCTCCCCAAACTGGACCCCCTGCTGGGAGAAACCCTGAAAAAACATCTCGAGGAAGAGGGGATCACCATCCACACCAACGCCATCACCAGGAAACTCCAGAAAACCGGTAAAGGCGTGAAAGCCATTGTGGAAATCCAGGGCAAGACAAGGGAGATTTCCGCAGAAAGGTTGATGCTTGCCACCGGCCTCAGCCCCCGCACCCAGGACCTGAACACCGAAAAGGCTGGGGTGAAACTCACAAGCAAAGGGTTTGTGGAGGTTAACCAGTACCAGCAGACCAGCCAGAGCCACATTTTCGCTGCCGGGGACGTTACCGGAATCATGCCCCTGGAAACTGTGGCAGCAAAACAGGGCAACTTTGCTGTCCTCAACATGTTTGAAAACGCCAGGAGAACCATTAACTATCAGACCATACCCAGGGCAGTCTTCACCTCGCCTGAGGTTGCATCGGTGGGAATCACCGAGGAGGAATACCGGGAAAAACACAATACCTGTCTCTGCACCACCATGGAGCTGGAACATGTGGAGAAGGCTGCAGCCATCCGGGACACCCGCGGCCTTGTCAGAATGGTGCTGGAGCCAGAAACCCGTAGGGTAATAGGAGTCCACATAATAGGCCCCCTGGCAGCAGACATCATCACCACTGCAACTTATGCCATCGAGAACCGGATGACCATCCAGGACATCCGGGACACGGTCCATGTGTTTCCTACCCTGAGTGAGATGATAAAAAAGTCGGCTCAGAGTTTTGAGCAGGATCTGGACGAGATGGCGTGCTGTGTGGAATAAACAGGATAAAAAAATTTGGAATTCGAGCTTTTATGGGGGAAACTAGGTGTACCTGAGGTGGGTTTTGGTGTTGCGATATTGGGTTGGAGTATTTTGATTTAAGGTTCTCTCTGGTGGTTGGGGGCTTTTTTGGTTGAGTGATATATTTTTACCAAAAGGTATATATGAACATATGTTCATATGATTTATTGTTATTGTGAATGGAGGAAAAACAGAAATGATAAACCAAACTCAAAGGACAGGTGTTAATCGTACCCTGCTTACGCTTGTTGCCCTGTTCACGGGCAGTGCATCAACCATTTTTCTGCTGCTGCTGGCATCTGGCAGGGCAATGCTGGTTGAGGGCTTGACAAAAAGGCCTGAGATTATAATGTCCATGCATGATTTTGCCAGGTATTATGTGCCCCTGGTATGGATTCCCTCGCTGGTGGTGCTGGCGGCGATAGCATTTTACAGCAGGCAGCATTTTCCAGAGCTGGCTAACCGCATCTGGGTGGGTCTTGGTGCTGGTGCTTTTGCCACTTTTATTCTGGACTTCTTCCGCCAGCTGGGGGTTATGCACGGCTGGCTTGCAGTTGACACTCCGCCCATGTTCGGAAAAATGATACTTGGGCCCCAGGCTGCATCTTTAGCTGTTCTGGGTGTGGGCTTTGTGTACCATTTTCTTAATGGTGCAAGTTTTGGGGTGTTCTACACCCTCGTGTGGGGCAAGGCTCGCTGGTGGTGGGGTATGGTGTGGGGTGTCCTGATAGAGGTGGGTATGATGGTTTCTCCTCCCATGGCTCCTATGTTTGGGCCGTTTGGGATTAAAACCGGTGGTCCTGCGTTTTTCCTTATCACCCTTCTGGCACATCTGGGCTATGGTGCGGTGCTGGGTGTGCTGGCAGAACACTGGGTCCGGGAGAAGGGAACGATATTCTCCCTTCTAAAGAGGAGAAACCTATAAATACAAATAAATCAACATATGTTCATATGTTGTTTGATGATTTTACGGTTGCACAGAAACGCTTCTTCAGCGCGCTCGGAGACGAAACCCGACTCCAGATCCTCAAAACACTGAGAGAGAACGGGACCATGACAGTTAAAGAACTCTGCAAAGCCACCGGCAAGGAGCAGAGCCTCATCTCCCACCACATGGCCTGTCTCAGAAACTGCGGCCTGGTCAACACAAGAAAAAACGGGAAATTCACAGAATACTCCATCAAAAACAACACCATACTCAGAATCCTCGAACTCTCCGAGCAGCACGTAAGAGAAACCCTCCAGGGAATACTGGCATGCGAGGTGGTAGAATGAAAAATAATATGATTTCCATAAAAGACCTCACTGTCAGAGCTAACGGTAAACCCATACTCGAAAACATAAACCTGGAAATAGCGGAGGGTGAAAGCCTCGGCATACTTGGCAGAAGCGGGTCAGGTAAATCCACCCTCCTCCACCTTCTTCGCGGCTACCACGAGTTCAACGACATCGAGGGAGAAATCAGGTTCAACATCGCCCGCTGTGAAAAATGCGGACGGGTGGAGCCCCCCAGCACCGCAGGCCAGCCCTGCCACTGCAACAGCGGCACCCTGAAACCCCTGAACCTGGATTATCTGGCAACCAGCGAGGAACAGCGGAGTGCGATGGAGCGCACCGCCATAATGCTCCAGCGAACCTTCGCCCTCTACGGAGATGAAACAGTACTGGAAAACGTCATGAGAAGCCTTGCCAGCGCAGGAATACCGAAACACCTCCAGCCAAAGCTTGCCATGGAACTCATCGAGCAGGTGAGGCTAAACCACCGGGTGATGTACACCGGCAAGGAACTGAGCGGAGGCGAAAAACAGCGGGTGGTACTCGCAGTCCAACTGGCAAAATCACCCATGCTCCTCCTGGCAGACGAACCCACCGGCACCCTCGACCCCACCACCTCCAGGCTGATCCACGACAGCATCACCCGGGCCAGAAGCAGACACAACATCACCATGCTGATAACCTCCCACCTCCCCGAGGTGGTCACCAGTCTAACCCACCGGGCAATACTCCTGGAAAAAGGCGAGATAACCCTCATGGGCGAATCAGGGGAGGTGGCAGGGAAGTTCAAAGCCACAACCGGCAGCGTGAAAGAAAGCCAGGCCGTCACAGGAAGACCCATCATCAGGGTCCAGGATGTGAAAAAGAGCTACCATTCCCACTACAAGGGGCTTGTCAAAGCTGTGGACGGTGTCACCCTGGAGGTTTATGAGAGCGAAATTTTCGGAATCATAGGCACAAGCGGTGCAGGCAAAACCACCCTCTCCAAAATCATCGCAGGACTGATGGAACCCAAAACCGGCAGGGTGGATGTGAGAATCGGTGATACCTGGGTGGACATGCGAGAAAAAGGCCACCAGTTCCGGGGCAGGGCAAGACCCCACATAGGCTACCTCCACCAGGAATACAGCCTCTACCCCTACCGCACCATCCTCTACAACCTGACAGAGTCCATCGGCCTCAAACTACCACCAGAAATAGCAGAGAGAAAAGCCAGACAGGTCCTACTGGCAAGCGGGTTCAACCCGGACGAGGTGGAAGAGGTGCTAAGGAAAACACCCTACCAGCTCAGCGTGGGAGAGAGACACCGGGCGACCATGGCCCAGGCACTCATGAAAGAGCCAAGCATAGTCATCTTTGACGAGCCAACCGGCACCATGGACCCGGTCACCAAGAACATGGTGGCAAACTCCATCCTCACCGCCAGAGAAAAAACCGGCACCACCTTTGTCATCGTCTCCCACGACATGGACTTCGTGAAACACACCTGCGACCGCGCAGCACTCATGGAACTGGGAAAAATAAAAGCCATGGGCAAAACAGACACCGTGCTACACCACCTCAAAGGCGGAGAAAAGAGCCACCACCAGCCAACCAACCTCGCAGACCTCGACTTCTATATCTCCCATGCCCTAGAACTCGGCCAAAACCTGGACCTAAAAGAATTCCAGCCCACCTACCAGGAGGGCATCCAGAGATGCCTCAACGAAGCCAGAAGATATGCAGAGGAAGGCATGGTCTACGAGATGGACGCTGAAATCAGGACAGCCCAGAGATACGCCTCCCGCCTGGGCATAGAACTCGACATCAGAGACCTGAAACCCGTCTACGAGAGGGGTATCCGGGAGGCCCTGGACATGGCAAGACAAAACGAAAACACCGGCTTTCTCGGGGCAGCCTACCAGTACATCGAGCGGGCTGAAAACTATGCCAGCAGGATAGGACTCAACATAGAAGAAATCCTAAAAAAAGAGCCCTGGTATGAGAGATGGAGCATGAGCAAGGTGAAAATGAGATTCGGACCCTGAGGGGTGGAAAAATGGAATCCTGCTGTGAAATAGAAGAGGGAGAATATTACCAGGGGGAGACCAAATCCGGCAGGAAATGGACTCCCGCTTTCATCGAATACGTGGACACCGAGAAATGTACAGGCTGCGGCATGTGCGTCAAAGTCTGCTCCAGAGGGGTCTACCAGCTCCAGCAGATAAACGGGAAAAACAAGTCAGTCCCTGTGGCCCCAGATAACTGTGTGGGAGATGGGAGCTGCCACATGGTATGCAAACCAGGAGCAATCATCTGCAAACCCAGGAAGCTGGAATAACAGATTGTAAACCCAGGAGGCTAAAAAAATAATGGACCTGAAAGCAATAGCAATAGGCGTAAAAGCCGGGTTTCTATCATCGCTGTGCTGCATCGGTGCACTGGCCCTGGTGGTGCTTGGAATCGGGACGGTCTCTGCAGCCCTGAGCCTCACCCAATATCGACCATATTTCATTGCAGCCAGCATAATCTTCATGGCAGCAGCAACCTGGCACCACTTCAAAAAATGCCAACAGAACTGCACCCTCAACAAAAAACAATTCATAACAACCATGGTAACAGTCTATGCGATCATCCTCCTCACCCTCCTCTACGCTGTTGTACCTGCAATCGCACCCCTGATACTTACAGCATCCCCAGGTAATACAGCATCAGCCGAGACCTCTGCCCTCCAGCAGGTGACGCTGAAAATAGACGGCATGACCTGTCCAAGCTGTGCCAGCATCATCGAGAACAACCTCTCAAAAATAAAAGGAATCCACCGGGCGGAAATAGACTACGAAAAAGGAAGAGGAGTGGTCCTCTATGACCCTAATATTGTAACAGTGGAAGAGATACTGGACGGTGTAAAGCCCTACCAGGCATCACTGGTAAAAGATGGAGTGTGAGGTGAGCAAATGCTAAATCAAAAATGGTGGGGTACAGGAGCCTGTCCCTGCCCAGGGTTTCACCCTGCATATCGAGGCCAGAAAGCATATTAATGAGGCGCCAGAACAGGTGGTGCACCACTATTGTAAAAATCTTGACGAACAGATAATACAATGCCTCCTTTTCGAAAACGACACGCCAAACGCACACGTAATATATGTGTGGAAACCATAATAAGTCAACAAATTTTTGCACAGTTATCTCCGGAAGAACAGCAGAACTGGCATTATCATAAGGAAGAGATAGCCCTGGTGGACCTGGAGTTTCCAGACCTCAGCGTCTCTGAAAAAGAAAAAGTCCTCTCAGCAATCGAGGATACCTATGGAAAAGTTATCATCTTCTGGGCTCCGGGCAGCTTAGCCCCTACCGGCATCCCCTCCATAACAAGCCCACAATCACTGCAGAAAAGCAAACCCTCACCCTAGCTAGCCTCAGCCACTTTTATCCATAAAGGGGTCTATTCCTCTGAGTCTAGACCTGGGTCTCTAGATATGCGATGTCACAGGGCGTATTTGCTCTCTCGGTGTTTTTTGAGTAAATCCATCTCATCAGAGGCATTATGGCTTCACGCAGTGCTTTTCCGTCCTCTGTCAGGGAATATTCGACCCTTGGCGGTATCTCGGCATGGGCTTCTCTTTTAATCAATCCTGCCTCCTCAAGTTCCTTGAGTCTGTCTGTAAGGGTTTTGGAGTTAATCGCTCCAAGAGTTTTTCTTATTTCGCTGTATCTTATTTTCTGGGAGTTGCCAATGGTGTTAATAACAAGCAGTGCCCATTTTTTGCTGATGACCTCCATTATATTGCCAAGAGGACATTTACTTTCCTTCTGTAAACTCATTTTCGGCTCCTATAACAAGTTACGGTTCCTATAACAAGTTATGTTTAGCATACTTCCCCTTATAAATACTTTAAGCTACCTACTTTAGTTACTAAACTAATGGAGGTGAAAAACAAAAATGGGACATGAAATCGAAATCTTCACTTCTGGTTGCCATCTGTGCAGGGAAACCGTGGAAATCGTGGAAAAGACAAAATGCAGCGAGTGCCACCTGACAGAATACAATCTATCAGAAGAATGCGAATCCCAGGTCTGCATTGACAAGGCAAAAAAATACGGTATCAAATCCACACCCACCATAGTGGTGGACGGCAGAATTGCCCTCGAAGGCAGACCAACACCGGAAATGGTAAAAGAAGTCCTGGGCATATGAATTCGGACTTAAAAAAATACTGAGGTGTCGTGTTCGTGCAGAACAGACGTTAGATGATATAAAATGCTGCCAGCAAAACTGGCAGCAGATATTTTTATATATTTATTTATAAATTAAATATGTAAAACCTATTAAACCTGGAGAAAACCTGGTTCATACACACGACGTATCAAGCCCTGAAATGGCAGAGCGGCTTACAAAGATGGTGAATTACAGGACGCTTTATGTGCCTCGGAATGCCGAGGTAGTTGATATTAATAAGATTAGTAGAGTATGTGTTTTCATAAATGGTGTTGGTCACAGAGATGTCAAACCATGGGGCGGCGGACCATTCGGTTACCAGATTGATATATTTGATTCCGTTCCCGGTGATGAAAACTACACCTCCCTGCGTAATCCACACCTTGTTGCCTGGAATGAGAACTCCACGCCTAGGGTTCTTACATCTGAAGAAGAATTGCTCCAGGCAGAAGCATCAGGTGAGCTGACCATCAAAAAGACAGATATTGTTGTGAATGTTCCGGTTGTGCGGTGGCCAGAGGAGAGTGCAAACTCGGGAAAGGATGAGGAAGCAAAATAGGATTTTATTGTCGGGATTGGCAGTCATTATTTTTATATTTATAATAATTGCTGGATTAAAGGGCTGGAATGAGCTGGTGGTTCCGAATCTTGGGAAGATAGGTCAGTTCCCGCTTCCAATCCTGTTGGGATTTTCATTTTTCTTACTTTCCGCACGTCAAACCAGATTCCTCATAATTTTTGCTGATAGCGTTTTTGGTGTCAATAACCAGTATAGTTATTAAATTAATATTTTAATGTTTAGCCTTAACCATGACAAACCAACGCTCTTTTAGTGTCTTTTATTAATCACTTATAAAAGATTAATATCAATTTATGCGAAAATCGCTATCGGGAAAAATAATGAAAAACTCGCTCCACCTGCGGAATATAAGATGTATAGACGTTATTCGGAACTACCCCAAATCGGAAGTACTGGTCGAGACAGATTGTTCAAGAAAGATTTAAGTAGAATTGCGGATTTCTAACTTTGGAAATTAAAGGTGGTTAGTGTGAATCGGATTAAGTGGATTATATTGTTCTTAATTGTTTTTGTGGGAATCCAGATGACATCTTTTGCCCAGACTGGTCAGGAGATTTATTCTGGAAACCTTGAGATACTGAGTGTTATCCGCAGTGAGGGTAGGTCGGTGGGACTGGAGGCTTCAGGAGACTACCTCTACGTGGCAGAAGGGGGAGTTGGCCTTGGAATTATTGACATCAGCGACCCCACCCGTCCCAAGAGGGTGGGAAGGTTCTACGAGTCCCCCAGTATCGGGGCAGGTAAAATTGTAGGTGTTGGTGTGGACGGTGACACCGTGTATGCTGCAGCCAAGAACGGGGTCTATGTGCTGGATGCCAGCAAAGCTCCAAGTCTCAGGAAGATAAAACGTCTTTCTCTTGGTAACAACGTCCTTGACGTCTATGTAAAAAACGGTAAAATGTATCTCTCGGTAGGCCCCTTCGGCATGGTCGCATACGACATCAGCGACCTGGACCGTCCCAGAAAGATAGCTGGTTTCACAATTCCCGATAGAATCGGTGCCGGAGTCAGCGGGATTACTGTGTACAATAACCGGCTCTACATGGCATCGGGCCAGGATGGCCTGTTTGTTCTTAACCTCGATGAAAATGGCATCCCCATCTATCCGCCAGAGCGCATCCGCTATTCAGATAGAATCGACGCCAAGGACCTGGTCATCGGGGACGGCAAAATCTACATTGCAAATGGTAGATACGGGCTCACCATCCGGGACATGGCCAAAGTGACCAGAGAGATAGGCTCTTTGAACCTTGGCAGGTCAACTGGAAGCGAAGTTGCCGGAGTCGCGGTCCAGGGTAACATTATCTTTGTCTCAGGAGGAGACAGCATCTACATACTCCGCATGAAGGAAAAAGCAGACACAACACCCCCCACCATCAAAATCACCGAGCCCTCAGATGGCCAGGAGGTTTCAACCCAGACGGTGACGGTTAAGGGCACAGCCAGGGACGAAAGCGGGATCAAAGAGGTCACGGTTAACGGCGAGCCAGCCGGCAAAGCCATCTGGACCAGCGAGGTAACCCTCAAGGAGGGTGAAAACACCATCACCATCACAGCCACAGATGCCAATGGCAACACCAAAACCGAGAAAATCAAAGTCACATATGCCCCGGCAGCACCTGTCCTGACACCAGCCCCCAGGGAGACGCCTGTGGTTACACCCACCCCAGAGGCCCAGACGCCGACACCAGAGCCTAAAAAGACGCCAGGATTCCCGGTTACATTCACCCTGCTTGCTCTAGCTGTCCTCGGTCTGCGTAAAGCGAAATGAAACAGATTGAAGGTGGATGATATTTCGTCAGCTAAACCCTCATGCATGTCGCACATACCTTGTGGGCAGTGAGGGGGAAGCGACCATCATCGACCCGGTGCTGGAGCATCTGGAGGCATACCTTGAGCTGCTGGAAAGAGAAAAGCTCAGGCTAACCCATGTCATCGACACCCACACCCACGCGGATCACATCTCTGGTGCTGCTGCCTTGAAGGATTTGACTGGATGTGAATACCTTATGCACAAAAGTGCCCCAGCCCACTGCGTAACCTTTCGGGTGGCAGACGGCTTCCAGTTACAGCTCGCAGGCGTCCCGGTGGAGATAATGCACACCCCAGGTCACACCCAGGACTCCATATGCCTGGTGTTCCCGGACCAGATTCTGACCGGGGACACCCTGTTCCTGGACGAGGGAGGTGCGGGTCGGGACGACCTGCCAGGCGGCGACCCTGGGGCGCACTGGGAGAGCCTGCAACGCATCCTCGAACTGCCAGAGCACCTTGTGGTCTATCCAGCCCATGAATACCACAACCGACAGCCCTCAAGCCTCGGTGTGCAGAAGCAGCGCAACCCCCATCTCAAACCCCGCAGCAAGGATGAGTTCGTGAGATACGTTGAAGACCTCAAACTTGGCCCGGCAGACTGGATGAAGAAAGTCTTAAAGGTGAACTATGCCTGTGCCCGCGACCCCAGGGCAGCCTGGGTGCCGGTGGATGTCCCGGCCTGCGAGGTGAAGGGCACCCTCTCGGTAAACGACCAGCAGGTGGCAAACATCCCGCCAGAAGAGCTCAAACAGCGGCCGGACCCTGTTCTGCTGGATGTCCGGGAGTCAAAGGAGCTGGAAGGCGAGCTGGGACACCTCCCTGGAATCAAACACATCCCCATCGGCAGCCTGACCAGCCGACTCTCAGAACTGGACCCGGACAGGGAGATTGTCACAATATGCCGTACAGGTGGACGGGCCCACACAGCAGCACAGATCCTCATGCAGGTAGGCTTCAAAAAAGTGAAGGTGCTGGAGGGTGGAATGCGCCACTGGAAGGAACTAGGACTACCAGTCGAAAACTAATATATTTGCTAGGCTAGGCTAGTTTACATTAGGCGTAGAAAAGATGGCTGTAGGGGAAGGATATAATTAGCCTGAGACCGAAACACATGGCTATGAATCATGGCTATGACCGGAAGTACCTTGTAAGCCTTATCTGCACAAAATGTGAGTTCTACAAGGAGGACGAAGAAGATTTAGAGTGTGGAGCCTTCAAAATCCTGAAAAACCTGCTACAGGAGGGGCTTGTCACACCCCAGGAGATCCTTAATGCCAGACGATGAATTTCTTGTCCTCTCCGATGGGTGTATCCTCCGAAGGCTGGAGTCCCCGGTTATCTACAACACCCATCGGGACCAGATGTATGAGGTTGACGAGGAGGCCCTGAAATTCCTTGAGAGTTGTGACGGCAGCCTTAAACTCTCCCGGGTTCCGGGGGAGGCAAGGGAGCTTGTAGAGTATGCCCTGGAAGAGGGAATACTTGAGACCCGCTGGCAAGCCAGAAGAAGAGAGGTCAGGGTAACCCAGCCCCCTTTTCTGCCCTCACTGCGATACCTCCTTGTACACATAACAGACAGGTGCAATCTCAGATGCAAACACTGCTACCTGGCAGGTGGGAGCGAGAGAGAGCTTAGCCTGTCCGAGTTTGAGGGTCTGGTGGCAGAGTTCGAGGCCATGGGTGGGCTGAAGTTGATGGTATCTGGAGGCGAACCCCTACTCCACTCACGGTTCAGGGAGATGCTGGATGTTCTTCGGCCCTGTCAGGTGAGAGTGGTGTTGTTAAGCAATGGCACCCTCCTGGACCGGGAGACGGTGGGCCTGTTGGAGGGTGTGGTGGACGAGGTGCAGGTGAGCCTGGATGGAATGAGGGAAGGCCATGACCGGCTGCGAGGAAACACGGCCTTCCAGCGGGCGGTGGAAGGAATAAAAACCCTGAGAGAGGCGGGCATCCAGGTCTCTATCTCCACCATGGTAACAAGCTATAACACCGGGGAGTTCGAGGCCCTAAAACAGCTTCTGGAAGACCTGGATGTCACTCAATGGGGAGTAGATGTGCCCTGCAGGGCCGGAGGCCTGACAGAATACCTGCCAGAGCTTGAGACAGCTTCCCGTATACTCTCTTCCTATGGTTTTGGAGGGGGCGTCCACGAGAGTACCGGAGACTACACCTGTGGCTCCCACCTCTGTGCGGTCATGCCGGATGGGAATATCTGTAAATGCGGGTTTTTTGCAGACAGACCTGTGGGAAGCCTGGAGGAAGGCCTGGAGACCGGCTGGCAGAGGGTGTGTGGAGAGTACCTGTGGAGGCTCGATGAACTGGAGGAATGCCGGGACTGCCGCATCCTAGAGGAATGTCGGGGAGGTTGCAGATACAGGGCACTCCAACACAAGGGTATACTCTCTCCAGACCCGGTAATGTGCCTTGCTAACGGCATCCCACTACCCCCGTCTTCTTAACTTCTTGTTTAATTTCAAACGTATAGTTTAGCACTTTTATCTGACATAAATATTACTAAAAATATCTATTAAAAAGTATAAACAAAATCATAATTTTAGATTAAAGAGTGAAAAATGCTAAACTATAGGTTTTAGTCAACACGGTTTTTTATTTCCATTTTCACGGTGGTGAACACAGGCCCTCGGATGTCTATTTTCTTTTTCAGGCCGGTGATGTATCGCTGGGCTGTGGGGTCTATTTTCAGGTTTATCTCTGCTGGTGTTCGGACTATTTTCACCCGGGTCTCGGAGTCCTGGTCCAGGATGGCTGCTTTTTCGATTTCTCTGGCTGCCTTTGCTGCCAGTGCGTCTATGAATTTTATCCCGGTCCTGCAGCCTTTTTGGAGGGTTTTCTCCCATCTGGGTGTCTCTGGGATGCCGAGGATGTTGTTCTGGTAGACTACCACCTCGTTGTGGGCTGCCGGGCCGCAGAGCTTTGTGTTTTCCTCAGGCTCCACCACCTTGACCTCGATTTCCCGGCCCAGGAGGATGCCCTGCCAGGCTGTGAACTCACAGGGGCTCTCAGTGTCTCCGTGTTCCTGGCAGACCCTTGCTATTGCCTGTTGTATCTCCATGCCAGTGGGTGTGGAGGGGCTTGTTTCTAGGGTGATGAGGCGGCAGAGTTCGCTGTCGGTGAGATGCCATTTCTCCTTGTAGTGGAACTGGGGGTAGGCGAGAACCCGGATGTCGGTGGCATGGTAGAGGAGCATGGCAAGCCTCTCCACCCCCAGGCCCAGGTTCATCACCGGGAAGGGGATGTCGTACTGGGCGAGGGCGGTGGGAGAGTAGATTCCGAAAGTTGCAATCTCTACCCAGCCGTCGCTGTATTTTGAGTCTGCCAGGTCAGGGTGGAAGGCGAAGACCTCGGTCTGGGTGTCCGGGGTGTAGTATTTACTCCTTTTTTCGTCAGGCCGGAAGGCGAAGTCCTGGAACCCGAACTGCTCGAGGAGGGCTCTTGCCACAGCCTTCCCGGTATCAACCGATACCTCGTCCCCTGCCACAACACAGGATGCTGAGTGGTATGCCATCAGCCTTGAGGCGTCTTCCTGCTGTTCCCGCCGGAAACACCTGTCCACACTGAAAAGCCGGAAGGGGAGGGGACGGTAGTCCTTGAGCTCCGAGAGGGTGAGGAACCACCCGCTGGTCATGTGGCTTCGAAGTGTGTTAGAGGACGGGACTGGTTTTAACTCCTTGAACTCTGGGAACACCTCTTCCAGGGCCTGGACAACACTCGAGTCCGGCACTTCAAGCCCCTGGGAAATGACCGCCACAAGGTCATCCCCCTCAATCTCCCCCCGCTTGTAGGAGTGGAGGGTCTGGCGGACCTCCTCCACACCGCTGTCGTCGATGCCCAGTATCTCTTTCAGCATCCGGGCTTTCTCCTCAGACATGCCAACATCAGGTCTTGGCAGGCCTGCCAGGTAGAAGCACCGGTCAAGCACTGCCATGGCCTCGGGGCCGAACTGGCGATAGACCTCCTGCTCATCCACAAACAGGGGATTCAAGACCTCCTCAAAGCCCAGGCGGAGATATGCCTCCCGCAACCGCTGGACAGTCTCAAAAACTGGATGAGGCCTGCCAAAGGCCACCGAGAGCCTGGGATAGGCCTGGTTAACCTGGGGCTGGTAGAGGTAACGGCTGCCCTCCCTCCAGGCGCTTTCAAAGTCCTGTTTTGCCTTCTCTCTAATCTCAACAGGGTCAAATCGCATTTGTCTACACCTACACCAGGGACACTCGCAGGTTTTATCCGTACATAACAGGGTCAGGGGGCCTGGACTTGAGAATGCCCAGGAGAGCCTCCCGGGAGAGTGGGAACTCCACCTCCATGGCTCTACCACAGCCAGTACACCTGTGAACAACAAGCAGGGGGGTCATGGTAAGAGCCTCGTCAAAAACCTGTTCCGCAATAAAAGGACTGAAAACAGTTTTAGGCTTCAGAAGCTTAAAACTCCTGCTCGCAAGGATATCATAGTAACTCACACCATCCTTTTTACCACACCACTTACACCTCACTGTGAGCATGCTGGCAAGAAAACCCTTCCTGCCCTTTTTCAGGGCAAGAGAAACCAGTTCTTCACTCATCGTCCCTCCCTCATCTCTTACACCTCTCACACAATATTACACTTTTGGATTCACACGCATCTGAATTTCAATTTCCAGGCTACAAAGTTTCACCATCCATTTATCTTAAAAAACGGTCCTAAAATCTATTCTGGCCGCATTTTTCTAATAAAAGCTTCATCATGTGTTTCACGCCATTCTAACTTTAACGTTGGAGCCTATGCTCTGCTGCGAGAGGAACTAGCATCCAAAGAATACCTGCAAAAAGCTAAAAATGCAGTAGCAGGAAAACTTGAAGACATAAGGTAAAAAGCATGTTTAGAGTTATCCTGGCGGTTGACATCCAGCGGGGGGAGGTGGTAAAAGCCGTGAGGGGTGATAGACAGAGTTATCGGCCCCTGGAGGTCTGTGGGACCACTGGCCCCGTGGAGGTGGTCCGCCGTCTCAGGCCGCTGGAGGTCTATATTGCAGACCTTGACAGAATTGAGGGGAGGGGGGATAACCTTCAGGCGGTCTCCAGGATTTCAGAGGAGACCGAGACCCTCCTTGACCCAGGGGTTAGAAGCCTACAGGACTTAGAGGAGTGTCTGCCCTTTGCTTCCACTCTGGTTCTTGGCAGTGAGACGACAAGTCTCCGGTTAATAGAAAAGGCAGCCCACAGACATCCCTGGAGTCTGGCCGTAAGTCTGGACATGAAAAACGGCAGCATCCTGACCCAGGATGTAAGACTAAAACAGCCTGCTCCCAGAGTCCTGGAGACCTTGAACCATATACCCTTGAGGGAGTTGATAGTCCTTAACCTGGATCTGGTGGGGACCCGGCTGGGTTTGGAAGGTTTGGATCTGGAAGTCCTTGCCAGCACCTCTAGGCATCCTCTGATTTTTGGGGGTGGAATCCGGGATAACCGGGACCTTAAAACTCTCAGGGAGGCTGGATTCCAGGGGGCTATAACAGCTACGGCCATCCATCAGGGTAAAATAGAGCTTCCCAGAAAAGGAGACTGGAAATAATTTTCAGCTGTTACCTGTATCCCACTTTCCGCAGGTCCCTTCTACGCATAGTGGTTTTTCTTGAAAAAACTGACAGAAAACCGATATGCGTAGACACTTAGTGCGGAATGTAGGATAGATAATAACAGGACACGTCCCAAAACAGGGTACTACAGGGAGTAAACCTTTAAGTTATTCTCCCCTGTAATTCTGGCTATGATTATTGGAACCCGGGGAAGTAAACTTGCCCTTGCCCAGGCAAACCTTGTCGCAGGTCTGCTCCAGGGACAGGGCGTTGAAGCTGAACTCAAAATCATCAAAACAAGCGGAGACACCTTCCAGGACCGCCCCCTCCATGAAGTATCTGGAGTTGGAGCATTTGTCAGAGAAATAGACGAACGGCTCCTGGCAGGCGAAATCGACCTTGCAGTACACTCCATGAAAGACGTCCCCACCATAAGACCCCCGGGACTGGTGAACGCGGCCATCCTGAAACGAGACTCACCCCTGGATGTTCTGATTACAAGAAACGGGGAGAAAATAACCGACCTGCCCCCTGGAGCGGTCATCGGAACCACGAGCATGCGAAGAAGAGCACAACTACTCAGGTTCAGACCAGACCTGATTGTAAAAGACCTCCGGGGAAACATCGATACCAGGCTGCGAAAACTACGGGAAGGACAATACGATGGCATCATTCTTGCCGAGGCAGGCCTTGAACGGATGAACTGGGACCTCCCCCGGGAACAACTTAAACCCCCCGATTTCATACCCTCAGCCAACCAGGGAACCATTGTCCTGGTAACAAAAAAAGACGCCCCAACAGAAAAAATAGCAAAACAGCTTGATCACTCTCCCACCCGAATCGAAATTATGGTAGAACGGGAAATAATAACCATACTCGGTGGAGGATGTATCGTACCCATAGGAGCCTACGCCAGAACCACCAAGGATACAATCAAAGTCACCGCAGAAGTACTCTCCCTCGACGGTAAAAAATACGTGAAAATAGAAGAGGAAATCCCCCGCGAGGACTGGCAGGAAAATGCCAGAAAACTCGGCAAAAAACTACGAGACAATGGTGGTAGCGAGCTTGTAGCCGAAGCTGTGGAAACCTTGAAATCCTGAAAATTTTAATGTCCCTGCAGCTTCTGGTTGTCTCGGTGGCTGCTGGTTTCCTGCTGGGAGTGGTCTCTGGCCTTGTCCCTGGGATCCATGTTAACACTTTTTCGTTTATTCTTCTCTCTCTTTTACCTTTGTTTGAAAGTTGGGGGGTGTCTGGGATTTATGTTGTTTTTGTGATTGTTGGTAACTATATTACCCATACTTTTCTTGATATTATTCCTTCGGTGTTTCTGGGGGCTCCGGATGCTGATACTGCGCTGGCGGTGTTGCCGGGTCATCGGATGCTTCTTGATGGTGAGGGTGTGTTGGCTGTCCGGCTTTCTGCCCTGGGGAGTGCCTGTGCGGTGGTAACATCCTTGGTGTTGGCTCTGCCGGTGGGGGTGTTTTTCTGGTTTTTTTACCAGGAGTTCCAGAGTCGTGTTGTCTGGATTCTGCTGGCTTTTGTCCTTGTTTTGATTTTGACCGAGAAGGGTGAGCGTGTGGAGGGTGAGGGTTCGCTTGTACCGTTGAAATATAAGTTCTGGGCGCTTGTGGTTTTTTTGTTGTCTGGTCTGCTGGGTGTGATTGCTTTTAGAGTTGCTCCGGATATTTCTCCTCTCTTCCAGTTTTTGGGTGTGGAGGGGGCTGTTTTTATGCCTCTCCTGACCGGTCTTTTCGGCGCCCCGCCTCTTATTTTGAGTCTTTTTTCTGGTGGAGGGGTTCTGCCGCAGCAGTCTGATGGTGTTCTGGATTTCAGGGGCTTGCGGCTGTTTGGGGGTGTTTTGGCAGGCAGTATTTCTGGTGCGTTTGTTGCCTGGCTGCCGGGTGTCTCGTCCGGGGTTGCGACCGTGCTGGCAAGAATTTTTATTAGGACGGGTGAAAAAGAGTTTCTGGTGGCTTTGAGTAGTGCTAACACTGCCAATGCTATTTACACTTTGGTGGCTTTTTTTGTGATTGGTCTGCCAAGGAGTGGGGCTGTGGTAGCGGTTAAAGAGATTATTGGAAGTCTGGATTTAGGTCTGCTGATATTGCTTTTGGCTCTGGTCTCCGGGGTTTCGTTTGTTGCCTATTTCACCACGGTTTTTTTGGGTAAAAAAATAGTCGTTTTTTTGGACAGCCTTGACTATCGTCTTCTCTGCAAGGCTGTTCTGGTTTTTCTGTTCTCCCTTGTTTTTGTTTTTACAGGTCTTCTGGGGCTGATGATTTTTATGGTAGCCCTTGTAATAGGCCTTTTGCCTCCCCTTTTAGGTGTTCGTAGGGTTCACGCAATGGGCGTGATTATTATGCCGGTTATGCTTTTTTGGCTGCTATAAGGGGGATGTTGTTCATTTTTGAGAGTACTGTTAGTTCTCCCTGTTTGTCTCCCAGCTGGCGGAATATGTTCAGCGCAGTTCTGTAGCATCTGAGGGACTGGTGCCATTCCGACCTTGAGGCATGGATTCCGCCGAGTTCCATCTGGGATTGTGCCAAGCCTTTGGGGCCTGCGGATGCACGGTTTATGGTTGCTGCAGGCTTCTGTTTTCTTGAATCGAGGGCTTTTTCAAGTTTAACCTTGTGCATGTTCTCATCTCTGTAGGCACATTCCAGATAGTGGTAGATAGCTTTTGCAAGAGCTTCCTTGGTAGACACTTCCGAGGTGGTCTTTTTCAATTTTTCCACATCTTCTACCGGCAATACTGTTTGCACGTGTATTAATCTCATTTCACTGTCCTCCTAGGGTAAGACCCAACTATACCTATTCAAGCCCCCCCAACATATATAGATTTCGATTATTTGTAATTATTAATACGAATATTCTAAAGAAAAATTTCAGATATTTGTAATTTTACATGCAAACTTCAAATCTTTTAGTGTATTAATGTTTAAAGATGTTTTGTCCCTCTCAATAACAAACCTGTACTCCTCCTGCTCCTCCCGTATTCTATCCCCATCCAGGATGTTAATGCCCACAGGCACAAGCAACTCCCCATCTATATTAAACACCGTTTCAGGAACAACCAGACAATCCGCAAGACGGGAATAAACAGCCAGCGCAGGCAAACCCCCCTCAAAATACCGGCAAATGACCTCATCCAGAAGACCAGAGGTAACAAAAGGAATATCACACGCCATAACAAGAACCGGCCCCTCAATCCCGATACCTTCCACAGCCTCCACCATATCCCGAATAAAACCCCTACCAGACGCAGAAAAAACCCCTACACCCAGGTCTTCAGCCCACCGATGCGTCCGGGGAGTCCACGGACTCGTAACCACAAAAACCTTCTCCACCCCCCGAGCACCCCGCAGAGCCTCAAGAACATAGGAAATAAGGGGCTTATCCTGCAACAACACAAGCGGCTTCTCACCAAGCCCAAGCCGCCTACCCCTCCCACCAGCCATCACCAGAGCGTCCATAACACCCCAAACAACACAGCAAAAAACAAACTCCAAATCCGACCAAACTCGTTAGCAGCCCCCAAAACATCACCACTCACACCCCCAAAATTCCTGTTCGCAACCAAAAGAACAAAAAAACCAGCCAAAACACCCCCAAAAACGGCCAGAACCGCCCAAACCCCCCTCGCCAGAGAGGCCAAAAAAAACGAGACAACAAGACCCAAAACAAGATTAAAAAAACTGACACCCTCCACCGTAACCGAGCCAAGACCCCGATGAAGACTCCTACCAAAACAAGCCACCACCAGCATAGCATCCTTAGCACCCATCTCTGCCACCACAAAAGCAAACGGCCAGGAAGCCAGAATAAGAGAAAAAAGCACAAGGAGACCCACCACAACATAATATATACCCCCCACTCCAATCCTCGTATCCTTCATCGCCCCCACCTTCTTCTCCCGACTCCCATGAGCCGTGACCCCATCCCCAAAATCAGCCAAACCATCAAGATGATTCAAACCAGTCAAACCATAAATAAAAACCAGCACAAAAACAGCACGCAAAAAAGGACTCAAATCAAGAATGCCAACCAGCCAGCTAAAAACCCCAATTAACAAACCAAGAACAAACCCAACCACCGGAAAAAGATAAGAATGCCGCATAAAACAAACTATCCCCTCCATGGAAATCCCCACCGGAATAGTGGAAAAAAAACCAAAACCAGACCTCAAAGCAAACAACAATCTCATCAACAAACCCCCCATAAAAACACCCCATACCTTAATAACTTCCCCCACCCACAAGAGTAAAACCCCATAATCTAAAGACCACAACTCTCCCCCCCCTGCAAACCCCCCCTGATACAAAAGCCCAGGGGTTTACAGAACGCACAAAAAAATGAAATGGTCGAATGTATGCTTGGACAAATGGAAGCTGCTATGGCTCTTGCCGAGCAGCAAGACACCGAAAAAATAGCAACAATAAAAGACTCCTGGCAGAGTGCTCTGAAAACCTGCCTGCCACTTTTCAAAAACCCCCCAGAATTCCTTGTCGAATACAACCCCGCCAACTGGCGTATATCAAGGCAACTTGTCGGCCTACGCAAAGTCTCCTACATAGGAAAACCCTACCTCATCTTCGAATTCTCAACCCCAAACAGCATTCTACCATTTGACTGCTTCGAATCCCCAGAAGCTAAACAAGGTGTCCTCGCCCATGAAATTGCCCATATGATAGACGACGCAAGATGGAACTTCAACCTAGAAGAACTAATGTTCGAATCCAATAACTTCATCACAAGAGAACAAAGAGCAGAACTACTCGCATTTGCTGCCAGCCCAGTAGCAATATACGAGGCAAACAAGGCACTGATAAACTCTACCGCAAGAATAACCGGAGTAGACATAACAGAGTTTATAGAGCCTTTTGCAGCAGTGGAAACCCTTGGCAGAATAGGACTCGAAAGAAGCTATGAACCCACCTCCTTTTTTTACGAGACAGAAAAAAAGATAAAAATACACAGAATCCTAGAAGAATACCTCTCCTCAAACATATTCAGCCTCGCCGGTATCGTCACCCCACCAGCTCTCAACAACAGCACAAACCACGGGATAAAACCAACCAAAAACCTATCTCTCGCACGAAAAGAAGTCACCAACTACCTAAAAAACAAAATAACCAGAGATAAACTTAACAAGAGACTCAAAAATCTCGGATACAGGGTGAAAGGAATAACAGGATATGACGCTTTCCAGAGTGTCGACCTAAACAATTTGAACGCTGGACTCTGCAGGAAAAACATTGAAAAAACCCTTAAACAGTTCTCAATTAAACAAACCCACCATAAATATTTCGAGGATCTAGTTAGCGCTGTCAAACAGACACTTGCAAGAATCTGAAATTTTACTAGGAACACCAGACTGAAAGAACACCTACTCCGCTAACAAACAAACTCATATCTACTTCGACAACCTCTATCCCAGTCCTATCTCCATGAAGAACGCTTCTGGCTACATTGACGAGCTTAACCTCACCTCTGCTAACTCCTCAACCCGCCTTGGTGCATATACCCTGCGTTGGTGGATGTGGAGAGTGGGTCTGCTGTGTTGAGTCTTGGTAAGTTTGGGCGGGTTGTTGAAGTAGTGTTGCGGTTTCTGTGTATCTGCAGATAGATGGTTTTAAACCAGGGGGATGTAATAGGGTGTGTTTATGCCTCACGTGATGGAGTTGCTGGGTCGGGCCAGGGCTGTTGTTAGGGATGGTAAAGTGGTGGAGGTGGGGGAGCCTGTGGCTGAGTTCTGCCCGGTCTTCCGTAAGATTGCGGGTGTGGAGCGTTTGACCAGGGAGGCTGCCAGGGCTAACCTGGAGGAACGGATTCGGGAGCTTGGCATGTTCACGCCAAAGCGGAGGTTTGATGCTGGCGATTTTGTGAGTTTTGGCGCTACTGAGATTATGATGACCGCTCTCCGGCGGGGTCTTCTGGATGCCACGGTGACGGTGTGTGAGGGTGCGGGTAGCGTGATAACCTCGGACCCCCAGCTTGTCCAGGGGATGGGCGCCCAGATGTCGGGTCTAATCGAGACCGAGCCCATACCAGAGATAATCCGGGCTATCGAGGAGCGTGGCGGGGTTGTCCTCGACCCCAGGGCTGCTTCCATCGACCAGGTCAGGAGTCTTGAAAGAGCGGTGGAGCTTGGCTACCGGAGGATTGCGGTGAGCCTTGTGGACGCAGGGACTGCCAGGAGACTGCGAGAGGTTGAGCGGGAAACTGGTGTGGAGGCTGTTTTGATTGGAGCCCATCTAACCGGTGTAAGCCGGATGGAGGCTAGAGAGCTCCTGGAGTTGCTTGACATTGTCACGGGTTGTGCCTCCCGGCTCCTGCGGGAGGAGGTGAAACCTCTCTTACAGGTAGGGGCCTCGGTGCCACTTTTCGCTTTAACCCAGATTGGCAAAGAGCTCCTCCTTGAGCGGGCTAAGGAGGTGCCCTCCACGATTCTTGTAAACACCATGAGGCTGCCGGTGCTCCCCGCCCATAAACAGCCCAGGCTGAAATCTGACATGCAGGCTGAAAAACAATAAAGCCAAAAGCTAAATATTTCTTTGGCAATTTTATGGTTTATATGAGCGAGAAGGTCACGGTTAGTATTATAAAGGCGGATGTTGGTGGGTATCCTGGGCATGCCTGTATGCATCCTGAGCTTGTGGAGGTTGCCAAGGAGGAGCTTGCAGGTGCACAGGAGCGGGGGGATATTGTTGATTTCTGTGTTCTCTCGTGTGGTGATGATTTGGAGTTGATTATCAGCCACCGGAAGGGGCCGGATAACAGCGATATCCATGGGATGGCCTGGGACATTTTCATGAAGGCTACCGGGGTGGCGAAGCGTCTCAAACTCTACGGTGCTGGTCAGGATATGCTTTCGGATTCTTTTTCCGGGAATATCAGGGGGATGGGGCCTGGTGTGGCTGAGATGGAGTTCACCGAGCGGACCGGGGAGCCGCTTGTGGCCTTTATGATGGATAAGACCGAGCCTGGCGCGTTTAATCTACCGATTTTCAGGATGTTCGCTGACCCCTTTAACACCGCAGGTCTTGTTATTGACCCCACACTCCATCAGGGTTTCAGGTTTGAGGTGTGGGATATCCTGGAGCATCGGCGGGTGTTCATGGACAGCCCGGAGGAGATGTATAATCTCCTTGCGCTTATTGGTGCTAAGAGCAGGTATGTTATTAAGCGGGTGTATCCCAAGCCTGGTGGGAAGCTCCCTGAGGATGAGCCTGTGGCTGTGATTAGCACCGAGAAGCTCTACCAGATTGCAGGCGAGTATGTGGGCAAGGATGACCCGGTTGCCCTGGTGCGGGCCCAGTCTGGCCTGCCCGCGCTGGGGGAGGTGATTGAACCTTTCAGTTTCCCTTTCCTGGTGAGCGGGTGGATGCGGGGCAGCCACAACGGGCCGCTTATGCCGGTGAGTTTTGAGGATGCCAGGTGTACCAGGTTTGATGGGCCGCCCAGGGTGGTGGCGGCAGGCTTCCAGGTCGCGAATGCAAGTCTGGTCGGGCCGGTGGATCTGTTTGATGGGCCTGGTTTTGATTACACCCGGCAGGAGGCTGAGAAGGTTGCAGAATACATGCGCCGCCACGGCCCCTTTGAGCCGCACAGACTCCCCCTGCAGGATATGGAATACACCACCCTGCCCAAGGTCCTGGAAAAGCTTAAGGACAGGTTTGAGCCTGCCGAGTAAAAATAGGTGTGATGCTGGATAAACTTGGCAGTTCGCTGCAACAGGCTCTTAAAAAGATTGCTGGTGCAGGCAGGATAGACAAGGAGCTAGTAAACGAGGTAGTCAGGGATATCCAGCGGGCATTGCTCCAGGCTGACGTTAATGTCAAGCTTGTGATGGATCTATCCCAGAAAATAAAGACCAGGGCCCTCCAGGAAAAGCCGCCTGCGGGCATGAGTCCCAGGGAGCATGTAATCAGGATAGTTTACGAGGAACTGGTGGGAATCGCTGGTACCGGTACTCCCATCTCTCTCAGGCCCCAGACCATAATGATGGTGGGGCTTCAGGGGAGTGGTAAGACCACAACCACTGCCAAGCTTGCCAGGTACTTCCAGCGGAAGGGCCTGAAACCGGGTGTCATCTGTGCTGATACCTGGCGTCCAGGCGCCTACGAGCAGCTCTCTACCCTGTCCCAGCGGCTCGGAATCCCTTTCTACGGGGAGGAGGACGGTAAAAACGCGCCAGAGATCGTGAAGAGGGGGCTTGAAAGCCTGGCAAAAACAGATGTCAAGATAATTGACACTGCAGGCCGGCACGCGCTCGAGACCGATTTAATCCGGGAGATGGAGGAGATAAACCGGGTGGCAAGGCCTGAACATCGGTTTCTGGTGCTGGATGCAGCAATCGGCCAGCAGGCTAAAAATCAGGCTCGGGCGTTCCATGAGTCTATTGGCATAACCGGTGTGATAATAAGCAAGCTGGACGGCACAGCCAAGGGTGGTGGCGCCCTCTCAGCAGTCTCCGAGACCAGGACCTCCATAGCTTTCCTGGGGACAGGGGAGACCCTGGAGGACCTGGAAAAGTACGAGGCTGACCGTTTCATCTCAAGGCTGCTTGGAATGGGAGACCTCAAGTCCCTGATTGAAAGGGCGGAAGAGGCCCTGAAGGAAGAGGAAATCGATGTGGAGTCAGTAATGCGTGGTCCTTTCACTCTCAAGGATATGTACAAGCAGATGGAGGCTGTAAGCAAACTTGGCCCTCTCAAACAGGTGATGCAGATGATACCTATGGGCAAGCTGGGGGTGAAATTGACGGATGAAGCTTATGATGTGACAAAGGATAGACTTGAGCGGTTCAAAATAATAATGGATTCCATGACTGAGGAGGAGATGTTGAACCCGAAGATAATATCGGGTAGCAGGATCTCCAGGATTTCCAGGGGTTCGGGGTCCAGACCTGAGGAGGTGAGGGAGCTTTTGAAATATCACAGGACGATGCAGAAGGCTTTCAAGGGTATGAGAAGTGGTAAGTTCAACCTCCAGAGGATGATGAAAAAGATGGGTATGTAGTTATTTTGGAGGGGTTGCACGGAAAATACAACTGGCTGACAAAAACATTAATGATGAGGGTAATGATGATTTTAGTTGTGCACTTTAAAGCGGTAAAAGTAAAAAAGGTAGCATATTTGCCCGGTGCTTATGGTTGAAATTCATGTAAATTTAACAGATACTGAGTATAAAATACTCAAGAAAATAAAGTGGCTTGAGGGTGAAAATGGCGAGAAACTTCACTCCCTCCTTAAATGGTACATTAAAGAACAGCCATCCCTGAAATCAGACTACTACCGCCTGCAACGAGAGGAAACCCAGGAAAGCCTTGATAAAAGCCTCCACGACATCTGGAACACCTACGAGGAAACCGACACCCCCCTCCTGGAGATGGACCCCAAACGGGTAGAAGAACTCCTGAAAAAACTAGAAGAAATAAATGTTGTCAGAAACATTGGAATGCACACCATTCCCACCGGGAAATTCAAGGACATCTGGAAAACGGTAATCCACGATGTAATAACCGAATCCCCAGACATGAACGAATTCAGCGCTGCATGTCTTACAACCCTCCTCCTTTTAAACGAATTCAGCATGGGAACCCTCACCCGGGAAGAGCTAAGAGACGCCACCATCCTCCTCAACGAGGGCTGGCTCTTCATCTACGCCGCAGCCATCCACGAGGCAAGAAGCTACATCAAAAAAAGAGAAGAACGCCGCAGGAGAATCCGACAAGATTAGAAGCCCTTATCTATTTTCACCCCCTCCTTGGAAGAGCGTGCCAGACAGATATTTCAAAGAACTTGAAGACGGCCTGGCGGTTGCACTTAAAGTCGCAGGTGAGGCCCGCAGCAAGGGGTTCGACCCTACCAGCTCTCCCGAGATACCGGTAGCACGGGACCTGGCCGAACGAGTGGAAAAACTCCTCGAAATACCAGGGCTAGCAGACAGACTCAGGGAACTTGACAAAACCGGCAGAGAAGAAGCAGCCCTCCAGATAGCCCTAGAAATCTCCCAGGGCAAAATCGGCGGCTTCCAGGACCGGGAAACCGCACTGGATAAGGCAGTCAGGGCCGCTGTCGCAGTGCTCACCGAAGGAGTGGTAGCAGCGCCCATCGAGGGCATAGCCAAAATCGAACTCGCCCCCAACGATGATGGGAGCGAGTTTATCCGCATCTACTATTCCGGCCCCATCCGCAGCGCAGGCGGCACAGCCCAGGCACTATCGGTACTGGCAGCAGATTATGTCCGCCATAACCTCGGCATCGAGAGATACAAACCCAGACCCGAGGAGATAGAGAGATACGCAGAAGAAATCGACCTCTACCGCAGGACAGCCAACCTCCAGTACCAACCCAGCGAGGAAGAGGTCAAACTGATTGTAGAAAACTGCCCCATCTGCATAGACGGTGAAGCCACCGAGGACGCCGAAGTGGACGGCCACCGGGACCTCGAGAGGGTGCCTACCAACCGGGTTCGGGGGGGGATGGCACTGGTAATCGCAGAAGGCATAGCCCTCAAAGCCCCAAAACTCCGCAAACACGTGGAAAAACTAAAGATAGACGGATGGGAATGGCTCTCCCACTTCAACGTGACCAAAGGAGAGGAAGAAGACAAACTCGCACCCAAAGACAAATACCTCCGAGACCTCATCGCAGGCCGACCAGTATTCTCCTACCCATCCCGACCAGGCGGATTCAGACTCCGCTACGGTCGGGGTAGAAACACAGGCTTTGCAGCCGCAGGCATAAGCCCAGCCACCATGGTCCTCATGGACAACTTCATAGCACCCGGGACACAGCTAAAAGTAGAACGACCCGGCAAAGCAGCAGCCATGGCACCCGTAAACATCGAAGGCCCAACCGTGAGACTAATCAACGGAGACGTCCTCCGCATCGACAACGAGGAACAGGCAAAAACCCTGAAAAAAAACATCCAAGCAATACTGGACGCAGGCGAGATCCTCATCAACTACGGCGACTTCCTCGAAAACAACCACCCCCTACCCCCAGGGGGCTTCACCCACGAATGGTGGCTCCTGGAAGCAAAAGAAACACTAAAACCAAAAAAAATAAACAATGAGATACTGGAAAAATACCGGGAAACCACACCCACACCCCAGGAGGCACTGGCCCTCTCAAAAAAATGGAAAATCCCCCTCCACCCAGAATACACCTACCTCTGGCACGACATCACCCCCCTTGAATACCACCGTCTCAGAGAATACATCACAAAAAACGGGAACCTGGAAGCCGATGTTCTCAGGCTACCCCTCAAACCCGAAATAAAAGAGACCCTGGAAAAACTCCTCCTACCCCACAGGGTCAGAAACAACAGAATCCTAATCCAGAACCCGGAAATACTCCTCCACTGCCTCGCCCTCCAGGGAGACCTGACAGAAAAACCCCTTGAAAAAAAGAAGAGCCTTGAAAAAAAGAGAGGAGAAACCGAAAAAGAAGGGGGAGCCAGCGAAAACGCCCTCGAACTTGCCAACCTCGCCTGCGGCTTCCCAGTGTTCCCCCGCGCCCCCACCCGCATCGGGGCAAGAATGGGAAGACCAGAGAAATCCAACAAAAGAGAAATGAAACCCGCACCCCACGTCCTCTTCCCCCTCGGCGAGGCAGGCGGACGCACCCGCTCCCTACAGGGCGCCAAAGACTACACAAGCTCAATGCAGAGCAAAACCGGAAGAATACCCGTACAGATAGGAATACGCCAATGCCCCCAATGCAAAAAAGAGACCTTCAAATTCAAATGCCAAACCTGCGGCAAAGCCACCACACAGGTCTACCACTGCATCCACTGCAAACTCACCACACCCAGGGATAAATGCCCCAGATGTGGTAAACCCACAAACCCGTTCCAGGACACAAAAATCGACCTCAAAGAAGAATACCACCGGGCACTAGAAAACCTGGGAGAACGGGACATCTACCAGGTAAAAGGCGTAATAGGACTAACATCCAAAAACAAAACACCCGAACCCCTGGAGAAAGGAATACTCCGGGCAAAACACGGAATCGTAACCTTCAAAGACGGGACCATAAGATACGACCTCTCAGACCTCCCACTCACACACTTCCGGCCCCGGGAAATCAAAGCACCCATAGAAAAACTAAAAAAACTCGGCTACACCCACGACATCCACGGCAACCCTCTGGAGCGCCCAGACCAGATCCTGGAACTCAAGGTCCAGGACATAATCGTCTCCCAGGACTGCGGTGAATACCTCCTCAAAACCGCCAACTTCATCGACGATCTCCTCACCAGGTACTACAAACTCAAACCCTACTACCAGGCAGAAAAACCAGAAGACCTCATCGGCAAACTCGCCATCGGGCTGGCACCCCACACCTCAGCAGGAGTCCTCGCAAGGATCATCGGATTCACAAGCGCCTCGGTAGGCTACGCCCACCCCTACTTCCATGCAGCCAAGAGGAGAAACTGCGATGGCGACGAGGACTGTGTCATGCTCCTGCTGGATGGCCTTCTTAACTTTTCCAGGGCGTTTTTGCCGGATAAGCGGGGTGGGACCATGGATGCACCCCTTGTGCTCACCACCAGGATAAACCCCAGAGAGATCGACAAGGAGGTCCATAACATGGATGTGAACACCTGTTATCCGCTTGAGTTCTATCGGGCTGCCCAGCAGTATGCTGACCCCAAAGGGCTGGTGGAGGTTATGGACCTTGTGAGCAGGCGGCTTGGAACGCTCTCTCAGTACCAGGGTTTTGGTTTCACGGTAGACTCTGGGGATATTGCTGCAGGCCCTCAGAATAGCGCCTATAAGACCCTGGGGAGTATGATTGAGAAGATGGATGCCCAGCTTAATCTGGCCCGCAAGCTCAGGGCTGTGGACGCCGAGGACGTGGCAGAGCGGGTGATTAACAGCCATTTCCTGCCTGATTTAATCGGCAACCTCCGCTCCTTCTCCAAACAGCAGGTGAGATGCACCAAATGTAACCGGAAATACCGTAGACCCCCCCTCCAGGGGAAATGTAAATGTGGGGGTAACCTGGTGCTAACTGTCCACAAGGCTAGTGTGAGCAAATACCTGGAGGTGTCCAAACGGGTGGCAGAAGAATACCATGTCAAAAATTATACCAGGCAGAGAATCGAGCTTATTGACCTGGAACTCAGGTCGCTGTTTGAAAATGAGAAGGCCAGACAGATGGGGCTTGCAGACTTCATGTAACCCAAAAAATATTATAATGGAAAGGAGATGTTAAAGTTGGAATTCCAGGAGGCTGTTGCCAGCTATCTTGAGGAGCTTTATGGTACCAAGGTGAAGATAATAGACATCCGACCGCTGGGTGAGACCCAGGGGGAAGAGGTTTTGAAGGGGTTTGGCTACGGACGCCCCTATCTCCTAGTCTATGAGTTAGGCGGCCAGGTGAGGGAGGCGGTTCTCTCCTCCATGCGGGTGCAGGGTGGTTTTGGCCATGATTATCCCAGCGACCGGGCCCAGATTCTACTGGAGCAACACCGGAATTTCAACAGGCTCCCAAGACATGCCAGGTCCCTGGACATAGGCTATTTCACAAAAGATGGAGAACTGCATTCGGCAGGCAAGGCTGAGGAATACTTCATCCTCATGGAGAAGGTGGAGGGAAAAGAATACTATCTCGACCTTGAACAGATTAAAAAAAGAGGCAGGCTAGTGGAGTTGGACCGGAGGCGGGTGGTGGCCCTGGCAGAATATCTGGCAGAAATCCACAGCACCAAACACGATAACCGGCAGCTTTACTATCGTAAAATCCGGGACACCATCGGCCATGGGGAGTGCATTTTCGGGCTTACAGACAGCTACCCAGAGGGGTCGATTCCACCAGAGGTGCTCTGTGAAATCGAGAAAAAATGTGTGGAATGGAGATGGAAGCTCCGCAACAAATACCACCGGCTCTCGGTGACCCATGGCGATTTCCATCCCTGGAACATACTTTTCCGACAAAACACCGATTTCACAGTCCTTGACAGAAGCCGGGGTGAATATGGGGAGCCGGCAGACGACGTATCCTCCCTAACCATAAACTACCTCTTCTACTCCCTCCAGCAGCACGGCAAGCTAACAGGAGCATTCCAGGAACTCTACGAGCTGTTTTTCGAAACCTACCTGGAAAAAACCAGGGACTTCGAGCTCCTGGAGGTGATCCAGCCCTTCTATGTCTTCCGGGGCCTTGTGGTGGCAAGCCCAGTCTGGTACCCGGTGTTACCCAGGGGTGTGCGGGAGAAAATCTTCAACTTTATCCACAACATCCTGGAGACAAAGAGGTTCGACTACCGGGAGGTGAACAGCTTAATATAGGAGACGTCCTTTACTTTCAAGGGTGGTGTTTTCTGTGAAAGAGGCTGTAATTGTTGTGGACATGATCAACGATTTTGTCACCGGCAGGTTTGGCAGTGAAGGGGCCAGAGCCATTCTGGGGGCTATTAGGTCTCTCCTGGAGGGTGTGCGGAAACAGGGGGTGCCGGTTATCTATCTGAGAGATGCTCACACCAAGGTGGACCGGGAGCTCGAGGTCTGGGGGGAGCATGCCATGGCCGGGACTTGGGGGTCTGAGATTGTCCCAGAGCTTGAACCCCACCCTGGCGACCTTGTAATCGAGAAGCACTGGTACAGCGGTTTTGTTGACACACCCCTCAGTGGCCACCTGCGCAACCTGGGAGTGGACACCCTCATCTTTGTGGGTGTCAGCACCGACATCTGTGTCCAGAACAACGTAGCAAGCGCCTACTTCCAAGGCTACAAGACAGTAGTAGTCTCAGACTGCACAGCCGCACTCAAACCCCAGGCCCACCAATACGCGCTGGAATACATGAAACAGATCTACGGGACAGAGATTGTAACCAGCCAGGAGCTCCTCAAGGAGAGGGTATGACCGGCAGGTTCTATATTGCAGGGGAAAAGGAAATCCTGGAGGGCGGCACCACTGATGTCTATTTCGCGAACACCATGCAGGTGCTGGAGAGTACGGGTACGACCGGAGTCCAGGTGGTTGCCGAGTTCACCCTGGGAAACTTCCCCCGGGACTGGAGATGGGGCATCTTCGCAGGCCTGGAAGAGGTCATCCACCTCCTGGAAGGGAAAGACGTAACACTCTACAGTCTACCTGAGGGCACAGTCTTCCGCCACCGCACCCAACAGCGAGGTGTACGTGTACCGGTGATGGTGATCGAAGGCGCCTACGGGAACTTCTGCGTCTACGAAACCCCAGCCCTGGGCCTGATATGCCACAGCAGCGGAATCGCCACCATGGCTGCCAGATGCAGAATAGCTGCAAAGGACAGGGTTCTCATCTCCTTCGGGATAAGGAGGATGCACCCAGCCCTCTCACCCATGATTGACCGGTACGCGTTCATCGGCGGCTGTGACGCTGTAAGCTCCCTCGCAGGCGCCAAAGCCATCGGCGAAGAACCCAAAGGCACCATGCCCCACGCCCTAATAATCACACTAGGCGACCAGACCAGGGCATTCCAGGCCTTTGACAGGTTCGTAGACAGAAATGTTTCCAGGATAGCCCTCGTAGACACCTACTGCGACGAAAAGATGGAAGCCCTCATGGCCTGCAAGGCAATCAAAAACCTTGTGGGAGTGAGGCTGGACACCCCTGGCTCCAGACGGGGCTCCTTCAAAGAGATAGTCCAGGAGGTGAGATGGGAGATGGACATCCGGGGCTACCAGGACGTGAAAATAGTCGTCTCAGGCGGCATAAACGACCAGAGCATACCAGAACTACGAGACGCAGGCGTCTGGGGCTTTGGTGTTGGCACAAGCATCTCCAATGCCCCCACCATCGATTTCGCCATGGACATCGTGGAGAAAGAGGGCGAGCCAGCAGCCAAACGAGGCAAATTCGGAGGCAAAAAACACCTCTACCACTGCCCCACCTGCCACGAATTCGAAGTGTCAAGGCTCGAAGAAAAAATAAAATGCACCCACTGCGGCAAACAGATGCAACCAGCCCTCAAAAAATACCTGGACCACGGAAAAACAGTAGAAAAACTCCCAACCGTCCAGGAAATCCGAAACTACGTGCTAAGCCAGCTAGAAGGGCTGGAACTGTAAAACAAAGGCTGAAAAATCTCACTTATCTTTTTAATGGGCAGGTCAACCTCGATGAGACGCTCGGGGTATTATGGTAGTTCCATCAATAAACCTCGATTTCTAATTCTGTAACTCTGGAGATCTCAAGAAAGTCTCTGTCTCTTGAAACAATTTTTTCTGCCCCATTCGCTATTGCAATACCTGCAATAAGGACGTCAAGGACGTTAACAGCTTTTCCAATGCTCAAAAGCCTTGCCATGATTTCACTTGATTCCTGAGATGCCCTCAAGTCAAAATCCAATATCCTGATGTCAGAAAAGAATCTCCTGTAAACCTTTTCCTCATTTTTCCCTTTCCTGTGTTTTATCCCCGAGAAAATCTCGTGATAGGCTATTACGGTTGTTGCCACATCTGAATCTGAGATAATTTCAAAAGACCTTGTGTTCCCCCTGAAATAATCTATAATAAAGCTCGTATCCAGTACTATCAAATCCTTTGCCTCGCAGACTTTCTTATTTCCTTACAATCCTTTTCTATTTCGTCCAGTACCCTGCTGTCCTTTAAGGCGCCAAAATATTCTCTTATGTCTGATTTTTTTTTCTCTGCAAGTTTCTCTATCACATCACTGAAGCTTTCATCCTCTTTTTTCAAGTTCTTGAGGATGTCATATACATCATCCCGTATAGATATGGTCTTTGTTCCCATCATATTGTTGTGTATGCATACACAGATATAAACTGATCACTGTTAATTGTTTTGATTACCAGATATCTCAAAGCAACCCTGTGAAAATGAGAAGTTTCATCTTGGTAAAAATCCCTCAGTGATTACCTGTTTAAGTTTGTAAGCTTGGGGCTGTAATAGTGTAAAGTTTTAAGCCAGTTTAAATGGGTGGAGGGGTGGAAGTATGCAGTTCTTACTTGTCCACGATGATTCTATTTCGGACATTACGTTTTATTAGGGGGGTGGCTCCTCAGCTAGAGGGGCTGGAGTTGAGTTGAATTTGAAGGTTGCAGGTGTTGATGAGGCAGGTAAAGGGCCGGTTTTGGGTTCCATGTTTGTGGCTGGGGTGATGGTGGAAGAAGACCGGCTGTGTGAGCTTGAGGGGTTGGGTGTGGTGGATTCCAAGGCTCTTACGCCGCATAAGCGGGAGGTGCTGGCTGCTGAAATCAGGAAAATTGCGGAATTCCATGTTTTGGAGGTGACAGCAAGGCAGATTGATGAGCTTAGGGGTGTGATGACCATGAATCAGATTGTGGTTCTGGCTTTCAGTCGGGTGCTTGAGGCTTTGAAACCGCAGCGGGCATATCTGGATGCAGCGGATGTGGATGCTGGGCGTTTCGGAGAGCTTGTTAGAGGGAAGTGTGGGTTTCCTGTGGAGATTGTCTCTGAGCATCGGGCAGACCAGAAGTACCCTCTGGTGGCTGCGGCATCTATTCTGGCTAAGACCAGTCGGGATGAGTCTATCCAGAGGCTCTCCCGGAGAATCGGGGTGGACTTGGGCAGTGGTTATCCTTCTGACCCTAAAACCTTGAGGTTCCTGGAAACCTGCAAGGATTATCCGGATTTTGTCAGAAAAACGTGGGAGACTGCCAGGAGGATAAAAAAGAAAAATGGCCAGCGGAAGATAGCTGAATACTAGAATATGTTTTATTCTCCGCTAGTTTCTTCTTCCGATCCCTCCTCACCGGTTTCGCTTTCTTCTTCTCTGGATTCTATTTCTTCCTCTTCTTTTTCCATTTCTTTTTCCATCTGGTAGTCATCGTAGCCCATCCAGGCCACGATTAGGCCTACAAACAGGAGGAATAGGCCGAAAAACCCTGCAAAGACTACCAGTAATTCCAGGTAGAGGGGATGGCTTTGTTCTGAAATCCCGGCAATCAGTCCTGGTAGAATGGGGACATTGACAAAGTACCAGGCAACACCAACCACCATCAGGACAATACCAACAAGTATCTTGAGTATATTCTTACCAGCAGACATTTCTATCACCGCAACCTTATTAAATCTAGGTAAATATAAAACTTTTGGACAGCATTTTATCTTATTTCTTTTGTTCTTTCTCTTTTTCAGCTATTCTTACCGCAGTCTCTGCCACTTCCACACCGTTTTTTCCGAGGATGCGAATCATAGCCTCTTTGCCCAGATCCCCGGTGTCGTAGATTACCTGGGGCACGCCCCCAAGACTCTGGACGGCATAACTGACGCCCCATTCCATGGTGCTGGTTTCTGGCGGCTCTTCCCCCCTGTAAAAACTTGAAATTGTAAGGCCGAGCTTGCGGCAGGCCTCCAGTGTCTCCGGGGTGTATTTGATGTTCAGACACGCCCTCACCTGGGGGTCATATTTCATCGCTGTTAGCACAATCCTTGCGATGTGGCTGCTGGCACCCAGTTCTGGACAGCCCACTGCTTTTGGTCTTCCCCGGTATTTCACGATTCTGCCCTGGACTGCTGCCACCTCTGCTGGTGTGCTGGCATGTGCCGGGGCCACCGCAAGATTACTTCCCACCTCCGGGATTAGAAAACAGAAACAGGGGTTCTGTTCCAGGAGTTCCACTCCCTTTTTCACACTCTCAAGCGCCCGGAAGTTTTCTCTTTCCCTTAGGGTCTGGTGGAGTGGGAATACCTGCTGGTTTCTGGCTCCGAGGACCGCCTGAGCCACAAAGTCCCGGGCGAGGGCTGCTGCCTCCACGAAATCTGATCCCATGGCAAGCCCTGCGGTAAGAGCTGCAGAATAAACACAACCTGTACCATGACACTCTCTGAGATGTCCTCTCTCCCCAAGATAGGTGAAACCATCCTCGGACTGGTAGAGTAAATCCACCCCATCTGTGTGTCCACCCTTGACTATCACAGCTTCCACACCAAGGCTGCCAATAACCCTTGCCGCCCTCTCAGCGTCCAGCCTGTCTCTAATTTTAATTCCACTTAAAACCTCAGCCTCCCCCCGGTTCGGAGTCACAGCGACAGCAAGGGGTAAAAGCTCCTCTTTCAGGGTCCTGAGGGCTGGTTTTTCCAGCAGTAAAGCCCCGCTTGTCGCCTTCAACACCGGGTCAACCACAACCTTAAGGCGGTATCTTTTCACCAACTCCACCACCACACCCACAATCTCCTGGGTGGCGAGCATGCCGGTTTTAGCCCACTCTACACGATAGTCTTCCACCGCGGTTTGAATCTGATCTGCCACAACACCAGACGGTAGAGTTAGAACCTCTTTTACCTCTCTTGGGCTCTGGGAGGTGACAGCAGTGACAGCACACACACCCTGGAATCCAAATGCGGCCAGGGTCAGAAGGTCTGCCTGGATACCGGCACCACTGCCTGAATCTGAGGCTGCGATGGTGAGAATGCTCATAGGTTAAACACGGCACTTTATGGTGGTAAAGGTTTTCCGACAATGCTTTATCTCTCTGGCTCGTTAGTCGGTGTCCATGGATTACAGGGCTCTGGGTTTGCGTGCTGGGCTTGAGATTCATCAGCAGCTTGATACCAGGTGTAAGCTTTTCTGTGGTTGCCCGACCCGTCTTCGGGACACAAGTGAGGCGAAGGGCAGTTTTTTCAGGTTTCTGCGGGCGGTGCAGAGTGAGATGGGTGAGGTTGACCGGGCAGCTCTCACTGAGGCAAGGCTTAATCGGAGGTTTGTTTACCTGGAGTACGATACTACCTGTCTGGTGGAGAATGACGAGGAGCCGCCCAGCAGGCTTAACCTGGAGGCTCTTGAGATTGCGCTTCAGCTTGCCCTGCTTTTGAAGATGAAGGTGGTGGATGAGGTTCACACCATGCGCAAGATTGTTATTGATGGGTCGAATACCAGCGGGTTTCAGCGTACTGCGCTTGTGGCTACTGATGGATGTCTTGAGACAAGTCAGGGCAGGGTGGGGGTGAGTGTGTTGTGTCTGGAGGAGGAGGCTGCCCAGAAGGTGGAGGAGAGGGGTGATAGTGTGGTTTATTCCCTGGACAGGCTTGGTATACCGTTGGTGGAGATTGGGACGGGGCCGGATATTGTTTCGCCTGCTCATGCCAGGGAGGTGGCTGAGGAGATCGGGATGCTTCTCCGTTCCACTGGCAGGGTGAAGCGGGGGCTTGGCACCATCCGCCAGGATGTGAATATCTCCATCAGGGATGGGGCGAGGGTGGAGGTGAAGGGCGTCCAGGAGCTCGGTCTCATTGAGACTATTGTGGAGCGGGAGGTGCTGCGGCAGCTCAGGCTCCTGGAAATCCGGGACGAGCTCAAGAGGAGGGGTGCAAGCGTCCCAGGGGAGATTGTGGATGTAACACACATTTTCCAGGAGACAGAATCCAAGATTCTTAAGAGGGCGGTTAAAAACAGGGGGAGGGTCATGGCTGTGCTCCTGCGGGGGTTCGGGGGGCTTGTCGGCAGGGAGATTCAGCCTGGACGCAGGTTGGGCACTGAGCTTTCTGACTATGCTAAAAAGGCTGGGGTTGGGGGGATATTCCATACAGACGAGCTCCCAGGTTATGGCATAAGCCAGGGTGAGGTGGACACTCTCAAAAGAGAGCTGGGAGCAGATAGGGGGGACTGTGTCCTGCTTGCGGCAGACCTGGAGCAGAAAGCCAGGAGGGCTCTGGAGGCTGCGGTGGAGCGGGCACGTTTTGCCATCACTGGTATCCCGGAGGAGACCCGGAGAGCACTGCCAGATGGTAATACTGCTTACATGCGTCCTCTCCCTGGTGCTGCCAGAATGTATCCTGAGACCGATGTGCCGCCAGTGGAAATCCCAGCAAGCCGGTTGGAGAAAATAGAGCTTCCGGAAACCCTCAGGGAGAAGATGAAGAGATACCAGGGCTATGGGTTGAATGAGGAGTTGGCCCGTCAGATAGCCTATTCCAGGAACAATTGGCTTTTCGAGAAAATCATGAGAGAGACCGATGCAAACCCCACCCTGGTGGTCAGGACGCTGGAAGCTACCTTACCGGAGCTGGAAAAAGAGGGTGTGCCGGTGGACAGCCTGGGGGAACACCACTACCTGGAGGTCTTCAAAAAGGTGGGAAGCGGGGGGCTTCCGCGGGAGGCTCTGCCAGAGTTGCTGAAAAAGCTGGCAGAAAACCCGGCCAGGAAGGTGGAGACGGTAATTCAGGAGCTCGGCCTGGAACCGCCGGATCAGGGGGAGATAGAGGCTTTTATCGAGGAGATAGTGAAAGAGAGAAGAAGCTTTATCCAGGAGCGGGGAGTTGGGGCGACCGGCCCTCTCATGGGGGTGGTGATGAAAAAACTCCGGGGAAAGGCGCCAGGAGAGAAAATAAACAGGATACTCAGGGAAAAAATAGAAAAAGAACTGGAAAACATAAAAAACAGCTGAACAAGGGGGGGGGGCCACAAATGTCAGGTGGCTCAGTCAGCAATGTTTAAATAACATCTCAGTATATAAAAAGTAAAAGAAGACTGGGGGGTTGTTATTCTTGGCTAGGACTTGGAGTTGTGTTGTATTGGCTATTATTTTGGTTTTTCTGATTCTTTTTTCTTCGGCGGGAGCGGAAAAGTTAAATGAAAGTAGTCTTGTTCAGAAGAATCCTTTTTTGGGTAATTTTACTGCTATTGAGAAGGGAGAGCAGTTGTATAAGAAGTGGTGTGAGTTTTGCCATGGTAAGGTGGGTGAGGGGCTTTCCGAGGATCAACCGGATTTTACCAGTAGTTCGTGGTGGCAGAATGAAGAGGATGAGGATATTTTAAGACATTTACAGGATCCAGAAGAAAAAGATGTTATGGGCTCTTGGCTGCGTCTGAATAAAGAGGCGTGGAATCTGAGCCTTTCCAGGGAAGAGGCGTTGATGGTTATTGCCTATCTACGCAGTCTTTCGGACCCGCTTTGTCCGTCAAACAAAAACTTGTCTTCTTCAGAGTCTTCTCGCGATGAGGGGTTCAATTATTCGGGTTTTGAGATTTTGACCGGTAAGCCTAACATTGAGCTGATTAAAAAGGCTGTGAAAGGTATGATGAAAATAATAGAGGTGCTTTTTGCTGTTATCATTGTTACTGTTGTGGTAATAACTACAGTCAAGATTTTAAATTTGTAAAACACGTGCATATGCAGTTGCACATTTACGCTTTTATTTCTTTGACACATATTCTTCTAAACGATAAGCCATGATGAAATACAAAACATGCTACGAGTACAAGGGTTGCAGTAAAGTGGACCGCCCTGGGTATGGGAGTGAAGATGACCAGTGCTGGGTGACCCCCAGGACCCTCTGTGGAGACGGAACTCCCCGGACCCTGGAAATGAAAAAGAAAGACTGTTTTTCCAGCTGTCAGTATTTCAAGGACCGCCAGGCCCTGAAACTTGGAATTGCAGATGCAGACGTCATGAAACGCATCTGTAAATAAAACAGTATGGACGATATTTTGTCTCCTGGTTTTATTGCTCTCAAGCGGGCTGTGACAAAACGTGGCCTAGACTGCCACCAGTACAAGGACAGCTACCTCCTCCGGAGGTTCAAGGTGAGGATGCGGGCTACCGGTAGCAGCTCGCTGGAAGAATATCTGGAAGTGCTGGAAAGCCGGGAGGACGAACTGCCAAAGCTTCTCAATGCTCTGACCATTAACGTCACCGAATTTTTCAGAAACCCTTCCTGTTTCCAGGTCTTCAGGAGGGTTTTACTGGAGCTGAAAAAACAGACCAACAATGTCAGAATCTGGAGTGCCGGATGTGCCACCGGAGAAGAACCCTATTCCATTGCCATGATGACAAACGAGGTTTTCAATGGAGCTTTCAGAGTTATTGCAACCGATATTGACCAGCGCGCCCTTGAAATCGCAAAAAAAGGCGTCTATCCGGTTGAAAAACTGAAACCCCCCAACGACCTTCTAACCAGACACTACCTGGAACACAACCTGGTACTGGAGGGCTCACAGGCCAGGGTGCGGGATGAAATTAAAAAAAAAGTATCCTTCCAGAGACACGACCTGATCTCCGGTAACCCTCCATGCGTCTTTGACGTTATTTTCTGCCGCAATGTTGTAATCTACTTCTCCCGGCAGATGCAGGAAAACCTGTACCTGAAATTCTCAGGCGCCCTAAAAAAAAAGGGGTACCTGGTGCTAGGAAAAACCGAGATGCTAACAGGCCCTGCCCTGAAGGATTTTGAAACCATAGACGGCAGAGAACGAATCTACCGTAAAATCTATTAGCATCTAACATTTGAGGGTCTGCCCCCTCTCAGGTCCCACCGAAACATGTTCTATCTTAACTTTAAGGAGGGACCCAAGCATTTTAACATACTCCTTTGCCGGGCCAGGTAAATCCCAGAAGCTTCTAACATCTTCCAGGTCCTGGTGCCACCCCTCAAGTTCCTGGTAGACTGGCTTGCATCTTGCCAGGTCCTCGGCAAGCAGCGGTGGATAATCCAGTTCTTCACCGTTTAACAGGTATCTGGTGCAGATTTTAACCGGGTCCAGACCTGTTAGCACATCCAGTTTGGTGAGAGCAAGACCTGTGTACCCGTTCAGCTGGACAGCTTTTCGTGCCAGAGGGAGATCGAACCATCCACATCTCCTCGGCCTACCAGTGGTGGTCCCAAACTCGCCACCCCTTCTTTGTAGATGCTCTCCCACCTCGCCGGTTTCCTCGGTGGGCAGCGGCCCCTCTCCCACCCGGGTGATATAGGACTTGACTACACCGATTACCTTGTCCACCCGCCCCGGCCCCACTCCCAGGTTGACACAGGCAGAACCGGCAATGGTGGAAGAAGACGTGACAAACTTCTGGGTGCCATGTAAAATGTCAAGATAGGTCCCCTGAGCCCCCTCTGCCAGCACCCGCCTCCCCTCGTCCAGGGCCTGGTTGACCTCCCTGGTCACGTCAGTCACATAGGCTCTGAGCCTGCGGCCAGCCTCCAGGTAAGCCTGGATTTCCTCCTCAGACATGGTAGAATCACCTCCCATCCCCGTGATCAGAAGCTCCTTCTGAGGCAAAAGCTCGCTAAGGCTGCGACGGAATTTCTCCTCGTCTATCAGCTCAGCTATTCTTATCTCCTCTCTTGCAATCTTGTCAGTGTAGGCAAACCCGATACCCCGTTTTGTCGTCCCAATCTTTTCAGCTCTACCTCTCTCCCGAAGCTCATCCAACCTCAGATGATAGGGCATAATCACACTGGCCCGCAAATCGATTCCCAGCCTCTCAGGTGTAATCTCCACTCCCATCTCTGCCAGCACATCCATCTCTCTCACAAGGACAAGAGGATTCACCACCACCCCGGGGCCGATTAAAAGACGGGCAGATGTGAGAACCCCGGAAGGAATCAGGTGAAGCTTGTACTTTTTACCTCCAACAACCACGGTATGACCCGCATTGTCCCCGCCCTGAAACCGCACAACAAAATCGTAACCCTCTGCCAGCAAATCCACCATCTTACCCTTGCCCTCGTCACCAAACTGGGCACCTGTAACCACAGTAAACATACCTTCTAAATACAGCAGGAATAACTTAAACCTAACAGAAAAAGATGGAGGAAAAAGAGGAGGGTATCCCGCCTCCCAGATTCGAACTGGGGACCTCGCGGTTCCTGCGCGTTCCAGGTAACACCTGAACTTCTTCTGGAAAGTGGCTCCAGAAGACTGGCAAGGGACATGTATCCCCTGGGTTCGTACTACAGCCGCGCACTCTAGCCACTGAGTTAAGGCGGGACAGCCAATCCTCTCAAAATAGCATAAATCATACTTATCTCTTTCTCATGGACGGGATTTTTCCTTTAATAATAAATTTTATGACAAAATTTTTATTGGTGTTTTGTTAGTTTCGCGAGAACACCCCTCTCTTTTTCTGCCTCCTCCTCTTCTTCTTTTTCCAGGATTTTGGTGTAGATTTTCCAGCTCAGGGTGTTCAGGATTTCCCGGAGGAAGTTTCTTTTCTGAAGTTTGAAGAATTCACTTTCCTCGACAGGAGTCTCGGTTTTTTTGGTCCAGGGGAAGGTACCGGTAGTGGTGTAGAACGCCCAGATGTAGTAGAGGAAAACATAGGTTCCAAGGGAAATGTAGGAGAGCATTAGTACAAAGTTGTATCCGCTGGGCATGAGGTTTACCAGGAGGATGAAGGTTGTGGGCACCGCGAGGATGGGGAGAAAGACCAGTGCCCAGGCCGTGGTGTCCCTCCAGAGTTCGAACTCGTTTGTCAGGAATATCCACCAGAGGATGAAGAGGGCAAGGAGGATGTAGTGGGGCAGGGGCATACCAGGTATGCCCAGGAGGATGAAGGTGGCCATGGAGACTATCATCATGAACATGGTTTTGATGGTGAATTTCAGGGAAACACCAATAGCCAGGGGCTCCTTCATGGGTTCTACCTGGATTTCCCGGGCTGCCTGGCTTTTGAGCAGTGTTAGAACTTTTTTGTCGACTTTCTCTATCTCCTGGTACAGCTCGGTCATGTCCACATGAGTCCTGGCGATATTCTGGAGAATAGGCTCAAGACGCTGGTAGAGGCCGTCTTCAAAGGCCAGATTGATGAGATGATCAGTCACAATTTTCCTCTTAAAAGCCTGGAGAGCATAGTAGATGGCGGTGAAACTCATGAATAGGAGGGCTAGGTCGAAAAGAATGCGGAAGAAGTTGAATTCCACGAAGGTGTCGATGGCCAGTGAGACGAGGATTGCAATGAGAATGAAGATAAAGAATATGATGGTGCTGGCAAGGCCGATCTTCTCGAATAGGGACATGCCCTCATATGGCCTGCTGGGCATGAGTTCGCTTTCTATTTTGTCGAGGAGAGGGTTTCTCATAACTTTTTAGGGGTATTGTTGGGTTCCATTTACAAATATTCTTGTGTCAGGCTCGGTGTACACCTGGAAGTGCACCGGTGGGGTGGGGTTGCCAGTGTTCTTGCAGGCGAGGCAGAGGTAGGCCTGGACGAATTTTGGCTGCTGGGAGATGGACGCCTCGATTCCCCCCATAGCAGTGCTATTATACGGGGGTGTCTTCCATCCACCATTGATGTTCACAAGGAGGTCGGTCTTATTGTGGCAGTCAAGGCAGGACAGGGGTAGGGCTGCATGTACCTGGAGGTTGAAGGGCTGGTCAGGGTAGGGGGTCTGGCCCTGGAGGTTCTTTGTCTGGGGTAGATGGCAGCTTTTACAATAAAAGGTGCGGGTTGGATAGAAGGCATAGCTGTGCCGGTTCATCCATTGTTCGTTGGAGTGGCCGCCCCCGCTCACGGCCTGGTTGATGTCCTGATGGCAACCCTCACAGGCGATATATATTGTGACATTCCAGTTGTGAAGCTCCTCACCCCTCTGGAGGTTCACGGTCACGTTTTTCTGGGGCGTGTAGGTGAGATTCTGGATGGTCCAGGTACCACCAGTGTCCACCACATCCCACTCCACATAGCTGGGCCTGGTGTAGGTGATATTCAGATTATAGCTGGAATGGCAGGCAGAGCACGCCTCGCTGTTGTCCCGGGAAATATTGGTTGTGTTTGCCGCGGCCAGCATGGGCTGGTGGGCCTCAGGGCTGTCCAGTCCTATAGCAGGGGAGGAGAAGTAACTGTTACCGTCTCTACCGGTCACAATTCTGGGTGTGGTGCCATGGCAGTAGAGGCAGGTGGCCTGACTGGTGGAATGCTGCTCTGGGAGATGACAGCTCCGGCAGTAGAAGGCGAAGTGGTGCATGGAGTTGTTAAGCTGCCCCCTGATATCCTTGTGGCATTTCTCACAGGAAATATTCGCTGGCGGGATTGTAATATGCTCGCCCAGATACCCGGTGCTTGTATTAACCGAAACCGGGTTCTGGACATTGTTAACCCTGCGATACCCGACAACCGTCCAACCAGAATCCTGGAGAGTGGCATTATAGGCATTGATGGCATTGAAACTATAGGTGTCAGGATAGTCATAGATTATCTCTATGGACTTCTGGGTGTGGCAGGCTATGCAAGCCTCGTTTTCCCCTGCCAGGAGAGGGCTCTGGTTTGCACTCGCTACCAGGGGACTATGAGGGTCAAGAGCAGTGGCGTTTTCTCCAAAGATGCTGGCAATGGGCGCGGTCAGGGTGTTATTGTTTTTGTCTGTAACAGTAGTGGGCGGGGTGCCATGACAGGTGAGGCAGCGGATAACCGCAGCACCACTGTGGCTCTGGTTCGGGTCAATCTGGCTGTGACAGTTTTCACAGGAAAACGTGGCATGCAGACTGGAAAGAGAAACCTCGCTCTGGATGTCGGCATGACACTTGAGACATTTAGAGTCCCCAGGGCTGTAGAAAGTATGCATGCCACTGAAGAGGGAGATCACAACCGGTAGAACATAGACTGCGGTTGCAATCACCGCTACCAACAATAAGAGATGCCTTAACTCCATACCTCTGCCTTGGTTTTCCGATAGGTGATGGCTATATATAAGAGGAGAGAGACGGTGGAGATGATAAAACCGTAGAGTTTCAGGACTTCGAAGAACAACAGGTATTTCCGGTAATCCTGGCCAAAAGGGCCGAAATCCTGGTGGGCATCATCAATAATAAAATACCTGCCAAAGTTTTTAATTACAATAGGCTTACCGTTGATGGCTATGGCCTTGCCCATCACATCCTCAGGCTTCACCGTCCACCAGTCAACAGCCGGATTCGCATCCCCCTTTGTCTTAATACCCTCCCGGGTTATGTCCACAACCCGATGCATCACAGGCATGTTGGTGTCAGGCGTCCTGAACATGATAATATCCCCAGGCTTTATGCTACGGTCAATATTCTGGGCCAGCACAAGGTCCTCCTTGGCAAAAGTAGGAACCATACTGTTAGACACAACAGCCGTGAAAAACACCATCTTGGTACCAAGAATAAACATCACCGAGACCACAGTTAAAATCGTAAGCCCCTCGGTGAGAAACACCTTCTGTGTAGATGGCGGAACCTTCTTGCACTCCCGCAGATAACCCTTGATCCTACGGTTCCGATTAAAACCAGCAAAACTCGAATAGACTGGGTTAAGGGGGTTCCTGTTAGTCCTGGCAGCATGATAAACTAAAAGAAGTGGAGAAAACAACATGAGGATAATAGCAATGTCGCCAGGAGGAATATACATCAAATATTTATTTCATTTTGATGCTATTTAGGCTTTGCTTAAAAACACCTTTTCGCAACTGAAGCCCTGATACTATAAATTTCCATGCAATTCACCCATCTTATTCCAACCCTCCCCTACAAGATGCAACACCAACTCTAACTTTCAGAGGTGATCTGCCCCCGAAAGCATCCTAGGGAAAATGATAAAAGATGGAAAAGTTCAACCAGAAGAATGTATATGCGAACCATGTTCGGATTTCGCTCATCTCCTTAGTCGTCGGAACAACTTACGTTTGTAACCACCCACAACAAGAAATATTTATCTCCGTAAGGGTTAAGTAGAAATCATGCAAGGAAAATGCTTTCTATGCAACAGAACCTTCAGCAAGGCTGGAATGACAAGACACCTGAAATCCTGCCTGAAAGGGGATGACGGAAAAACAAAACTCTTCCACCTCATGGTTGATGCTTTTGAATACTGGCTTCACATCGAAATTCCGGCAAATGCAAAGCTCAGGGACCTGGATCAATTTTTAAGAGATATATGGCTTGAATGCTGCGGACATCTGAGCGCATTCGAAATCAATGGTGTTCAGTATCATTTAGAGACTGAAGGGTTTTATTTAGAGCCTGTAAAGGGTATGCATTTTAAGCTGAGCAAAGTCCTGAATCCAGGAATGAAATTCCACTACACCTATGACTTCGGAAGTTCAACTGAACTCAAACTGAAGGTTATATCTGAAAGAAAAGGAAAAGCAATAAAAGAGAAGGTAAGAATTCTTGCAAGAAATGACCCGCCTGAAATAAATTGTAGCTGTGGTGAAGATGCAAAATGGGTTTGTACAGTGTGCATTGAAGAAAACCTGGGAGAAGACTGCTATTTCTGCGATGAATGTGCAGAAAAGCATGAGTGTGGAGAGGAAATGCTTCTTCCTGTTGTTAACTCGCCAAGAATGGGCGTCTGCGGGTATGAAGGATCATATAAGTACACGGACTGACTCTGACTCCATTTAAAAGCGGTTGAAAAGTGGAAATGATAAGGACCAAGAGAGGCAGTAACAATATTACAGTCAGATAACATGGCTCATATCTGGCTCTGCTTTCGTCTCAGACTCAAATCCCTCCCTTGGGGCTTTAGGTATGAGCGTGACCGTTGTCCGAAATTTTGATTTGGGCATGGGTGAAGGAAAACATAAATGCCATATTTGACTATAGTGTGCTATGGTGATTTGACATGGTGACTTCAATTCAAATATAGTCATTCTCTTAATTTTTTTCACTAATGAATTTATTTATCCAGTGGTTTGCATAAGTATGTTTTCTGTTGCGGAATAATTTTAATGCTGTGTTATCTATTTTTTTAGCCACATTTGGTCAGCACAGCAGTAATAGGCATATTTTGATATACACTGGATAGAATTTACCCCCTTGTTATGGCAAAGAAGGTAGCTGTTTTGAGAGGTGATGGTGTGGGCCCTGAACTCACAGGGCTTGCCCTGGATGTGATAAAAGCTGTTGGAAGCAATCTTGAGTTTATGGAGTGTGATGGGGGTGCTGAGTGGTGGGAGGAACATGGGGGGGACACGCTCCTGCCCCCGGAGACCTGGGAGGTGTTGGAGGAGGCTGATGCCTGTTTCAAGGGTCCTACCACTACTCCAGGCGGCCCGGGTTCCCCCAAGAGTGTAGCGGTATCTATCAGACAGCATTTTAATCTCTATGCCAATGTAAGGCCGATAAAGAGTTTTCCTAACACCCCTTTGCCCCTGGGAAAGGTGGATATGGTTTGTGTCCGGGAAGGGACAGAGGGCATGTACATTGGAAAAGAGCTTGAGCTTACACCTGGCACTTTCATCGGTTTTAGACTTATCACCCGGGAGGCTTGCCAGAAGATTGCTAGGTTCGCCTTTCAGGAGGCGGAGCGGCGGGGCTGGCAGAGGGTTGTGGCCATTCACAAGAGCAATATCCTGAAACAGACCTGCGGCACCTTCCTAGAAGAAGTTCAACGCGTAGCCAGAGATTATCCTGGAATCGAAGTCTGGGAATACCATATTGACAATATTTCCCAACAGCTAATCAAAAACCCCCAGGTTTTCAACCAGAGCATACTCCTCTCCACCAATCTTTTCATGGACATTATCAGTGAGGAGTGCAGCGCCCTGGTAGGCAGTATTGGTTTAATCTATTCAGCCAACATTGGCGATGGGTTTGCCATGTTTGAACCTGCACATGGCAGCGCCCCCAAGTACAAGGGAAAGGATAAGGTCAATCCGACTGCCACCATCCTGGCAGGAGCGTGGCTCCTCGACTACCTTGGCGAAAAAGAAAAGTCCCAAAAGATTTTCAAAGCGGTGGAGACTGTGATATCCGAAGGAAAACATATTACCTATGACCTGGGTGGAAACGCCAGCTCAAGCAAGATGACCGAAGAAATCATACAGAAACTCGCCTGAGCCATTGCATTTTATTTCTTACTAATTTTTTTTTCGTACACGTCCAGATAACCAAAATTTTATACTAAATCTGTACATTTTTAGCCGGACAGCTTTCCCGCATACTCTTGGGGAAGGGACACAAAATAAGACCCAT
>CAZCCY010000003.1:0-46487 GCA_964497545.1 uncultured Methanosarcinales archaeon | reverse complement strand
CGCAATTCCTCCCCTCCCTTTCGGAAGGGGACTCCTTGCGACGAAAAGTTGAAGAAGTCCTCAAACTTAGTGTTCCATTCCGAGTCTGAGGATTTTATTGCTCGCTTTATCACTATTTGCTTCATATTATCATAGAGTATTTCCTTCGGATATCCGCCAAAGTAATGAAATGCGTTCAGATGGCATTGTATCAAGGTATATACATCAATGCTCAGTGTGAATTCGATATACCTCATCCTCGAATAACCGAGTATCATGTTGAAGCAGTATAGTTTCAGTGTTTTGCCGTCTATCTCTACTTTACCGATTTCTGACCAGTCAACCTGCCTGGTTTTGTCTCATATCTGTAAACAGCCTCAACTCCCTGCTCTGGTCTAACTTCTCTGACGAAATCCTTGACTATTGTGTATTTCCCTGTAAAGCCCATTTCCTGTATTTCACGAAATAAACGGGCTGCTGTGAAAGGTCCTTCATGAAGCTTCTCAATAATGTAATCCTTATAATTATCGAGCTTGCTCCCTTTTTTAGCCTGTTTCTTTGGTTCTGGTATGGATGTTAAATTCAAATATTTCCGTACGGTCTTTCTGTCATACCCTGTTTTTTCTGATATCGCACTGATGCTCAAACCCTGTGCATGCAAATCTCTTATCATTAACCATTCCTCCGTTTTCAGCATAGTTCACAATCCTGGGATTTTTTTATCCAGGATTGTCAACCGGGGAATTTTTGACCGCCATTGACACATAGGTTACACAGCCAGGAAGAGAGGGAACTATCACTGTATAACCGCCCTCAGGTTCTTTTCTGAGCAGGATTCTATAGCTTAATGTTTTCATATTTAGCACCTCATACAGCATAGTGTAATAAAACGCCTAACTCAGATATACCCGCAGAGCCGCCCTGGCAGGCTGGGGTTTAGAGTTTGTAGCCGGGGAGTAGCCAGTCTTCGATGCTGGCTGTTTTTTGTTTCTGGATTTTTTTGCGTTCTCTCAGGATTCTGGGCAGGGCGATGAGGGCGTGGAGGTGGGAGGGTGGCACTGCTTTCAGGATGTCCAGTAGCTGGTATTTCTCGACCGGGTGGGGGCTACCCTTTTTTAGTATGAGCCTTGTGAGGTAGTTGAGGTACTGGATGGTTGTAATGATCATTGAGGCTAGGATTAGTCTTGGGGGGTAGTATTTCCAGGTGTTCCAGAGTTTGTTTCTGAGTATGTGGTAGAGTTTGAAGTAGCCGGTTTTGGCGGTGGCTGAGTGGATGTGGTAGACCACAGCATTGGGGACGTAGATGGCTTTCCAGCCCCGGAGTCTTGCCCGGAAGGCCAGGTCTACATCCTCGAGGTATGCGAAGTAGCTCTCGTCGAAAAGGCCGATGTCTTCTAGCATTTTTCTGCGGTAGAGGGCTGCGCCTGCACATGCTCCGAAGACTTCTCTTGGGAACTCCCCGTTTTTTTTGCCTGCACCCCGGTCATATGCGCCGCCACTGCGATAGACCTCGATGCCGGTTGAGTCTATCGTCCCGTTGAATCTGAGCATCCGGGAGGCGGCCATGCCTGCGTCTGGCTCTGAGTCCAGGGCTTCCAGGAGGGAGGCGAGCCACTCTCTGGTGCATTGGGTGTCGTTGTTTAGGGTGGCGATGTATTCTGTGTTTGAGGTGCGTATCCCCTGGTTGATGGCTGCTGCGAAGCCGAGGTTCCGGGTGTTTTTAATGGTTTTGACCCAGGGGAATTTTGATTCTATGAGTTCTATGGAGTTGTCGGTGGAGGCGTTGTCCACGACTATCACTTTGAAGTCCTGGAAGCTCTGAGATGCCAGGGATTCCAGGCATCCTTCCAGGTATTTTTTTCCGTTCCAGTTGGGGATCACAATCGAGACTCTCATATGTTTTTTATCTGTCCCGGTATTCCACCCTGAACTTTTCAAGCCTCTCTGCAAGTGTTTCCATGAGTACGCCCATGCCTGGGGGGTGGTGGTGTCCGTTTTTTCCGTTTGAGACAGAGGTGGTCTTGCAGGCACACGAGGGGCTCCCCGCTATGCCCCATACCACAATCTGGTCTGGGGAGAGGTTTTCCAGCATGTCCAGGTAGGGCCTGAGAAGGCTGGCACAGAACCGCCGGTAGTTGGGATGGTCGAGCTCATCCTTGTTTACCCGGCTTCTGCGGGCTCCCAGGTAGATTATTTCAGGGCAGGGGAGCTGGATTACCGGGTAGACTTCCAGTCTCTTGGGGGGTTTAAGCCAGCCTGGCCTGACAGTGGGGTTTAAAAGGCAGTGGGATGCCACATGGATTTCCATTAAAAGGGTAGAATGGACCGGGGGTGTTTAAATCCTTTTTCCGTGTTTTTCGATAGATTCATGGAGTTTAACCCCTGATAGTGTGGGTGTGATGATTTTGCTTGCGATTCTGGATGGTTTTGGTTGCAGCAGAGAGACCAGGGGGAACGCCATTAAAAACGCTCACACCCCGAACTTTGACCGGCTTTTCCGGGAATACCCCTATACCACCCTGAAGGCGTCCGGTAGTGCTGTTGGGCTGCCTGAGGGTCAGATGGGTAACTCTGAGGTGGGTCATCTCAACCTGGGCGCGGGTAGGGTTGTCCTTCAGGAACTTCCCAGGATAGACCTGGCCATCCAGGATGGGAGTTTCTATCGGAACCCGGTGCTCCTGGAGGCCCTGGAAAATGTGAAGCGTTCTGGCTCTTCGCTTCATCTGATGGGCCTTGTCTCGGATGGAGGTGTTCACAGCCACATTAACCACCTCCACGCTCTGCTAGAGATGGCCAGGTTTAATGGTGTAAATGATGTTTGTGTCCATGCTTTTCTGGACGGGAGGGATACCCCGCCCAAAAGTGGTCTTGGTTTTATCCGGGAGCTTGAGAGGAGGTGTGAGATTGCCACGGTGAGTGGGAGGTATTATGCGATGGACCGGGATCGGAGGTGGGAGCGCACCAGGCTTGCCTACGATGCCCTGACCCTGGCAGCGGGGAGAAAATGTGGGAGTGCTGTGGAGGCTGTTGAAACCGCCTACCGGTTGGGCGAGACTGACGAGTTTGTGAAGCCCACTGTGGTTACAGGCAGGACTATAAGGAGTGGGGATTCGGTGGTTTTTTTCAATTTTCGGGCTGACCGTGCCCGCCAGCTCACCCGGGCCTTCACCGACCTGGATTTCCCTTATTTCCCCCGGCAGGTCCATCCCAGGGTCTATTTTGTCTGCATGACCCAGTATGACCGGAAGATTAATGCTGGGGTTGCTTTTCCACCCCACAGGATAAAGAACACCCTGGGAGAGGTGTTAAGCCAGCAGGGTCTCAGGCAGCTTCGGATAGCTGAGACTGAGAAATATGCCCATGTTACCTTCTTTTTTAATGGGGGTGTCGAGGAGGCTAACCCTGGGGAGGATAGGGTTCTTATTCCGTCTCCCAAGGTTGCAACCTATGACCTCAAGCCTGAGATGAGCGCCCCACTTGTGACATCCAGACTCCTTGAGATAATGGAGAATTATGATGTTGTGATTCTCAATTTCGCTAACCTGGACATGGTGGGGCATACCGGGGTTTATGCTGCTGCGGTTAAGGCTGTTGAAACTGTGGATGCATGTATTGGCAGGATTCACCGCAAGCTAGAGGAGATAGGTGGTGTGATGTTTTTGACCGGGGACCATGGGAATGCGGAGCAGATGTATGACAACTCAACACCGCATACGGCTCACACAGGCAATCCTGTGCCTTTCCTTGTGACGGTTGGGGGTGTGGAGCTTCGGGGAGACGGGATTCTCGCAGATGTTGCACCTACCATGCTGGAACTGTTGGGCCTGGAAAAGCCTGTGGAGATGACCGGGGAGAGCCTGATTAAAAAATAGAATAGATATACTTGTGATATACTTGTGGACTTGGCTTTGGATAAAAGAACTAGTCTTTGTTCTCTTCCTTCTGAAAATTATTTGCAAACTTCACCATCTTGCTCATCCCCTTTTCGTATCTGATTATCAATTCCTTTTTTTCTAAATCTGCTAATACCCTTGATAGGGTTGATTTGGGGATATTTGTCCTGGAGGCAAGTTCGGATTGGTTCATCTCTCCATTTTCTAAAAGTATTTTTACAATTCTACGTTCATTTTCTTTTAGGACTCTCAGGAGAAGTTGCACTACACCATTTTGGCTTGAGACATTTGATGAAACACTGGCAACAGTTTTAGAAGTTTGGACTGTTAATTCATGTTCAGATGTCAATTTGGCTGAAAATAACAAATAACTAGCGCTTACACCAAGAACGCAAGAGAATATGGCAACTACAATAATATCAGATAATGTATAAATATTTGGTACTTGTTTAAGAGTTATCAATTCACCCTGTATAAAAACTTGGATTGTAGTGGGAACGAGAACTTTAATAGCTAAAACAAAAGACGATACAACGAGCAATACCATATTTAATAATCTTTCCACCACCCTCATTTATAAACACCAGATAAAATAATTATAATATTATCATTGAGTCTTAGAGACATTTTTTGTTATCTTTATCTTAGGAATAGGAACAACATCTCCCAGTACCGCTTTTTTTATCATATCCACGTTAATGAAATATACAAGATTATCTATTTCTATCTCAACTACCACGTTATCTTCAGATAGATAGGTCTGGTTCATAGTGGTTATAGCAACCTTCTGTACATTGGTTATATTGTATTCTTTTCCAGATATAATTTCTTTTACTTTAGAATCACTAAGAGCAATACCTATAGCTTGTTTTTCTTTATCTATAGGCAACTTTAAATCTTGTGGTGAAAATACTCTACTGAAGGCGTTTGTTCCAGAAGAGACATTATCGAAAATTAGCTCAGCAGTCGTCTCGTTGATATATCTAATTTTCCCAGTTTTAGCTGTAAAAAATGATCTTGTTTGATTAACATCGAAAGTTATTGTTTCATTAGTTATTTGATTCACTGTAACAATATTTTTTATCCGTTCGTTTCCTATACCCCCCAATTTTATAATCATAGTTGCTGACCCTGCACCGATTATAATAAGCAGTAGTATAATAAGAACCTGCTTAGATAGATTCTCTCTTTTCATAAATTTTCATCCTTTAACTAAATTTTATATTCACAACTTGACACGCTATATTAGTTATATGCTTAGATTTAGGTATTACTATGAATAGCTAAAAAATAAAAATTGAGAGTTTTTATCTCTCTTTACCAAGATACATATCCACTGTATGTGACTGTTTCTCCACTATGGTTCAGGATGACAATGTTATAACTCCCTGTCTGCCATGCTGAAAGATACCAAGTTCCTGACCCCCCAGTTATTCCAGGACCCCAGGAAATCACACCAGTATCTACATTCTTGAGACCGACTATCATCTCTGAACTAGAGGGATACCAGCTAAGTGATACTGTAACCGTTTCACCGTGCTGTAAATAAACTGTACCCCATTCATCTGCAGAGTAGGGAGGGAGAGTACCGCTTATATGGACTCCACCAAGTGGACTCGCTTCAGGTAATTGTTTTGCAGCAATATCTTTTATCTCTTGTTCTAGTTTCACAGGGTCAGGAAGTTCTCCAATGGTCCCTCCATTGGTGAGAGCTGTAACAGTACCCAGCTTGGTATCAAAAGTCTTTATGACTGGCTGCTGGTGTTTAATATCAGCATCTTTGATACCAAGCGCAGCTTCGGTTACCGTATCTTTCCTGGATAATATGTCGGAAGATGCTACTGTAATAGACACCGATACCATAGATATCAATAGTATTACTGTTATCACTTTTTTCATGTTTTTTCACCTCCTTTTATCTTAATCACGTCTTTAACGGCGTGTCAACTCCACTTAAGATGGAACAGCTAAAATATGTGACGTGGAATAAACGTTCCATTTTTTGGGACAATCCTGGAACCGCAAGCTAAAGCGATAATAGTTCCAAAAATAGAGACGTTGCTCCCATCATGGTAGAACCGTTGGGCCTGGAAAAGCCTGTGGAGATGACCGGGGAGAGCCTGATTAAAAAATAGAAGTGGGGGGGTGTGGATGTCTGCCTGTTTATTTTATGTAGTCTATCCCTGATGGTATGGCTTCTAGTTGTTGTCTTTGTCCGGTTTTTATTTTTTCTGGTCCTATCACCTGGGCTGACTGGATGCCGGTCATTATTGCTAGGCAGCGTACTTTGCCTTCGTAGTCTTTTTTGATTCTTGCCCCCCAGATGATGTTGGCTTCTGGGTCGAGTTCGTAGGTTAGGGAGGCTGCGATTTCTTCTGCCTCGTGGAGGGACATGTCGGTTCCGCCGGTGATGTGGAGGAGGCATCCGGTGGCGTTGCGGGTGTCTATGTCGAGGAGGGGGTGGTTGAGGGCGTTGCGTACTACCTCGGTTGCTTTGTCCTGGCCTTTTGCCTCGCCTACCAGCATTACTGCCAGGCCGCCACCTCGCATGATGGTTCTGACGTCTGCGTAGTCGAGGTTTATGAGGGAGGGTTGGGTTATGGTTTCTGCGATTCCTTTCACGGTTTCGGCTATTAGCTGGTCCATCACGCTGAAGGCTTTGTCTATGGGCAGGCTTGGCACGTATTCCAGGAGCCTGTTGTTGTCCAGGACTATCACGGTGTCTGCGGTTTTGCGGAGTTCTTCCAGGCCTTCTTCTGCCTTGACCAGCCGGGCTCGCTCTACCCGGAAGGGGCTTGTCACCATTGCGATTACTATTGCTCCCTGTTCCTTGGCTATCTCGGCTACTACTGGGGCGGTGCCGGTTCCGGTACCTCCGCCCATGCCTGCGGTGATGAATACCAGGTCTTTGTTTTTCAGCACCTCTTCCAGTGTCCCTCTTGCCAGCTCTGCTGCTCTTCTTCCTACATCGGGGTAGCCGCCTGCTCCCAGGCCCCGGGTTATGGATTTGCCAATGAGTATCTTTTTGTCTGCCTGTATTTGGTCTAGGTGTATTTTGTCGGTGTTGATGGCTATGGTTTCTGCTCCTGAAACCCCTATGTTGTAAAGGCGTCGGATGGTGTTACTTCCGCCACCTCCGCATCCCACCACGACGATTTGGGGTGTTCCGAACTCTTCCATCTCGCCTGCGCCAGTTGCCTGGCGATACGACCTCTCTTTTTCCGTATACTTAAGGGCATCCTGCACAAATGTTTCCATTTCACTCATCCCCTCTAGATTTCCCCTAGAATTTCGATTCTAGGTCTTGTCTAGACATATTTTTTTTATTTGTTCAGTCGCAGGTAGCTTTTACTTTGAGCCTGCGTCTTTTCGAACAAGGTCATTCTCCCGACCAGTTTTTCGCTTCTTTGATCGATTAGGTCTCTTACTGCCGCCCTGATTGCCTCGCTTATTGAGGGAAATTCGCCAAATTCCACCAGCATTTCGATCATTTTTAATTGTTGTTCCGGGAGTCTTATTGTTATTCTCTGCACGGCCGGGTACTCCCCTGCATACAAGGGTAATGCCTCTGTCGGCATTTTGTATGCCTGACGTATGCTTTCTGTCTGACGCCAATAGTATAAATAGTTGACGATTTGAATTAGAAAACAATTAATTTATATTTACTAAACTACCTAAAATTGAACGAGAACAAAAATACAATTATCATCTGATAATGATTATGTAATATTGATTAATCAAATTATTACTTACAACCCCGTTAATAAATATAAAAAAACTATCTGACATTATAAACACCTCTTTATTCCTGAAAAAACCCCTTCCTGAAACACAATATTTCAGAGAACATACTGGACACCCTACACAAAAAACGAAACAAACAACATAACAAACTTACAAACAATTTTCAAAATTATCTAAAAATCAAAGATTCCCGGACAAGACAACACAAACATCATTCTCAACAACAGAACCAAAAAACATTATTTCATCTGTAGAACTCCCCTGGCAAAAGCCAGCTACCACTTTCAAGCACAGCCCCCACATTAATCATACTGTTAATACCGGTGTGAACATGATCCCCTATTATCGCCCCCAGCTTTCTCCGTTTTGAATCCAAAATTTTGTTATTTATTTTTACTCTGATAGTCCTGCCATCGTGTCTCAAATTCGCGATTTTAGTGCCAGCCCCAAAGTTACAATCCGCAGCAATAACACTGTCTCCCACATAGCTCAAATGACCGATTTTCGTGTTCTCCATTATTATGCTATTCTTTACCTCCACCGCATTACCGATCCGCACACCATCCCCAATAGCAGTATAAGGACGAATGAAACAATTAGGCCCAATATCACAGTTCCTGCCAATAACAACAGGACCCAGGATATATGCCCCGCTCCGGATAACAGTCCCCTCACCGACCACCACTTTCCCTTTCAGAGTAGTGTAAGGTTCAACGGTACCCTTAACCTCATGTCCAAAAGAGTCCGCGGCCAACAACTGCTGATTCACATCCAGGAGGTCCCAGGGATAGGTAAGATCCCTCCAGCCCTCTAGCCTCTGGAAAACCACCTCACTGCCAGTGTCGATTAAAATCTGAAGAGAAGTTGTAATCTCATATTCGCCCCGGCTGGACTTCGGAGTGTCCCGGATAGCCTGGAAGACCCCGGGGGTGAAAAGATAGACACCAGTGTTAACCATAAATCCAGCTGGAACTTCGTTCCAGCAGCCTCGACTCTTCGAGTCTCGGCATTTAGAAAAGGATTTATCAAAACCTGGAAGCCCTTCAAGGGGTTTATCGAGACTGTAAGGTTCTGGTTTTTCCAGGATTCCTGTTATTTTACCGTTTTTTACCTCCATCACACCATAGTTTCTTGGGTCCTGTTTCTCTACTGCTCCGATTACGGTTTTTTCTTCCAGGTCCTTTAAATGGCCTAACATCAGTTTAAGGTCTTTTTCGCCCAGAAGGACGTCCCCGTTGAGTGCCAGAAATGGGCCGTCCACATATTTTTCTGCCTGGGCGATGGCATAGGCCGTCCCAAGCTGTTCCCGCTGGTGGAGGTATTCCACCCTGACCCCGAATCTACCCCCATCGCCCAGATATTCCTGGATTTTCTCGGCCTTATAGCCGATGACCACTAGAAGCTCTCTCAGCCCTGCCTTTTTGAGAGCCTGGACAATATGGCCAAGCAGGGGTGTGTTTGCCAGGGGTAGCATTGGTTTTGGCCTGTGCTGGGTTAAAGGCCCCATCCGGGTGCCCCGACCTGCTGCAAGAATTACCGCTTTAATCATATATCTGACTTTCCGCATGTCTTTTTTCAAACATAATATTTTTTGCATTCTTTTCCCATCAGGTTGATACTTCGTATCAACTGGCTCGGGCTTTCGCCCTCGCCAGACTCAGAATATCCCATAACTCCTCGGTCATATTTGCCACTTTCTTTTTAACGGTTTTACCATTGTGGATTGTTACTTCTGTGATCCTTCTGAACAGGAAAAATATCCATCTCATTGTGGGGTTCTGTATAGGTTTCTTTACCTGGTTTCTGACAAATTTGTTTGTCTCTTTAAGTCTATTTCTTAACATCCATTGAGCAATTGAATAAAGGAAGAGGCATAGGACCATTATCATGGTTAATGCTTCAATCCGGCTTTCTTTTTTCAGGTAGACCTCTGAAACATGGAAACTTTTGTCTTTCAGAAACCTGAATCCACGTTCTATCTTACTCTGACTTTTGTAGTGTGACAGGATTTCATCGCCTGTGAGGTCAGGGTCGTTGGTTGCCAGAATGAATCGTCCTAGTTTTTCACGTTCCTTTTCAATTGCCTGTTGGTCAACTTCAAGCTCTGCTTTCACCAGATAAGGGAGTGTCCAAAAAATGGTAAACCAAATATGGTCTGATAAAATATTTAATCCTACATTCTGCACTAAGTGTCTACGCATATCGGTTTTCTGTCAGTTTTTTCAAGAAAAACCACTATGCGTAGAAGGGACCTGCGGAAAGTGGGATATTACTTCCTACCATCAATACCAATAAATAAATATTCAACAAAAAATTTATTGTTGATAATCAAATAAAATTTAAGTAAATTTGTTGTGTTTTAATTGTTATGCCCCGTCATCTGCTTTCTATCCTTGATTTCTCCCGGGAAGAGATATACGAGCTGCTGGACATTGCAATGTATTTGAAAAAGAACCGGGGTAGTGTTTCCCGTGTTTTGGAGAACCGTAGTCTTGCCATGCTTTTTGAGAAGCCCTCTACTCGCACTCGGATCTCTTTTGAGGTGGCCATGACCGAGCTGGGGGGTCATAGTCTCTATCTTGGACCCCGGGACCTCCAGCTTGGTCGGGGTGAGACCATATCTGATACTGCAAAGGTGATGTCCAGGTATGTGCATGGTATCATGGCAAGGGTCTATCGTCATTCTACGCTGGAGGAGATGGCAGCCAGTGCCAGTGTGCCGGTGATCAATGGTCTTTCGGATTTGGAGCATCCCTGTCAGCTTCTGGCGGATCTTCTTACCATCCGGGAGTACAAAGGGGATTTTGAGGGGCTCAGTTTTGCTTGGGTGGGGGATGGGAATAATGTGTGTAATTCGGCTATTCTTGCTTGCAGTTTGATGGGGATGGAGGTCAGGGTGGCGACTCCGCAGGGTTATGAGCCTGACAGGGGGATAGTGGAGCGGGCAGAGAGGTTGGGAGGTAGGGTGTTTCTCACTCATAGTCCAGTGGAGGCTGTGCGGGATGCGGATGTAATCTACACTGATACCTGGGTTTCTATGGGGGATGAAAAAGAGGCTGAGTTGAGGCTTAAGGCTTTTCAGGGTTATCAGGTGGACGAGGAGCTTGTCAGCCATGCCATGGAGGATGTTGTGGTGATGCATTGTCTGCCTGCCCATCGGGGGGAGGAGATTACTGGCGAGGTGTTGGATGGCAGTCATTCTGTTGTGTTTGATCAGGCCGAGAACCGTCTTCACGCCCAGAAGGCTGTCCTGTTGAAACTTTTAGGATGATTACCGCTTCCTCTCTTTTTCTCTGGGAGTACGGCCTGGAGGATATTGCAGATATCCTGTTAGAGGCGGGTCTCCATGGCGTTGAGTTCTGGCTTGAAACACCCTGCTACTGGCGGAAGCGTGAAAGAGGGAAACCCGAGCTTCGGGATTTTCTTTCAAATTTCAGGACTGCCACTTTTCACGCCCCCATATTGGATTTGAATCCTTCTTCTTACAATAAGCGGGTTAGGAGGGCTGCTCTGGAGGAGACCCTGTGGAGTCTGGAGGTGGCAGCTGAGATGGGGGTGGAAATTGTGACGATTCATCCTGGCAGGAGGACTGTGAAGCGGCGGCCGCTCCTGGAGGACTGGGAGAGGTTCCGGGAGTACCTGGCAGAGTCGTTGGAAGTCGCAGAAAGTTTGGGTGTCACCCTTGCCCTGGAAAACCCCCTGCCCAGGATACAGGCAATGTGCGCCCGGCCCGGGGAGATGGAGGAGACCCTTAAACGCTTCCCTGGCCTGGCCTTCACCTTTGACCTTGCCCACGCCCTCTCAATACCCGGCCTTACCCAGGAATTCCTGGACAGACTGACACCCATCAACTTCCATGTAAGCTGCATCTACCAGGGCAAGCCCCATTATCCCCTGCACATGCTATCCCATCCCGCCAGAGAGAATGTGGAGGCTGTGAAATCTATTTTGAAACGCTATAAAATTAAAACTAGAGGTAATCTTACCATTGAGATTAATGATGCTGTTTTACCGGTCAGACCTGATAGAGAGGAGAAAATAGGGCTGCTCCAGGAGGAAAAATGTTATCTGGAGTCTTTACTCTGAAGTTTACCTCCCTTGCTGAAAAGTCTGAACCAGAGGAAAGCGAGGACCACCATGAGGAACATGGCAAGGTCCATTAGCAGGTAATTTGCCATTACCAGGTATCTGCTGGAATTGATTTCCATGGCTTCAAATAGCATCACGATCACGTGTACACCCAGCACCCCTCCGATGAGGAGGATAAGGTTGAAATTAGATATCAAAAAATTCTCGTCTAGGAAGACTCTCGCTCTCAGATTTTTGATGTCTCCTCTGGTCCAGAAAAGCCAGTTGCGGAAGGCGATGTAGAGTCCCACCACTGCCAGTAAAATAGCGAACACCGAGGCAGCAGTCGTCCAATGATTCATAGTAAAAGTGTGGTTTCACCTCGAAATACTTAAATCTTGCCAAGTGTGAATTCCACAGAAGAATAACATCACATTATAATTGTTATTCTGTTTTTTTGACCTCTTCTAACGTTAGACGCCTGTCCGGTATCTTAGTATGGCTCCAACGCCGCCGAAGGCTGAAAGTAGCTGTTCTCCTTCCTCGAAGTCGGTAGATATCAGGGCTGCATCTGTGCCGGTCTGTTCTGCCATCTTGGTGAGTTCTTCCACAATGTCTATTGACTCTGCTATTTTCAGGGGGTTGCCACACCTGGGGCATGTGCCCGGGTCTGGCTCTGGGTCTCCGGCTTTACGGGTGAAGGTCTTTTTTTCGGTGTAATCACAGGAGGTACATCTGAGAGTCACTCTGTCTCGGCGCAGGTCTTCGGAGAGCAAAAGAACTTCTACCGCGCCCATCTCCAGGTTCTTTCTAACCTCTTTTTCGCCGTAGGAGGCTTTACCATCCTCGCTGACAAGCTCTCTCATGAACCTCTGCATCAGTTTTTTCTGCTGCATGACCTCCAGGTTCTCAAGCTCGCTGGAGGCTTTGTCAACAAGCTCGCTGAGACCGTACTCGTCAGTGTAGGCGGTGTCAAACAGGCCGATTATCTTCCGCTGAAGCTCGTGGTGGAGGAAGCCTCCAGCCTCGAACTCCTCCTTGGTAGGAGAAGGACCGCCAATCAGGATGCCCTCAAGCTCTTTACCGTATTCCAGGAAGGCCTTGCTGGCATCATCCCCGATTCGCTTGTAGAAGTCGTGGATGGCGATAAGCCTTAGCTGCTGGAACCGGTGGGAGCTCTGCCCCCCCTTGCGCTGTTTTCCTGGCACAGCAGAGGTAAGATGCTTGACAACCTCAATCCGTTTCCCTTGCAGGATTCCAATGGTAGCCTCCCTCCGGTCCAGGACCAGCAGGCCATAGGTCTTTTTCTCCCGGAGCATCTCCTCCAGAGGTTCCAGGTAAAAAGAGGAGTCACAATGATATTTATACGAGGGCAGGGGCTCCGGGGGCTCGATAATAACCGTCTGCATGTCAGTTTTACCCCCGCCCACATCCACGGCTCCACAGAAAATCACCACGCCATTCTCTGGTGGCCGGGGTATCAGTTTAAGCCGGGCCATGAGAGACTCCAGGGCTGCCAGCACATTCTGACGGGTAACTCGACTCTTAATATTGGATGCCTGACCATATTCCTCTCGCAACTGACTTGTGACATCAGAAATCTGCTTGTCAGGTGGAATATAGAGAGAAATTAACTCAGTGCCTCTACCCTTTTTGTCTCGCAGGTACTCTAGCTGCCTTTTGAACTCGTACTTCCTGTGTGCCGATGTCTCAACCATAAAAGTTTACCTCAAACATAGCCTAAATGGAGATAGCCGCTAATAAAACATTCACCCACCACCATAGTACTTCTGGTTCCATGTATTTCCGAATTGTATAGCTATAAAAAAGTTTTTCTTTATATACAATCGATACAATAGAGCTGTTTTAAGGGGTTTGAGATGAACACAAACACAATATTTGTCAACTCACGAAGTGATGAGAAATATGGTAATAAAATATGTTTATATCGATGAGAGCGGCGATCTTGGAAAGCATGGGTCAGAATATTTTATAATAGCAGCGATAGTTACGGACGATCCTCTCAAACTTGAAAGAATCGTTAAGAATGTGAGACAAAGGAAGCTCAAGAAAAAAATCAGGGAAATGCCTGAACTAAAGGCTAACAAATCTAACAGAGTGATAAGAGAAAGCATATTGAAAAAGGTTAGAAAAACCGATTGCCAGATTTTTGCTATAATTGTGGAGAAAAAGAAGATTTACGATCGTCTTTTTAATACGAAGGACAGACTGTATAACTACATCTGCAAGAATCTTCTGGATAAAATAGATGCTGTTGGCATTCAAAAATTGACGATAGTGGTGGATAAGAAACATACAAACACGCTCATCAGGAAGAATTTTGACCATTACATCAAAACGAGTTTATGCAGGAATTGTTCGGTCGAGATTCAGCACAGAGACTCTCAAGCCAGTAAAGCCCTGCAGGTAGTGGATTTTGTTGCTTGGAGCATCCACAGGAAATTTAATCATAATGACAATTCTTATTGGACCATAATAGAAGAGAAGATTATGAACAGAGATAAATTGCTGTTATGGAACAAATAAAAAAGAGAAAATAAAGTGGACCCAGGATCCCTATGAAGTGCACCTCAAGGTACACGGGAATTCCCTGGCCTTACCCACAATTACTGTTATAACAATAATACTAGATAAAATTATGCAAACTCTCAAAAAAAAACAATATAGAAAATTAAATTCTAGTAATGTGAAAGGGAAAGATAAAGGCAAGGGAAGTATGCTGTAAAGGGGGAAAACGTTTTTATCTCTACGTCACAGATGTGCACCCTGTGCCAGCCAGGGTCAGGCTTTTCGGGTTTTCGGGCAGTCCCCGTCTTGCCGCTACAGATTTTGCTGTGAGGGAGGCTTTACGGTATGCAGAGGAGAGGTATCCTGTCGAGACAAGGTATTTTTCTTTTCACGGTAAAAGGGTGAATTTCTGCATCCACTGTGATTACTGCATCCGCACCCGGCAGGGGTGTGTCCACAAGGACGATCTGGTCGAGGCTTATGATGGGCTGCTCTGGGCTGATGCCTGGATTATTGGCACTCCTGTCTACCAGGGCACCCTGAGTGGTCAGACCAAGGTGATGATGGACCGGTGTCGGGCTCTTCTGGCCAGGGACCCCCAGGCTTTTAGAGGTAAAATTGGGGCTGCGATTGCAGTGGGCGGGGACAGGGTGGGCGGACAGGAACCCGCGATTCAGACCATCCTCAACTTCTATGTTATCAGCGAGGTAATACCGGTTGGAGGCGGTTCCTTCGGCGCTAACCTGGGCGGGTGCCTCTGGTCCCGGGACAGGGGGGCTGAGGGTGCAAGCGATGACACCGAGGGGCTGAAAAGCCTCCATCGCACCATGGACAGGCTGATAACAGCAGCCCAGAAATACATTTAACTGTCCTGGGTTCTGTATTCCCATACCTGGTAGGAGCTTCGCACCAGGGGGCCGGCCACCACCTCTCTGAATCCCATCTCCAGGGCCAGAGTGCGGTAGTCTTCGAACTTCCAGGGTGGAATGTATTCACTGACTGCCAGTTTGTCCTTGCTGGGCTGTAAGTACTGCCCCAGTGTGAGGATGCTTACTCCCACACTGTGGAGGTCTTCCATGGCTTCCAGGACCTCTGCTTTGGTTTCGCCTAGGCCGAGCATGAGCGATGACTTGGTGGTGGCTCCCATTTCTCCTGCCTCCCTGAGAACCTGGAGGGAGCGGGTATAGCTCGCCCGGATGTCCCGGACAACAGGGTGTAACCTCCGGGTGGTCTCGAGGTTGTGGGCTACAATCTCTGGCCCTGCCTCAACCACCCTGGCCAGAGCCTGGATGTCGCCCTGGAAATCGGGGATGAGGGCTTCCACCTTTATGCCTCTGGATTTTAGGGCCTGGATGCACCTGGCATAGTGGCTTGCACCCCCGTCTGGGAGGTCGTCCCGGTCCACCGAGGTTATGACAGCGTATTCCAGGTTTAGTTTTTCTGCGGTTTCGGCAAGTTTTAACGGTTCGTCCGGGTCAGGGGGTAGGCTCTGTTTCAGGGTGGGGACAGCACAAAAATGGCAGTTGCGGGTGCAGGCGTCTCCCAGGATCAGAAAGGTGACGGCCCCGTGGCTCCAGCACTCCCCCAGGTTGGGGCACCTGGCCCTCTCGCATACGGTTGGAAGGCCTGCCAGACTCTTTTTCAGGTGGAGGTATTCTTCTTCCCCGGGTGGTTTAACTTTGAGCCAGGGGGGTTTCATTTGCTGCCGTTTAGGCCGAAGAGCTCCGAGACTATTTCCAGTGCTTCCTCGTCTCCTTCTTCTGCTGCGGTTTTCATGAATTTTGTGGGATGGGCGAGGATCTGGTTGGCGAAGGAGTGGGTGAGGTCGTCGATTACTTCCTCTTCTATTTTTCCCATGGTGTGATAGGCGCTGAGCCTGTTTATGGCCTGGCGTTTCTCTTTGAGGCGTATTTCCTCGACTTTACGGTAGATAGCTGAGAGTAGGGCTTCTGCCTTCTGGCGTTTGTAATGTAATTTGAGGAGTTCCAGTTCTTCTTCGATTATTTTCTCGGCTTTCTTTGCTTCTTCACGTCGCAACTCCAGGTTTCTTTCGCTGATACGTTTGAGGCTGTCCAGGTTGTAGAGTTCGACGTTTGGAAGCTCTTTAACGTCTTCGCTGATATTTCTGGGGTTGCCAATGTCAATCAGCAGAAGCTTCTCCTTCCGGTTTAACCCTTCCAGCATCTCCCGGTTCAGTATGGTGTGGGGGGCTGATGTCGCTGCGATTACAACGTCTGAGGTTTCCATGTATTCCAGGATGTTGTTGTAGTTTACTGCCTGGCCTTTGAGTTCCTGCGCCAGTTCTTTTGCCCGCTCAAAAGTCCGGTTGGCCACGTAAATCACTTTGATATTCCGGTTGGCAAGTGCCCGTGCCACAAGCGATCCCATCTCACCCGCACCGATCACCATCACGGTTCTGCCTTTCAATCCTCCCAGGACATCCTCTGCCAGGTCCACCGCGGCAGAGCCGATGGAAACAGACCCCTTGTTAATTTTGGTCTCGTTACGGACTCTTTTGCCCACCTGGATGGCCTTGTTAAACGCCAGGTCCAGGACCCTACCGGTTGCCTTCGCCTTTTTTGCCAGGTTGTAGAGTTCTTTCATCTGTCCCAGGATCTGGTCCTCTCCCACTATCATGGACTCTATCCCGGCTGCCAGCCTGAGAAGGTGGCGGAGGGACTCCTCATGGTCCAGGAAATCCACGATTCTAGAAGAGACCTTCATTTTTTTGGCGAAGTTGAGGAGGACCTTGCTCCCTTTTTTAGAGACTACATAGACTTCCACCCGGTTGCAGGTTTTGAGTACAGCGCATTCTTCCACCTCAGGAACCTGCTTAAGCATCTTGAGAATCTCCTCTACCCCACCGTGCCAGGCACCCATCTTCTCAATGTCTTCAACGCTGGCCTTCACATGAGTAACCAGCATACTGGAAATCTCAGACATATCCTACAAGAGACAGTTCTACCTACTAGTTTAATTATTTATCTACCCCCAATTGATCCCATGAGAACCACAAAAGTCACATTCCGGGTGTACCGCTGAACAACCGTCTAGCAGACTCCCCCCCCTCTCTTTTTTAGTTCACGGTGCATTTCCCCTGGCTTTTGAATGTGACAAGACTTACCAGAGCGAGAAAGCTTGCCAGCAGGAACACGGCCCGGTAGCTGAAAGCACCCGCGGTTACCCCTCCCACCAGGGAGCCGATTACCGAGGCCATGCTGATGGTGGAGTTCAGAAGCCCCACCGCAGTGGCTTTCTCCAGGTTCAGTTCCAGGAGGAGGGAGTTTGAGCCCACATAGATGAAGGACCAGGAGCATGCAATCAAAAGCATACCAGGGAAGGCCCACCAGTAGCTGGGTATCAAACCGAGGAATAGGAAGGCGATGGCTGAGAGCAGGTAGCCCCATCGTATCATGCGTGTGCAGGGTATGCCGGTGAGCCGCTGCATGAGGAAGAACTGCCCCAGGAGGTTTGTGGTGTAAATCAGTCCCACCCAGAACCTGGTCGCCCCCAGATTTTCCAGGTAGATGGGATAAATTATCCAGACCGCACTTGCACCAGTGTGACGGCTGAGAAAAGAAAGATACACTCTCCAGTTATCCCAGAGGGGTTTAAGCGAGAAAAAACCAGAATGGACATGCTCGGTGTGGGGTTCTGGCAGTCCAAGGGTTAACAGGAAGGAGATGGCAAAGAGGAGGGATGATGCCAGGAAGATGCTCTGGAAGGCTGCCAGCAGTCCAGCGAAAAACGAGCCAAAAGCCCAGCCCAGCGAGGAATAAGAAATGAATTTACCGATGTTCCTCCGCTGCCAGTAGACATAGGAGAGCAGGGCAGGTGGGTATATTCCCACACAGAAACCGGCCAGAGCCCGCACCAAGGCAAGAGAAAGGGGGGAGTCTGCTAGAATCTGGAGTAAAAAAGAGACCGAGCTCAGAAGGAGGCCAACCCTCATTACAAGCCGCTCCGAGAACCTGTCCGAGGCTTTACCTGCAATGTAAGAGGAGAAAAAAACCGATATGGAATAAACAGCGCCAATAACCCCGATCTCCCAGGGGCTGGCACCCACCTCCGCAGCGAAGAGAGGAATGAAAATTAGGGACGTGAAAAAAGAGGCGTTGGAGAGGAACTGGATGAGATTGAGACGCATAATATATGACCACAAATCTATGGAGATGTCAACATAATTTTGGCCCTGCGAGTTGTGCTAGAGGGGTTCTCCTACCAGGTAGGTGTCTTTTGCCTGTGTTATTTTCACTTTGAGGCGGTCTCCCAGTGGCAGGGTTTTTTTCACCACAACAGTCGTGTAGCTGGGGTCCCTCCCGGTGGTGGTCCCTGGTTTTTCCCTCTCGGTTAATAGTATCTCTGTTTCCTTTCCCAGGCGTTTCTGGTGGTGTTTTTTTGAGATTTCCAGGCAGAGCTGTGTGAGCTTGCGGGAACGGTCTTTTTTTATTCTTTCTGGCAGGTCTTTCAGTTTCCAGGCAGGGGTGTGGGGCCTGGGGGAATATCTGGTGATGTTCACCTTGACAGGCCAGGTCTCTTTTATTATTTTTATTGTCTCCTGGAAGTCCTCCTCTGTCTCGGTGGGATAGCCTGTGATGATATCGGTAGAGATGGTGATTTCCGGGAACCTCTCCCGGAACCTCCTGATTATCTCCCTGAAATCCTGGGTGGTGTATTTCCGGTTCATGTCCTCCAGGACCCTGTCAGAGCCGGACTGGAGGGGCAGATGCAGAAACCTCCAGATTCTGGGGTCCCCCCAGACCTCCAAGAGGCTGTCAAGGATGTCCAGGGTGTGGGCCGGGTTCATCATCCCCACCCTCACCTGGAAATCCCCCTGGATTCCTGTGAGCATCTCGAGGAGGTCTGGCAGGGTCAGGCCCAGGTCCCGTCCATAGGCTGCGGTGTCCTGGGAGGTGAGCAGAATTTCCCTTGCACCCCCTGAGACCAGGCCCCTGACAACTTTCAGGATTTCCCCAGGGGGACGACTCTCCAGGTCGCCTCTTGCCTTTTTCACAATACAGTAACTGCAGTTGCCCAGGCACCCCTGGGAGATGCTCACAACACCGGTCACACCCTGGACAACCAGGTCACCCCTCCTCGGGAGCTGGGAGGGCGTGATTTTTCTGATGCCAGGTGGCAGGAGCTCTGGCTGGGCTGCAGGCAGACAGCCTGCAACAATCACCTTCTTGCCATCTGACTGGATTTGATGGAGGCGTTTAAGCATCTTCTGCTGGGTGATGCCTGTCACAGTACAGGTATTCAGCACCACCAGCTCAGCTTCCTGGTAACCTGTCAAGATGTGCCCTCTCTCCCTTACCAGGGCTTCAAGGTGTCTGGCATCTGCCAGATTCGCAGTGCAACCATAGCTCTCAACACAGACCTTCATCCCAGTGTCTCCGATATTTTTTCCAGAGCCTCCTCAATATCCCTGACCCCAGGGACGCATAGCCCTTCTTGAGTCTGGGCAGGCCCTCTGCAGCCCGCCTTGCAGCCTCAGAGCTCTGATACCTCCCTTTTTCCGCATAATAGCTGGCAGGCGACTCCTCATCCCCCAGGACATATCTTCCCACCCGGCAAGCCTGGTCTGAGATGCGGAAGCTCCTGCCAAAGCGGGCTGCCTGCACGAGCTCACAGAAAAGCTGGCCTGAGGTCTCGCCTTGACCCCGGGAGAGCCGGAGGTAAACAGGGCTACCCTCTTCCACAAGACCTGGGAGGTGTCTCATACACCCCCCAAGAATAGGCTTTATCACCCTTTAAAATTGCTGCAGGCTGCAAGCATGGCCTGGGTGATTTCTCTCTGGAAGGCAAAGGATGCTTTTTCCAGTATTTCAGATAACACCTGGGGTGTGGGTGCGTCCAGGAGTATTCTGCCGTCTTTCATTACGATTGTCCGGTGGGTGTTTTCCAGTGCCAGGTCCATATCGTGTGTTACCAGGAGTATGGTTTTCCCGGTGTTGTTCAGTTCTTTTATTTTCTGGAGGAGTTTTTTCAGGTGTCCTCTGTCCTGGCCAGTGGTGGGCTCGTCCAGGAGGAGGACCTCTGGTTCCAGTGCCAGTATGGATGCCAGGGCCAGCCGCTGTCGCTGTCCCCGGCTGAGGGACTGGGGATGTCGGTCCCTGTACTCTGTTAGTTCCATGGTTTCCAGGGTTTTTTCCACTCTCTTTTCTATCTCGGTGGGGGGGAGGTTCCGGTTTTTGAGGCCGAAGGCTATCTCCTCGGTCACGGTGTCGGTGAAGAGCTGGTAGTCCGGGTTCTGGAAGAGGTATCCGACTTTTTCTGCCAGTTCTGGTACGCTTTTTTTTGAGATGTCCTCTCCCTCTATCAGCACTCTGCCCTGGGTGGGTTTTATGAGCCCTATGAGGCAGCCCAGGAGGGTGGTTTTGCCAGAGCCGTTTGGCCCTATTATCGCCATGAACTCTCCTTTGTTTATGGTGAGATTTATGTTTCTGAGTACTGGTGTTTTGTGGTAACTGAAATAGACATTTTCGAATATTATCTGGGGGTTCCCGGCCGGGTGTGCCCTGGGGGATGTGGTTTTAAATTGGGGGAGATGTTTTAGCTGGGGTGAATGGATTCCTATGTTTTCCAGGGTTTTGTTTTTGAAGATTTCACTGGTTTTTCCGTCCAGTATTATGGTGCCCCTGTCCATCACGATGGTTCTCGTGGCCATTTTGATTATTTGGTCTATTTTGTGTTCTGCCAGTATTATGGTGATTTTCTGTTCTCTGTTCAGTTTTTTTATGGTTTCCAGCACCTGTTTTGTGCCCTGGGGGTCGAGGTCTGAGGTGGGTTCGTCCAGTACCAGTATCTCTGGTTTCATGGCCAGGTTTCCTGCTATGGCTGTCCGCTGTTTTTCTCCGCCTGAGAGTGTGAAGGTGAACCGGTCTCTGAGGTGGGGGATACCTGTGGTTTCCAGGGCTTTTTCTACCCGTTTCTGGATTTCTCTTCTGGGCAGTCCCAGATTTTCAGGTCCGAAGGCGGTGTCTTCTTCTACGGTGAGCCCGAAAAGCTGGGTGTCAGGGTTCTGGAACACCATTCCCACTATCTGGGATAGCTGGTATACTTTGTGTTGGGTGGTGGTTTTACCATTGATTTCTATTTTTCCTTCCAGTCTGCCGCCGGTTACTCTGGGTATTATGCCGTTGAGGCACTGGAGGAGGGTGGATTTCCCGCTCCCGGTTGGACCTACAAGCAGCACGAATTCGCCCTTGTTTATCTTCAGGTTTATGTTCTGGAGGGCTGGTTTTTCAGAGTCAGGGTAGTAGTAGGTTAGATTTTCGATGGAAATCATACATGTAATAGGAATATTTACTATTTATATCAATTATGCTGTCATCAATTAAGTATAAATATCATGAATTTAACTTTTGGTGTTACCTTTATTGATATTAATGTTAAAAAAGTTGTGTTGAGATTGGAGGAGGCTGTGGTTTTTGCGTGGCATATTCCGGTATGATCAGAAGGACACCTTTGTTCATCAGCTTGACCCCCGTGTCAAGCTGTTGTGGGTGTTCAGTGTCTCGGTGCTCTCGGTGATGGTGGGTGTGCCCTGGATGCTTCTAGCTGTCTTCCTCTCCACCCTCCCCTTCTGGATTGCTTTTTCCCGGGAGAAGGTTGTCTCCATGATATTTATTCTCTCCACCATGGTTTTCGGATTCATGGTCTCCCAGTCCTTTTTCTATTACTGGGGGGACACTCCCACGTTTACGCTGGTGCCCCCTGATTTCCCGGTGCTGGGGAGCATCACTGGTGGAATCTATTTTTATCGCGAGGGTGCAATCTATGGGCTTATCCAGTCGCTCAGGTTCATGGCATCGGTGAGTGCTGCCATGGTGCTGGTTGCCACCACCCATCCCAGCGAGCTTATTGTGGGGCTTGTCAGGTTTATCCCGTGGGGCAGGCGGAGTCTGGGTCTGCCCCCTGAGATTGCTTTCATGGTTTCCTCTGCTGTGGGTTTCGCCCCCTCCATGATAGAGGGAGGTGCTATCACCATAAACGCCATGCAGGCGCGGGGTTTGAAAATAAAAAAGAATAAGATAAAGGCTCTGAGGCATCTTCTCCTGCCCCTGGTTGTCAATGTGCTCAGGACAGGGAGGCAGATTGCCATTGCTGCAGATGCCCGTGCCTTCCGGGCAGTGAAGAACCGGACATATCTGCGGGAGCTGAAACTCAAAAAGGGGGATTTCATTTTACTGGCATATATTTTCCTCTCCCTGGGGGCTGGTGTCTATCTCAGTTTTACAGGGTATGGGGGGACTGCTCCAACATGAGGGTTGTCCTTCTTTTTGTCCTTCTTCTTTTTGTCCCGGTTGCAAGTGGGGGTGAGTGGAGGGGGGAGGGGACACCCCTCTATGTTGTGGCTGAGGGCAGGGTGCATGGGGGCGTGTTTGTGGGGGGTGGCCATGGTTACACCCATGAAAACCCTTATGAGGAGTATTTTGACTTGCCCTCCAGGATAGAGTATGCCAGGCTCTATGTGCCGATGTGGAATTACAACAGGGATGACTGGCTTGAGGTGAGCATCAATAACAGGACTCTTGGGAGGCGGAGTTCTCCTGATTATCTGGCAGCCTGGGGTGTTGCATGTTATGTCTACAATGTCACCGGCATGCTATCAGAGGGTGTGAACAGGGTCTCGGTGAGGTATCATAATCTGAATGGTGCCCCCTATGGTATTGTCCTTGTTGCTGTTTATCGGAATTCTAGCATGCCTCAGACCGAGTTCTGGATAGCAGAGGGGAACCAGGCTCTTGCCCGTCAGACCAGGGATAGTACCAGTGTTGTCTTCAATGCCACCTCCCTTGAAATAAAAAATGCCACTCTCTGGACGGTTTTAATAGCGGGGAACAAGGGTGAGGAGGATCGTCTCTATTTTAACTCCCAGCTTCTGGGAGAGGATGTGGGTAGGGCGAAGTCCGGGGCGTATTTTGACCTGGACAGGTGGGATGTGACAGGCCTGGTGGGTTTGAATAACACCTTGAGGTTTGAGCGGGGTGAGGAGGCATATATTCATCCTTTCAACGCGGTTCTGGCGGTGGAGTACCTCTATGACCAGGGGGAGGATTATCTCAGGCTGGGTGGGCAGGTTGGCCCTGGGAGGGCTACTGTCCCGATGCCGGTAATTGTGGTGCTGGTGGCCAGTGTCGTGTTTTTCTTTTATCGGTTGAGGCGTAGGAGATGAGGCGCTCCCTTTTTGTCCTGGTTATCATTCTCCTTGCCTGTCTGGCAGTGGGCGGGCTGGAGGTGGGGATGACCATACCTGTGAAGAACAAGGACATCTATGAATCTGACAGGCTGGTGGCAGGTGTCACCTGGCATGAGAGGGCGAGGGTCACCCTGACCAACAATGGTGAGACGCCTTTGCGGGATGTCAGGGTGAGTGTGGATGTCCCGTCTGGTATGGATGTTGAGGTTCCTGGCCAGGAGACCGAGACCTGGGTGGAGGGTGGAAGGGTGAAGGCTGTTATTGATGTCCTGGGGCCAGGGGATTCTAGTTCTTTTGTTTTCTCGGTTAAGCCGCCTGAGTCTGTGGAGTTCAGGAAGAGTGTGAGCTTCCGGGTGAATGTGAGTTATTCTGATGGTGGTGGTGTTAGGAGGGAGAGTTACATCCATGAGGTGGAGGTTGTGCCGCCTCCTTCCTGGGTGACCTACGGGAGTCTGGTTGCCAGTTTTCTTATTGTGTTGGTTGTGTTTCTGGTGTCCCGGAGGCTCAGGTTGCTTGAGTGGTTTACCACCATTGACCTGGTTACCCTGGCGCTTCTTGCCGCTCTTATTGGGGTGGTGTTCCGGTGGTTCTGGCAGACCTTTAATGACCTGCTGGGCCCGCTGGGCGGGCTTCTCTTCACGATTCCTACCACGGTGGTGTTGATAGTTGCGCTTCAGCTGGTGAGGAAGCCTGGGACAGCCACCCTGCTTTTCACTGTGGTGGAGCTTGTGGCGATGGTGGTGTGGGGGACTAATGTCACTCTCTGGCTTGGGTGGTACATGGGTGAGGGTGTGATTGTGGATGTGCTTGTGATGTTGTTCCGGGATTATGGGGATAAACGGGGGACGTCTATTATTTATGGTGTTGTCAGGGGTGGGTTTTCGTACTGGACGTTTTATTTTCTTTTTGCTCCTGCGGTGTGGAAGGTGTATTATGCTCCCTGGTATGCCTGGAGCGAGGTTGGCATTGCCGCTCTGGGGGGTGTTATTGGCGGTTACATTGGGTATGATATCGCCCGGAAGATGCGAAAAGCAACAATATGAAATACAAAGAAAAAATAGTATTTTTTATTAAATTTTTGTTTTTTTTACTTAAAATTTCTGATTATAAGAAACATTTATGTAGTTTAAATTCTATCTACACGAGAATTAGTATTACTAAATAGGAGTAATATGGAGGAAAAGTATGAGAACATGTATGTGGATAGGACTGGTGGGAGTGCTCGTTCTCCTGGCAATACCAGTATCGGCAAACTACAATGTAGATGGATTCGAACTGAAAAACATACGACACGAAACCCTTGCAGGCGGAATCTACGTCAGTGGTGGCCACGGTCTGGCATATCCACCTTACACTCAGACCTTCAACGATGTTCCATCCAACATCAGATATGCAAGACTCTACGTGGGAGTCTGGGGCGGCAAGCCTGAGTACACCGGTACACTCCAGACAACCTTTAATGGCCAGGACCTGGGAACCTTAAACCTCGGAGGTCAAGCCGACACCAACCTCAATGTATATGTCTCAGCATTCGGCGTCTATTGGGCAGCCTATGATGTGACCGGCATGGTTAACACAGGCTCGAACACAGCAACTGCCACCACCAGTGGAGACATTGACGGCCGGGTCTATGGCATGGTGCTTGTAGCAGTCTACGAGGACCAGAGCCAGCCGCTTGTGGAATACTGGATAAACGAGGGTAACGAGCATCTCCATTCTGGAAAAGACACAGCAGACAGCTATTTCAATGGCACAGTTAACCTCACCGGGGTGGAAAACGCCACACTCTGGACATCCTACCTAGCAGGAGGAAGCGGGGATGGTGACACCCTCACCCTCAACGGGAACCTCATTGCCACAGACGCTGCAGCCGCAGACCAAGGAGGCTACTTCGACCTGGACAGCTGGGATGTCACAGGCAAACTCACTTCGTCCAGTAACACGCTGGTGTTTGACAGGGGGAGCGATTCCCATCTTCACCCGGTACTTGCAGTGCTTGCAATCACCAAGAAAGAGAAAAACGGGTATTTCGCTGACAGGCCGCTGGCCATCTACAGACACGACAGTGTAAAAGGAAGTCTCAACTACACCGTTGGAGGCAGCTACAGCGGGGAGATGTCAAATGGTGACACCTACACCGTGACATCCCATGTGGATGTTCCCTCTGGCTCCACGGTTAAGCTGGCACGACTCTACCTCTACTGGAGCTGGAGCCACCAGGGGAGCCAGGGCGTCACCCAGCCCCAAATGGAAGTAAAATTTGACGGGAACGCCCTTACCCCGGATAGGACATACTATGACCGCAAAGGCTTCGGCAGCTATGACTATCCCAGCGGGACCTATGCTTATGATGTCACAAGCCTTGTGACAGCCACAAAAGACTACACAACCGTGGTGGAAAACACAGGTCAGGGCAACTTCGCCATGTATGGAGTAGGGTTACTTGTCGTATTTGAGGACCCCAATGGAGAATGGAAGGAATACTGGATTGCCGAGGGTGCGGACACAGTTTATGCAAAAACAAGCTATGGTACTGCCCCGGACCAGACAACCTACATCAACTTCGATGGTTACGTGATTCCCGGTAACCTTGTGAGTGCAACCCTGATTACTGTTGTCCCAAGTGCAAACAAGGGCGACCAGGATAAAAACGAGATTTTATTCAACAACCAGGCCTGGACCGGGGTGCTGGACTCCTCCGCAACCGCGGTGGACACCCGCGATGTCTTAGCATATGTGCAATCAGCCGGTAACAAGCTTGGAGTCCTGGATATGGGCGACTACATGGTGCCAAGCAACGCCTTCCTGATACTGGGCTCAAGCCCAGGAAGTCCAGCACCAGTCCCCGAGCTTCCATCCGCCATCCTGATGCTTGTCGGACTCTCAGCCTTCCTGATAATCCAGAAAAAACGAAAAATAACAAGAAGGGAGAAACAGTGAAAATCAAAAAAATAAAAAAAAGAAAAATAGTGGGGATGGCGTGGCTCGCATCCTGCGCGATACTCCTGATAACACCAGCATCCGCCATCTACAATTTCGACGGCATACCCCTCAGCACCACAAGACACGAAACCATAAAAGGCGGAATCTACATCAACGGCGGACACGGCCTGAAATCCTCTCCCTACACTCAGACCTTCAACAACGTGCCATCCAGCATCAAATACGCAAGACTCTACGTGGGGGTCTGGGGCGGCAACCCTGAGTACACCGGTACACTTCAGACAACCTTTAACAGCAACGACCTCGGAACCTTAAACCTCGGAGGTCAAGCCGACACAAACCCCAACGTCTACGTGTCAGGCTATGGCGTCTACTGGACAGCCTACAATGTAACCGACAAAATCAAAGAAGGCTCGAATACCGCGACCGCCACAACCAGCGGAGACATCGACGGCCGGGTCTATGGCATGGTGCTTGTAGCAGCCTACAATGACCCCACCGGGGAGGAGATAGAGTACTGGATAAACGAGGGGAACGAGAACCCCAACCACAAGACCCCGAAAGACACAGCCTCCACAGCCTTCCAGGGCACAATCGACACCAGTAGCACCGCCACCCTCTGGACAGCATACATTGCAAGCAAAAAAGGCGATGACGACACCCTCACCCTTAACGGGAACACCATCGCCACAGACGCTGCAAAAGCAGACCAGGGAAGCTACTTTGACCTGGACAGCTGGGATGTCACAGACAAACTCGCTTCGTCCAGTAACACCCTGGTGTTTGACCGGGGGAGCGGGACAAGCCTGCACCCGGTAATTGCAGTGCTTTTACTGACAAAAGGCGCACCACCAGGGAAACCAGACCTCACCGTGGGGAACCTGAGCCTGCCAGCTTTCATCTACAACAACACCCCCAGCACCATAAAAGCTGAAATTGCCAACCAGGGCACAAGAAGCGCCACAGCCTTCAACGCCACACTCTACGTGGACAGCAACCCCACCGACACCGTGGAAATCCCGGGCCTGAACCCAGGCTCAAACACCACGGTAGAATTCTCCTGGAACCCACCCGGGACTGGAACCTACCTCCTCGAGGTCAGAGCAGACCCAGAGGGAGAGGTCGAGGAATCCAATGAGACAAACAATGCGAACAGCACAGACGCCGAGGTTGTGACAAAAAACGGGTATTTCGGAGACAAACCCCTCACCATCTACAGACACGAGAAAATACAAGGGGACATAATATTCACCCTGGGAAACAGCACCTACAGCGGGGAGCTGGCAAACGGTGACAGCTACACCGTGGAGTCAGAACTGAAAACTGACGCCACCATCAAACTGGCAAGACTCTACCTCTACTGGAGCTGGAGCCACAAAGAGGACACCGGCGCCGATCCAGAGATGGAGGTGAAATTCAACGGGACAACCATCACGCCAGAGGAGAAATACTCTGACAGCAAAGGCTTTGGCAGCTTTGACTATCCCAGCGGGACCTACGCCTACAATGTGACAGACCTGGTAACCGGTAAAGGGAATTACACCACAACCATTAACAACACAGGCGAGGGCAACTTCGCCATGTACGGGGTAGGACTACTTGTGGTGGTGGAAGACACCAGCACTGAGATAGAATACTGGCTCGCAGAGGGCGCAGACATGCTCTACGCAAAAGACATCCCACCAGAACAGGCAACCACCCAGATAGACTTCAACGGCCCTGTGGACCTCGACACCGTGAAAAACGCCACACTCATAACAGTCATCCCGGGTGCAGACAAGGGCGACCAGGACAAAAACAAGGTTACATTTAACACCCACCTCCTCGGAACAACAGACGCACCCTCCTCCAGACAGCTCATCGCGGTAGACCGGTGGGAGGTGGGCAGCCACCTCCAGCCCAGTAACAACAAACTCGCCATCCAGGACAGAGGCGACTACATAGTACCAAGCAACGCCATACTCATACTCAAAACCAAGCCCAAACTCCCAGACCTGGGCGTCACAGACATCACACCAGGAGAACTGAGCGAGCTCGGCATAAAAACAGTACCAGACAGCCGCTACGGAGCAGCAACAGGCACCCTCTTCTTCGCAGTCTACAACAAATTCAACCAGGTCGCCGGGAAACGGGAAGCACCCAACATAGAAGTCTACGGGATAAACGCCACCACAGACCCCTCAGAATGGGACTGGACAAAAATAAAAACCACAAGCATCGAGCTAAAACTGAACCTCACAGACCCCTTCACCCACAAAACCCAGGAATACCTGACCAACGTGGGATACTACGATGCCAACGACAATGGACAACAGGACACAGACGAAGAACGGGTCTACATCACAATGACACACAGCGACGGGAGCTTCGCACTGGAAATGGAGAAAGGGAGGTACAACATCTATGCCAAATACTGAAACAGAGAGTCTCAACAAAGCCGAAATGGAGGCACGCAGGTGGAAGGCAATCGCCCTGGCACTGGCCCTGGTAGCAGCACTGGCAATGACACTCCCACAGCTACAATCCAACGAACATGCCCAGGAGCCAGTGACCCTAATCAGCAACAAAACCCATGGGGTGACAAAAATAGCCACCATAGACATCACACCCGGTAAAATATCACCCATCAAAAGAAAGCCATAAAATGGGGGGGGTCTCCCCCCCGGTTTCCTCCTAAAAAAAGAGAGAGAAAAGATGAAAATCATAGCAGCACTCGCACTGGCACTCATCCTGACACCCCCCGCCCTAGCATCCTACACCGGAGACCGGCTCGAAACCTACCAGCACGGGAAAGGCGAGCCTGTTTTCACCATAGGAAACAGCACCTACAGCGGCGAGCTGGCACCAGGCGATAGCTACACCGTGAAATTCACCCTCCCCAGAGAGGGTGAAATAAAACTTGCAAGACTCTACCTCTACTGGACCTGGAGCCACCAGGGAGACCAGGGAGTAAACCCATCCATGGAAACAACCTTCCAGGGAAAACTGCTCACACCCGAGAGAAAATACACCGACCAGAAAGGAGAAGACCCCTACAACTACCCCAGCGGCACCTACGCCTACAACGTCACAGGCCTTGTAACCAAAAAAGACTGCACAGCCATGGTAAAAAACACAGGCCAGGGCAACTTCGCCATAAACGGGATGGGACTCCTCCTGGTCTACCAGGGAGACACTGAGTACTGGCTCGCCGAGGGGGCAGACATGATTTACGCTTTCCAGGGCATAAAAAACACAACCACCGAAATCCGCTTCAACAACATCCCTGACAAGGCAGAAAAAGCCACACTCACCACCGTGGTGGCAGGCGGCAACAAGGGTAAAAACACCCTCTATTTCAACAAAAAAACCTGGAACCAGGTCTACCAGGGCAAACCCTATCCTGACCTGGCAATCGACACAAGAGACGTTAAACCCTACCTGAAAAAAGGAGAAAACATCATCCGAATCAAGGACAACGGAGACTACATGGTGGTCAGCAACGCCTTCCTGACAGTGAAACACACCTCTCCCTCAAAAACACCAGGTTTCACAGCCCCCCTAACAATCCTGGCCCTAATCCTCCTCTCCCTGAGACGCCACCGTAGATGATGGGCACATGGTCCTGCATGGCCCGGTAGACGCCTGAGCGGGCGTACTCTATTCCCGGCTGGTATCCCATTTTTGTCAGGCAGGTGGAGACCTCCATCGCCTGGACAGGTGTGTGGTATGCTGCCACCGCGACCCTTGGCCTGGTTTTAAATGTCCCCTGGCCACCCTGCAGAACCAGGGCCTCTGCAACTTGTGCAAAGATCAATGGGGCAGGTGCCAATAATGAGAAGATGTATCGCAGATACATGTGATCGATGTTGCTCTAAAATATCTTAGAAGAGCTGCTGGAGCTCGAAATAGCTTCGGTTTGTACATTTTCATCCCCTCTATTTTATCTTCAGCACACTGCCAGAGTTTTATGCTTCAGGTGCAAATTATAGATATTTAATGACATATAAAAATGTGTATGGAAATGTGCACAAACTTATGCACAACCCTTCAACAGGATATTAACATTAGAAAAGGGTATAAATCGCTATGCCTGGTTCCAATAGCAGAATATTTCTGAGCACGTTACGAGAATACAATGAAAACAGAATTCAAACACTTCGAGCCCGCATGGAAGTACTGCTGCACCCTTTACTCCTATTTTCGTTGTTTAGGGGCCGAATGCCCGCTTGTAAACACCGTAGGCTACAATCAAACTGCCCAGCACCACAAGTGTCCAGAACACTGCCCGCTGGGCCTTCAGGCTGAGGCCGAAGTCCACCAGCACGGTTCTAACACCGGCCAGGCCATGGAAGACCACAATCCCCAGCAGGGAATAGAGGGTGGCTGGCTTGTAGAGGTTTTCGAAAACAAAGTCCAGGGGTGTCTGGAACCTGTAGCTGAAATGTAGGTTCCAGAGGTGGAGGAAGAGGAAAAGGACAAGCAGGAGCCCTGTCACCCGCTGTAGGGCCCACGCCCACATCCCAGCACCACTATATTTCTCTTTCAATTTTTTTTCACCTTCCCAGGAGTCTCACGAGTCTGCCTGCAAGTTTCCTTGACCTGTGGACAAGAATCTTTCTTCTGAAAGCCGTTATCGCCAGGGTTGGTGGCACCTCCTTGGGGCAGACCTCGGTGCACTTATACACCGTATCACAGCCCCAGACACCCCAGGGTGTGTCTACCTGTTCAATCCTCTTTTCAATGTCCTCCTGGCTGTTCCTCGTATCTGAGCAGAATCTCCAGGACTTTGCCAGCGCAGCAGGCCCAAGGAAATCCCTGTCCCTGGAGGCCACAGGACACGCACCATAGCAGGCAGCACACAGGATGCAGTTGGCATAGACCTCGGTCTGTTTCATCTCCTCAAGGCTCATATTGCCATGGGAGGACATCCAGGGCTCAATGCTCTCATAATGCCCCAGAAACCTGTCAAGGTCCACCACCAGGTCTTTTATGACCGGCAGGCTGGGGAGAGGTTCCACCAGAATCCTTCCACCGGTTTTGACAGCTGGCTTCACATAGGGGCCGTAGGCCACCAAGTCCAATACACTCTCGCTTTTAGCATCCCTCACCTGGGTCCGGCAGGCAAGCCTGGGTATCCTGTTAATCAGCACAGCACACGAGCCACACACAGCCCCCCGACACGAGTACCTGAAAGCAAGACTGCCATCTATCTCCTCCCGGATTTTAAAGAGAGCCTCAAGCACAGTCATACCCTCCCGCTCCTCAACCTCGAAAACATCATACCTGCCAGGAGGGGAGCGAAACACCCTTAATTCTACCATAACCCATCCCTCTCTCTCTTTTAGTAAACCCTCTTTTTCGGCTGGTACCTTGTTATCCTGACATCCCGATAGGTAATCTCTGGACCCGCCAGGGTGAAATGTGCCAGGGTGTGTTTCAACCAGTTGGCATCATCCCTAGTGGGGTAGTCGAGCCGGTAGTGGGAGCCCCGGCTCTCCTGTCTCCCCAGCGCGCCCAGACATATGACCTCGGCAAGACCAAGCATCCCCTCAAGATTCAGGGCATCCAGGAGCTCATCATTGAAAACCAGGCTCTCGCTCTCAACCCCAATGTTTTTATAACGCTCCCGGAGCATTTTTATCTCCAGGAGAGCCTCCTTGAGACCGATCTCCTCCCGGAATATCCCGACCTTCCCATCCATGGTCCTCTGGAGCTCCCTCTTTATAAGATACACCTGCTCCCCTCCACCCTGGAATAGCCTCTCGATTCTGGCCCTCTCAGTTTCAAGCGACCCCAGCAGCGTGTCTTTCCTGGCTTTGTTTGTTTTTAAAGCGTGTTTGGCTGCATTTTCTCCTGCAATTCTCCCGAAGACCAGGGTCTCCAGGAGCGAGTTACCCCCCAGCCGGTTGGCACCATGCACGCTCACACAACTGCACTCACCCGCGGCATAAAGCCCCTTGATTTCGGTCTCACATTTCAGGTTCACATCAACACCTCCCATGGAATAGTGCTGCCCAGGCTGGACAGGGATGGGCTCCTCCACCGGGTCTATGCCTGCGAAATACATGCAGATCTGCCTTATGCCTGGCAGCCTCTCGATTATCCTATCCCTTCCAAGGTGGCGCAGGTCCAGGTGGACATAGCCGTCACCGTCCCTAGTATAGCCTCTACCCTCGTTTATCTCGGTCTGAATCGACCTGGCCACAATGTCCCTGGGAGCAAGCTCCATAAGCCCAGGGGCATACCGCTCCATGAACCTCTCCCCCTGGCTGTTCAGAAGATACCCGCCCTCCCCCCTGGCTCCCTCGGTTATGAGGATGTTGGTCCCGAAGAGGGTGGTGGGATGGAACTGGACAAACTCCATGTCCTTCAAGCCAGCCCCGGCCCGGTAGGCCATATAGCACCCATAGCCTGTGTTTATAATGGAGTTGGTCGACTTCCCATAGATCCTGCCATAGCCACCGGTAGCCAGCACAACTGCTTTACCCCCCAGCACGGTTAGCTCGCCACCTTTCAGGTCAAGGCAGACCACCCCGGCACATCTGTCATCTTCGATCACCAGGCCCAGGGCAAAGAACTCGTTGTAGAGTGCGAGTTTCCCCTCTGACTTCCGCTCCATGGCGTGCTCATAGAGGGTGTGGAGGAGGTGGTGGCCGGTTCTGTCTGAGGCATAACAGGTCCTGGGGAACCCGGCGCCTCCAAAGGGCCGCTGGGCTATATCCCCCTTCTCGTCTCTGGAGAAGAGTGTGCCCCACCTGTCCATCTCCCTTACAGCCTGGGGCGCGTTCCCGCAGAGGATGTCCACAGCGTCCTGGTCTGCCAGATAGTCGCTCCCTTTCACCGTGTCAAAGGCATGACTCTCGACACTGTCCTCTCTGCCTAGGGCGGCATTGATTCCACCCTGGGCTGCCACCGAGTGAGACCGCACCGGATAAACCCTGGAGATCACAGCGGCATCCCCTGTTTTACATGCCTCCAGGGCAGCCCGGAGACCAGCAAGCCCCCCGCCAATTACCAGGACATCATGAAAATCCATATTCTAGTAGCCTGGGAAGCTCTCCAGTATTATCTCTGGCACTCCCAGCTCCTGGGCTATGTCTCTCATGGCCTCTACCAGCCTGGGGGGACCGCAGATGTAGAACACCCGCTCCAGGTAGTCTGGAATCTCCCTTTCCACAAGCTCCCGCTCTATCCTCCCCCGGTACCCCTTCCAGCTCTCCCCAGGGCTGCTGAGGGTGTGGATTACCCGGAGGTTCTGGTTCTCCCGTTGCATGGCATCCAGTTCGTCCCGGAAGACAATGTCCTCCTCGGTCCGGTTGCCATAGATGAGAACTATGCTGGTGTCAAGCCGCTTGTCAGTGGCATAGCGGCACATGCTACGGAGGGGTGTTATACCGATACCGCCAGAGAGCATTGCCACCCTGGGATGCTCACCCTCGAAGGTGAAGCTGCCAAAGGGCGTCCGGATAAACGCCCAGTCCCCCACCTCAAGCCTGTCCAGGGCATTGGAAAACGGATGACCAGTAAGCTTCTTGGTGAACTCCAGATAACCCTCAGTAGGGCTGCTGGAAATTGTGAAATGCTTCTGCATCTCCTCTCCCCCACTTTTTATGGTTATGAAAAGAAACTGCCCTGGCTTGTAATCAAGATCAGGGGGGCGTCTGAACCTGAAGCTTTTAACATTATAGGTACGCTGGATGATATCTTCCACCTCGGTTTCGAACTCCATACCTAGTACTCTCCACTTTAATTAGTCATTCTAGACACTTTGTAGGGTTTCTCGTTTAAAGTCTTTCTCCCCTCCCTTTTTTGATTGAATATTTTTTTGCGTCTATCCCCCGTAACTCCAGCATCTCCCGGGTTCTGCCGGTGATGAGGACCGGGATTTTCCTGAGGTCACCGGTCTTCTGGCAGCCGGTGAGGAACATGACTGCCCTGAGCTCCTCCAGCATCTGTTTAACCCGCTCACACACCCGCTCAGCCCCCTTCAGGGCTGGGGCGACCAAGGGTAGCGCGGTGGCGGTGATGGTTGCTCCCAGCGCCAGGGTCTTTGCAATATCCAGCCCGTTTCTGATGCCTCCACTTGCAATTATCTCCCTCTGCTTGCCGTCCTGGCATTCCAGGAGGCTTACAATGGTGGGCACACCCCAGTTCCACAGGAGCTTCCCTATACTCTCGGCAAGCAGTTTACCCTGCTCCCTGGCCCGATGGTATTCCACGCCAGCCCAGCTGGTACCTCCCATGCCCGCAATGTCAATGGCACTCACACCCACCCTCCAGAGGCTCCTGGCAACCTCACGGCTGATACCTGCACCGGTCTCCTTGACAATAACCGGCACCCCCACCTCCCGGCACACCTCACCCAGCACCTCCAGACACCCCCTGGCATCTGTCTCCCCCTCGGGCTGAACCGCCTCCTGTAGAAAGTTGAGATGTACAGCTAGGGCGTCAGCGTCAATCATCTCCACCACCCTCTGGGCTGCCTCCACCCCATGGTCCCGGAGCTGTACAACACCAATGTTGGCATAGACGAAAGCATCAGGGGCATGCTCCCTCACCACCCGGAAGGAGTCCTCCACCCCAGGGTCTTCCAGGGCTGCCCGCTGGCTTCCCACCCCAATCCCAATGCCAAGGGTCTCGGCTGCACTGGCAAGCGCGGCATTCACAGCTTTGGTGTCGGGATGGCCCCCTGTCATGGAGGAGATGAGAACAGGGGCCTGAAGCCTGGCTCCCAGAAACTCCACAGTGAGGTCAATATCCTCCCTGTTAATTTCGGGTAAAGCCAAGTGGATGAGGCTCACATCATCCAGACCCGAGGCCCGCCTCCCCTCGATAGGGTGGGCTTCCACCTTGTGTTCAGCACAGAGAAGAAGATGCTCCATTTTACGCTGCGAGGTACCCATGACACACCAGATAGACCTGACCTGTTATTAGCCTACCCCCCCTGTTATCAGTGTTCCTACCTTTTCTCCCCTGAGAAAACTGGATATCACACCCTTCCGGGAGGCGTTAAACACCCTTGCCCTGACACCCTGGGAGAGAAGCCCCTCCACCTTGCCAGCCATCCCACCGGTAACATCAATCCCGCTCCCCCCTCCAAGCCACTTTTTAATCTCCTGGAAATTAGAAGGATTAACCTCTGGGACGACTTTCCCCTGGGGGTCCAGGATACCGTCCACATTGGTGCCAACACCTACCAGGTCCACACCCAGCTGTCGGGCAAGGAAAGGTGTGAGCTGGTCTCCTGAGAGTACTGAGACCCCGATTGCCCTGTCAAACACAACATCCCCGTGAAGCACCGGTACAAACCCCCGCTCAAGGGCAAGGCTCACAACCCCTGTGTCGAGTGAAATCAGCCTGCCCCGCTCCTGCAGCGCGATTTCAAGGGGGTGGAATCCAACTGCAGGGACGCCAGCCTGGCAGAGAATATCCACAAAGAGAGCGTTCAACTTTGCCACCGAGGAATGAACAATGTCGATGAACCTGGCATGCCGCAGAGCAGCCTCCCGGGCTGTCTCATCCCCCCTTACAATGACAGCCATACCCCCATTATCCTTCACCTGGGGATGGCCATAGGAGCCAGCACCGTGAACCAGCACCAGGCCCCCCTCCCAGGCGCTGAGCTCCCCTGCAATCCGCTCCATCACCTCCAGTCTGGGTGTCTCGGCACAGGTTTTATCTGTAATCACACTTCCACCAATCTTGAGGACAGCTATCATAGGTACACCCTCCAACCTACACTAATATAACATTAGAGATAGGACACTGAGGGTAGATAAAAGCAGTGCCTTCCCTTATGCTGAGGGGGAAGGGCTTATAACCCTACAGGTCATAAAGGGGGGGAGTTAAATTTTAACTTTGAGGTTATAGGAATGGTCAGAAAACCTGCCAGCATGTATCGGAATGTGAAGCAGCGGTCTTACACCCGGCGGGAGTACATGGGAGGTGTGCCTGGTATCAAGGTGGTCCAGTTTGACATGGGCAACCTTAAGACAGATTTCCCGGTGGAGGTGTCGCTGGCTGTCGAGGAGGCCTGTCAGATCCGGCATAGTGCTCTTGAGGCTGCAAGGGTTATTGCTAACAAGTATCTTATGAAGCGGGTGGGCCAGGCCAATTATCATTTGAAGTTGAGGGTTTATCCGTTCGAGGTTCTCCGGGAGAATAAGCAGGCTACCGGTGCTGGTGCGGATCGGGTCTCCCAGGGGATGCGGCAGGCCTTTGGCAAGGCTGTGGGGACTGCTGCCAGGGTTAAGGTTGGGCAGAAGATATTCACGGTCTACACCAGTCCTGCCAACATTGAGCATGCCCGGGAGGCTCTCCGGAAGGCTGGCCATAAGCTCCCCTCGCCTGTACGCATAGAAGAAGAGAGTGTAAATTAATGGCGGGTGAATACGAGGCTTATCTGGATCGGGCCCTGGAGCAGATTCCTGAGGTTAAGGCCAAGGATTCCAGGTTTGTGGTGCCCTCGCCCAGGGTGATGATAGAGGGTAAGACCACGGTGCTGGAGAATTTCGAGAATATCGTGAACGCTCTTAACCGGGACCCGGACCATGTTCTCAAGTATCTCCTCCGGGAGCTTGGCACCGCAGGGCGTAAAGACGGCTCCAGAGCGATATTTCAGGGGCGGTTCACCGAGGAGCAGATAGCTGGTCAGCTTGCCAGCTATGTCCAGGAGTTTGTCATCTGCTCAGAGTGCGGGCTGCCAGATACCCATCTGGTGCGGACTGACCGGATTCTCATGCTCCACTGCGACGCGTGCGGTGCCCACCGCTCGCTTAAAAAGAGGTATCGGGCTCCTGAGACCAAGAAGGAGGGGCTGAGTGAGGGTGAGACCCTGGAGGTGAGAATCGAGTCAACAGGTAGCAAAGGAGACGGGATAGCCAAGGTGGGAAGCTACACCATCTTTGTCCCCGGCGCGAGAAGGGGGGACGTTGTCAAAATCAAGGTGAAAAAGATAGCAGGTAAGCTTGTTTTCACCGAGCTGACACCGGGCTAGAGGGGGCCTGCGTCCTCGAAGCCCTGGCGCTGGCCGGTCCCTGCCTCTTTTCTCAGTTTCTCCGGATAGAGGAGGAGTTTGACCAGGTTCTGGGCGTGCTCCCGGCTCCTTCTCTCTGCAAGCCAGGCAAGCTCCTGCTCGTTTTTTGCCTCGTCCTCGTGTACAAACACCTCGATGATGTGCCGGTTTGTCAAAAGCTGGGCGAGGATGAGGCCCTGGGACGCCTCATGCGCACAGAGCTTGTCAATCTCCGCAGCCCCTGGCATCCCCAGGGCCATAGCCGCGACACACCCTTCCTCCTCCAGGAGCTTTTTACAGGCAACCGGCAAATCCTTGACACCTGGCACCGTGTACCTCACAATCTTCAACCGGCTGGTGGTCTTCTTAATCTCGTCAATCGCAGCCCCGGCCATGTCATACCTGGCAAAAGTTGTGTCCACGATTCCCACTTTCACACTTTCCAACCTCCCTAATATTTTTTATTTCACCGGTAGATAGTAGTATTCTCCTTCTGCCCGCTGCTGGCGGTCGAGTTTGGAGCCGGGCTTGTTGACCCTGGGCCTTTTTGTCTCTTCGTCCCGGCGGAAGGTTATGCCCAGGCTTTTGAGGAACCTGTTCATTCCTGGTCGCATCTCGAAGGGGCCGTGGACCTCCCCGTGCTGTGTGGGTGTGCCTTCGAAGACCAGGAGTCTGTCGCTTAGGAGGTCTATCATGTAGATGTCGTGGTCGATTACCATGGCTGTCACATGGTTGTTTTCTGCGAATCTGCGGATGGTTTTGGTGGCCATCATCCGCTGTTCCACGTCCAGGTGTGCGCTTGGCTCGTCCAGGAGGTAGAGGTCGGCGGTCTGGCTCAGGCAGGCTGCGATAGCCACCCGCTGGAGTTCGCCTCCACTTAGCTCGGTGAGGTCGTGGTCGAGGATGTAGTCGAGCTGGAGGGGTTTCAGGATCTCGGTCTGATAGTAGCTTGTGTTGTATTGGCGGGTGATGCTCCTGAGGAAGTCGTCCACCCTCATGGACTGGTCTGCCTGGAGGTACTGGGGTTTGTAGGAGATTTTCAGGCCGGTCTCCAGTTCCCCCTGGTCTGGTCTGGTTTCTCCTGCCAGGATTTTCATGAAGGTGCTTTTGCCTGTCCCGTTGGGGCCGAGGATTCCCATCACCTCGCCCCTCCGGATGCTCCCGCCACTGGCCCGGAGGGTGAAGCCTGAACTGTAGCTCTTGGTGAAACCAGGATATATGAAGAGGATTTCGATGTCTTTGGAAGGTAGGGGGGCGTGGACCTCAAATTCCACAGGCTGGGGGCGGATACGAATGTTCTCCTCCGGGAGATACCCTCGTAGGTACTGGTTGATGCCCACTCTGATACCCTTGGGATGGGTTATCACACCATATGCCCCAGGCATGCCATAGGCGATGTGAACATGGTCTGCCAGGAGGTCGAGGATGGCCAGGTCATGTTCCACCACTATCACAGCTTTCCCGGCCTCTGCAAGGCCACGGATGAGGCGGGCCGCCTTGATGCGCTGATAGATGTCCAGGTAGGGGCTTACCTCGTCGATGAAGTAGAGGTCTGCATCCCGGGCGGCACACGCTGCCAGTGCAACCCGCTGGAGTTCACCTCCACTCAGACTGGCAAGGTCCCGCTCCACCACCAGGGTCAACTCTAACTCTTCGAGTATTTCGGAGAGCACGCCCCGCTCGTCTGTCCGCTCCAGGAGTTTTGAGACCACACCCTGGAAGTGCCGGGGGATCCTGTCGATGTACTGGGGTTTAATCGCGGTCCTCACCTCACCCCCTCGGAGGCTCTTGAAATAGTCGTGGAGTGTGGAGGCCCGGTACCTCTCCAGGACATCCTCCCACCTGGTGTTTTCCCTGCCCAGGTTGGGCAGGAGGTTACCGGAGAGGATGTTCACCGCAGTACTCTTACCGATCCCATTTGGGCCGAGGATGCCGGTTATCCTCCCCTCCACCGGCACCGGCAGGCCGTAGAGGGAGAAACCGTTAACACCATAGCGATGTACCGGGTCGCCCAGCTCGTCTGGCAGCCCGATTATCATTATCGCGCCAAAGGGACATTTCTTGGTGCAGATGACACATCCGATACAGAGTTCCTCCGATATCACAGGTTTGCCGTCCTCTCCCATCACAATGGTCTCGTCGCCGGTCCGAACCCTGGGACAGAATCTGATGCATTCCTGGCTGCACATCTTCGGCTGGCATCTATCCCTATCAAGAACTGCAATCCGTTTCATGGCTAGTTTAACAGAAATGTCCAGGATAGAATGAGGAATAGAAGCACAACAAATTCCACATAAAGCCAGTCTTTCCGCTCGAACTCTTTTACATCCAGCCCCAGGAGGGGGAAGATAGCACGCTGGAGGTAGTAGGCAGCCGCAAGTGCCAGGAAGAGGGGAGAGAACCAGGGTATACCCTCCCCGGTGCCGAGGTACCTGTAGAACACAAAGCCAAGGAGACTCCCCAGCAGGGCTGGCACAAGCATCTTCTTAACCTCCACAACCTGGAATGCCACTGCCTCTGCCAGTTCACCTTTGTCTCCTTCTGTTTTTGTCACCTTAAACTTCCCCACTTGTTAGTAGTCCTCTCTCCGGTATATCATGGTTCCCACGCCCTCGTCTGTGAAAAGCTCCAGGAGGAGTGCGTGGGGTCTGCTCCCATCGATGATGTGCACCTCTTTCACCCCTGCCCGGCAGGCAGCAGCGCCACTTGTCACCTTGGGGACCATGCCACCCCGGATAACACCATCCCTGACAAGCTCCTCAATCTCGGAAAGCTCCAGCCTAGAGATGCGGGTGCTGGCATCCCCTTCCTCCCGCAGAACCCCGGGGACATCTGTGAGCGATATCAGCTTCAAAGCCTTCAGCGCGGCGGCCAGGTCCCCGGCCACCGTGTCAGCATTAACATTCAGATGCTCTCCACTTTCCACCTCCACCGCAATAGGTGAGACCACCGGTATAAACCCCTTACCTGCAAGGATCATCAACAACTCCGGGTTAACAATCTCAATCTCCCCCACAAAGCCAAGGTCCACCATCCGCTCCACACCACCATGCCGGACAAGCCTGGGAGGCAGCCGCTTGGCCAGAATCAGATTCCCATCACTCCCCACAAGGCCCACACCCTTACCCCCGTACCTCCCGATGAGCGAGACAATCCTGGTATTAATATTCCCCACCAGCACCATCCTGGCAATCTCCAGCGTCTCCTTGTCGGTCACCCTCAAACCAGCCACAAACTCGGTCTCCTTCCCCATCCGCTCCATCTTCTCGGTAATCTCCGGCCCCCCACCATGCACCACAACCGGGTGGACACCCACATACCTCAGAAGAACAACATCCTGGACAATCTGCTCCAGAATCCTGGGGTCAACCATAGCCCGCCCCCCAATTTTCACCACCATAATGGAATCGTAAAACTCCCGGATGTAAGGCAGAGCCTCGATCAGGACATTTTCCCGTTTCATTACACATCCCCCTACGGAGACAGCAGTATATTAACTTAAGGCTCACACACGTTTATTTTATTCTACGTCCTGTGCAAGGATGCTCGTAATCACTGTCTCAAGGTTATCGACATCTGCACCGGTTACTCTGATGTTGTTGTCCAGGATTACAGTAGGGGTGGCAGAGATGCCATACCTGCCTCCCAGAGTTCTGGAGTTCTGGACTTCCCTTCTAGCTCCCTTCTCAAGGCGGGATTTGAACTCGTCTGTGTCCAGGCCAACCCGGCCTGCCAGCTCCACCAGCACCTCCTTGTTCCCGATGTCAAGACCCTCCTCCCACTTGGCCCTGAAGATAGCGTCCTTCATCTCCTCACCCTTCCCCATGTCCCGGGCGATTACATACGCCTCAAGGGGCGGGAAACTGGCTGGTCTGAGGGGGAAGGGCATGGAAGTCATTTTCAGGGCATCCCCATATTTACGCTCCAACCTTGACTCCTGGATGTGAAGCTGGTAACAGTGAGGACAGTAAAAGTCAAAAAACTCCATAGCCTTGACCTCACCCCGGGTGTGGGTGTTTTCAAACCCACTGACCACCTCGAAATCTCCCTTCAACAGGGTGATATCAGTAGTAGAGTCACTGCTACCATTGTTGTCGCTTTTAAGACAGCCTGATGCCAGCACCACCAGGACAGCGAGAACAGCCAGTTTCAGTTTCAACTTAGACATTCCTCCATTACAGGGCTTCTATTCTCAGCCCCTCTTTTTATATTTACCTTTCCCCCTGGAGGGTTCAGGAAGGTATAAATAGGAGATTAGGTAATTGTTGTATTGCTAGTTTTCTCGTTTTTGAGGTAACAGACATGAAGTTTAAGGGAACTACCACCATTGGGATGATTTGCAAGGACGGTGTGGTGCTCGCGTCTGAGAAGCGGGCTACTATGGGGCATTTTATTGCCAGCAGGGATGCCATGAAGATCTATCAGATTGACGAGTGTGTGGGTATGACTACTGCCGGTTCTGTGGGGGATGCGCAGCGGCTTGCAAAGTGGATGCAGGTCGAGTCTAAGCTCTACAGGATGCGGAGGCAGGAGCCGATGACTGTTCGTGGCATTTCTTCGCTGCTCTCCAACATCCTTAACAGTTCTCGCTTTTATCCTTTTTTTGTCCAGCTCCTTGTGGGCGGTGTGGATAAAAACGGCCCGGCTGTTTATTCTCTTGATGCCATTGGAGGGCAGATTGAGGAGCGGAAGGCTGTAGCTACCGGCTCTGGCTCGCCTATTGCCTATGGTGTGCTGGAGGACAGGTACCACCCTGACATCGAGATGGAGGAAGGCGTTGAGCTTGCAATTCGGGCTCTTCACAATGCCATGAAGAGGGATGCTGCCTCCGGAGATGGGATTGATGTCGTGAAAATAACGCGGGATGGATATTTTGTGGTTGATAACGGGAGAATCAAGGAAATCAAGGATTCTTTAAACTAGACTGAATCTTGTATTATTTATCATCCCTTTTTCGGGGGAATTCAAATTGACCGTAGATGATGTGCTGGAGGAATTGAAGCAGAAGATTCAGGGGAAGCTCCCCCCTCATATCTCTCTGTCCAATGTTGAATTTGAGGGGCCGGAGCTGGTCATTTATACCGAGGACCTCAAAAAGTTTGCTGACAGTAATGGTTTAATCCGGGCTATTGCCAAGGAGATTCGTAAGAGGGTTGTGGTCAGACCAGACCCCAAGGTGCTGGCAGACCCGGAGGATGTTGTCGAGAAAATCAAGGAGATTGTGCCTGAGGATGCGGGTGTTTCCAACCAGTATTTTGAGGTGGACACAGGCGAGGTGGTCATTGAGGCTGAAAAACCAGGTCTTGTTATCGGTAAGCATGGGGAGACGCTCCGGGAGATTACCAAGGGTATTGGATGGACTCCCAGGGTTGTCCGGGCTCCGCCGATTAAGTCAGCTACGGTGGAGAACATCCGGCAGTTCATGCGCTCGGTGAAAGACGAGCGTAAAGCCATTCTCAAGTCTGTGGGCCGTAAGATCCACCGGGAGATTTCCCCGCGGGACACATGGGTCAGGCTGACCATGCTTGGGGCCTGCCGGGAGGTGGGTAGAAGCTGCTTCCTCCTCTCAACGCCGGAGAGCCGGGTGCTCATCGATTGTGGTGTGAATGTGGCAGACCCAAATGGGTCACCCTACCTCTATGTACCTGAGGTCCATCCCATAAACCAGCTTGACGCGGTGGTGCTGACCCATGCCCACCTGGACCATGCCGGGCTGGTCCCACTACTCTACAAGTACGGCTATCGGGGGCCGATCTATTGTACCACCCCCACCCGGGACCTGACAGCCCTGCTCCAGCTCGACTACCTTGACATCGTGGCCCGGGAAGGCAAAAAGACGCCATATGACTCTGCCATGATCCGGGAGGCCATAAAACACACCATCCCTCTCAACTATGGGGATGTCACAGATATCGCCCCGGACATCAAGCTGACACTCCACAATGCAGGTCACATTCTGGGCTCTGCAGTGGTCCACTTCCACATCGGGGATGGCCTCTACAACATTGCTTTCACCGGCGATTTCAAGTATGAGAAGTCAAGGCTTTTTGACGCTGCTGTCAACGAGTTCCCCAGGATAGAGACCCTGATTATGGAGGCCACCTATGGCGGCTCCCGGGACTTCCAGCCACCCAGGAGGGAGGCGGAGAAGTACCTCCAGCGGATCGTCAAAGAGACAGTGGCAAGGAAGGGGATAGTGATTATCCCTGCGTTTGCTGTGGGCAGGAGCCAGGAGGTCATGCTGGTACTGGAGGAGGCTATCCGTAAAAAGCAGATACCTGAGATCCCCATCTACCTTGACGGCATGATCTGGGAGGCTACAGCCATCCACACCACCTATCCGGAGTATCTCAACAACGACCTCCGCAACCTCATATTCCACAGGGGGATGAATCCTTTCCTCTCTGAGTGTTTTGTCCAGGTAGACTCACCGGGCAAGCGGGCCGATATCATCGACAGCGGCGAGCCCTCAGTAATCATCTCCACCTCAGGCATGCTAAACGGCGGGCCTGTAATGGAATACCTCCGGGCGCTGGGGCCTGAGGAGAAGAACACCCTTGTCTTTGTGGGTTACCAGGCAGAGGGGACCCTGGGAAGAAGAATCCAGAAAGGGTGGACAGAACTGCCCCTACCCTCGCCGGGTAAAATTGAGACCATGAAAATAAACCTCCGGGTTGAGACAGTGGACGGCTTCTCAGGCCACTCGGACCGACAGCAGTTAATGAGCTATGTCCGACACCTGAGACCTAAACCAGACCTGATTCTCACCGAACATGGAGACGACAGAAACTGCACAGACCTGGCAAGCTCGGTCTACCGGAAATTCAGGATAGAGACCCGCGCCCCCAAAAACCTGGAGACCATCCGCATGCTCTAACAACGATTACTGTGAAATATACCTCTCTGCCCGTGGAGTCTCCCAACAAAAAAATAAAGTACGGCTAGAAAGGTATTTAAATCGTTAATACCCATAGGTTTGGCGGTGTCCCCTTCTTTCTGAAGGGGTGAAGACCCGGTTCACCTGGTATAATTCCAGGCTGAGGGGGGATTTTAGGGAAGTGAAAGAGATGGTGGAACCAGAATTCTATCTTAACAAAATAAACAGGGTTAGAGACCCGGAGAATATGACTGACCTTGAAAAGAAGCATGTTCCTATTATCCATGTGGAGAGTACAGTGGAACTTGGTAAACCCTTTGAGGTTACGGTGAACGTGGGCGAGCTTCTGGCTCATCCTAACATGCTGGGCCATTGGATTGGGTGTATCTCCCTCTATGCGGGAGATGTCGGCCTCGGCAGGATAACATTTGCTCCTGGAGTTGCAGAGCCTGTGCTGGAAATGATGGTTGTCCTCAGCGAAGCGGGAGGCTGGACTAAAGGAGATGTGACCCTACGGGCGGTCGAATGCTGCAATCTCCACGGCGTATGGGAGAACACCAAGACCATTAAACTTGTCTAAAGCTGTTTTTTAAGGGGGGAAGTCAATTTAAAATGGAGAGTAGCACTGCTGTGTAAACGATATTCGGCAAACTCCTGATTGAATTTGTTTTAGATAGTCCTCTTAAAATTTCCGTAGCATGGAAATACTCGATAGGCCGATATATCATATCGGCAGATTAGCTCTATGATCCTTATCCCAAACAAACTGTCTAAGGGATTTCTCGTTGCTATTGAAGGTATAGATGGAGCAGGCAAAACAACCCAGGCCGTCCTGCTAGAAGAATCTCTTAAAAAGGAAGGTTACCCTGTCCTCCGGCTGAAAGAGCCAGGCAACAGCATATATGGGGATAAAATACGGGAAATAGCCTTAAAAGGACGGGAAAACATCTCTCCACAAGAAGAGTTTGAATTGTTTTTAAAGGACAGGATGGAGGATGTTAAAAAGAATATTAGGCCTGCCCTGGATGCCGGTAAAATTGTTATTATGGACAGGTACTATTTTTCTAACATTGCCTACCAGGGGGCCCTGGGACTTGATCCCTTTGAAATTCAGAGAAAGAATGAGGAAATCGCGCCCAGGCCAGACCTGACAATAATACTGGATATAACACCTGGCGAAGCTGTCCGCCGGATAAAAAATAGAAATGAGCCGCCCAATGAATTTGAGAGAGAGAAATACCTGGCAGAGGTAAGAGCCATTTTCAATCTGCTGGGTCATCTGAAACAGGACAAAAAGCAGGAGAAACGAAGTTTCAAACCTTCTAAAAATGAAGCTCATCGCCAAGCCGAGTCTCCTGATACGAAGTATCAGCCTTTTAGAAGCCGAAGTTACACTCCGGCAGCCTCGGCTCTTCGAGCCTCGGCAGTTAGAATCGTAGACGGGTCAAGACCGGTAGAGGAGGTGAGAACCGAGATATTGAATGAAGTTAAGAAGGCCATTGCAGAATCCTGAAATTATAGTCACTCTTTAATGCGCATTTGGTTGAGCACGGACTTGAGAGCTTGCCTCTGAATTCGCTGGATATACTCTTCCTACTGACATTCAAGAGGTTATCGGATATTCCGCATAATTTCTACTGCTATCGATTATATCTATTACATGATTATTAATTATAGTGTGTAATCTAGAATATGCCATGATTTGCCCATATTTAGCCTCCACTTTTAAAATATAATAAAATTTTTAAAAATTACTATCAGTAAAAATGATCGCTATATTGATTTGACCTCCTGAACCTGAGTTCCTAGAGAACATGGGGAATCTCATACGTCCCACTGACTATGAGCTGGGTGTGAACACAAGAGAGTTGTCATGGTGAGGGGCATGTCCCGATGGTAGAGACGCCACTTATGGCCATTGGAGAGTATACCCCATCTGGGCTCAGTCTCATGGAGATAGAGCCATATCTGAAAGCTCGGGTTTCTCCTTTTATCGTGCCTATCCCTCCCGAAGCGGTCCAGCTCAGCATCCCACCTCTTCACCTCACCAATTGCCAGTGCCACATTATAGAAGGACCCGGTGCCCTTCGCCCTGTGAGCATTGTTGAGGGACTCCTGATCCGGAAAAAAAGCATAGTCCGGAAAATCCTGAGCCCTGGTGGTCTCCTGAACCTCAAAATCTGGCAGGATGACCTGGAAAATCCTTCTAAAAAACCGATTCTCAAGCTGCGACTCATTTAAATTCTCAACAAA
>CAZCCY010000002.1:14074-55349 GCA_964497545.1 uncultured Methanosarcinales archaeon | reverse complement strand
TTATCGGCTCTCATCCCCTCCCTTTCGGAAGGGGACTTCCCGCCGATGAAGTTAATGGTGTTACAGTTTTTTGATTAGGAGGGAGTAGAGTTTGTTTTCTGGCTGGGGTGGGTTTTGGGGTGTTCCTTTTTTGATTTTTTCGTCTGGGTAGCCGAGTCGTTGTAGTAGGAATATCTGGTATTGTGTTAGTTTTTCTTTTAGGAGGAGTTCTGCTATTTCTTTTGCTCCGTATTTGTGGGGGTCTGGGAGGATGAAGACTGTTTCTCCTTTTTTTAGCTGGTCTAGGAGTTTTTCTCTGGCTTTTGTGGGGTTTCTGCCGTGGAAGTTGACTGTTGTGACTTCGGTTTGTTCTATTGCCAGGCGGGCGCAGGCTGTCTGGAGGGAGGATATGCCTGGGATTATTTCGCCTCCCAGTTTTCCTAGTCCTGAGAACATAGGGTCTCCTGTTGAGAGGACTATGGCGTCTTCTGGGATTTCCAGGTTCTGGTAGTCTTTGATTTCTCTTTTTTCGCCTTGAATGTATTTTTCTGCTAATTCCAGTGCTCTTTTTGAGCCGTAGACGATTCGTGCGTTTTTTATTGCCTGGATTGCCTGTAGGGTGAGCATTCCAGGCCCGATTCCAACACCCACAATCTTCATATTATTTTGATGTTGTGTCTCGTAGCAGGCTTCCATCTCGGTTCAGAAGGACGATTCTTGCCCCCCCGGTTTGGGCTGCTGCTTTTTTGAGGGCAGCGTCAATTCTCGGATGACCGGGGTTTTTATCCACCATCTCCTGGACCGTGTTAAAGCCTGTGCCTTCCAGGATTTCAGGGTCTCCGTATTTGAGGATGAGCCCTGGAAGCCCGCAGATTATGATTTCTTTTACACGGTCTCTGGGGACCCTTGATGTCAGGTCTAGGTTGTTTCCTATCATCACAATTCCATGGTGGGGGAAGAGGCGTTTTGCATGGACGGTCCCTGTCCTGCCGGTGGTGAGGACTACGCGGGGATGTTTTTTAATCTCTTCAAGCTTTTCTTCAAGTAGGTGTTTGTTCCAGGGTTCCACAAAGCCGGTGGTGCCAAGGATGGATATCCCGCCTTCCACTCCCAGTTTCGGGTTCAGGGTCTGCTCTGCCACCTTTTCTCCCTGGGGGATGGAGATTGTCACTTCTACTCCGGGCTGGCCGGTTAGTTTTAGGGCTTCTGTTATTGCTTTTTCTATCTGGCTGCGGGGGGCGGGGTTGATGGCAGGCTCGCCCCTGGCCAGGGGGAGTCCGTCCCGGGTGATGGTGCCAATCCCCCTGCCAGGTGTAATTTTAACCCTGGAATCTGGGGTTGCCCTGGCCTTGATTTTGATGTTCCTGGTTGCATCCCAGGGGTGGTCTCCAGCATCCTTCACCGCGGTGGCTCTGCCATTTTCTGCGGTTACTGGCAGCCAGACGCTGAACCCGCTGGGTGTGGGTACAAGGACGCCCCCGATTCTACCCCCCCGGAGGGTGAGGACTGCTGCCTTGGCTGCTGCTGCGGCTGTCGTGCCTGTGGTGTATCCCCGCCTCAGGATGGTGCCATCCGAGAGTAGAATGAGCCTGCCGGTTTTTATGCCTGCTTCAAGCTCACCCGGGTCCATTTTTTTGGCGCGGCCAATCCATTCCCTGGGCACCAGAAAACCGCTGACAGGGTCACGTATCCTGTCAGGTCCGCTGGGTTTCCTCGCTTCCGCACTGGGGGCACCGGATGGGGATGAAGTCCGGGTCTGCCTGGAAAACATACTCACAGATGGTACATCTAAAGAAAACCTTTGACTGGTCAATTCCCTCCAAGAATTCTCACCAACCCATCCAAATTTTATGGTTAACAGCATTTAGAGTTTGTGGGTGACCAGGTTCAGGAGAATCATGCTAACAATGATAGAGATGGAAATGGCGTAGATGATGTTGTCCAGCCCCAGTCCTGAGAGACCGTTACTGTAAATGTATCTGACACCGCCAACACTGGCTGCCAGGAGGAATGTGAAACACAGGGAAGCTACAGCCCCTCCCACCAGGTGCCAGGGGAATTCAGCCCCCCTGTTTTCAAAGAAGACCGATCCCAGGACAAAGCCTACAGAGAAGACTAATAGGAGAAAATAAGGAGGCATGGGCAGCTTGACGAGAAAATCGTCAGAAGGGTCAAACATGAACTTGAAACCATATGCAATGGAGATAAGAACAAACGCCAGACCCACCACCACTGCAAGAACCCTGATAAAATCATTGGTCCGAATCTCCATAAAACCGTCCACCTTGCAATACCTTGACCGAAAGAGAGAGTGTGGACAACTACTTTAACTTTACCCGGCCAGGACACCATTCTGGATTGTCGGTTTAATGTGGTGTTTTTATGGGAGAATATATGCGGAGAAAGGGATTCGAACCCTTGAACCCCTATGGGAAAGGCTCTTAAGGCCTCCGCCGTTGACCGCTTGGCTATCTCCGCACAAAACACATACAATAGCGGTGTCACATATATATGTCACAATGCTTATTTAGCATTATGTCCTAGACCTTTTGCTGCCAAAAATATGAATTCTTCACTTTGGCCGGAGCCGGCCACTCCCTATTCTCAGGACTGGTTTTGGGTTTGTTTCTCTTTTTCCTCGTCTTCGTTTTCCGGGTGTGTTATCCAGAAGACGGCTGGATATCTTTCTGTGAAGGATTGGATGTTTTTGTTCATAACTGCCCGGCCATAGAACCTGATTTCGTCGCCCTGGTACATTGCATAGTTATTTTCTCCAAGTTTTTGTACTGCAAATATTTCTTTTCCACCTGAGCCTACGTGGAGAACGTCTCCTATCTCAAGGTCTTGTAATTTAGGACGCTTTGTAGTCTTCTTGTTAAGTTCCAGTGCCATCTCTGCAATTGTGATGTTTTTGTCTGTTATAAATCTATTTACTCCAGTAATATGTGATCAGACCGTGGTTTTCAGGCTGAAATCTGTTTTGGCCTTCATATTTTAGATGCTTACCAGCAGTGCAATTCAAAACTGCTGGTGGTTTATTCAGGAAACAAAAAAACAGGAAACAAAAAAACAAAGTTCATCCCATCAAATTTTTACCGTCAGTTTTTTAAATTAGTTAATGCGATTCTGTGAACTTCCCCCTGGGTTTTCACAGAATCGCTTCTTTGTAGCCAGTTATTTTTTGTCTTCGTCTACGACTTTGTATTCTGCGTCCATTACTTTTTCTTTATTGTTTTTGTCTTCTTTTTGTTCTTGCTGTTGCTGTTGTTGGGTTTGTTGGGTTTGTTGGTAGAGGAGCTGGCTTATGGTGTGCATTTCTTTTGTGAGTTCTTCTGTTGCCTGTTTTATTTTTTCTGTGTCGTCGCTTTCTAGGGCTTCTCTGGTTTTTTTGATGGCTTCTTCGACTTTTGTTTTCTGGTCTTGTGTTACTTTGTCGCCCAGTTCTTTTAGGGTTTTTTCGCTTGTGTAGATGAGGGCGTCTGCCTGGTTTTTGAGCTCTACTTTTTCTTTTAGTTTCTTGTCCTCTTCCCGATATTTCTCAGCTTCCCTGATTTTCTCCTGTATCTCCTCCTCGCTCATTTTGAGGGGGGCGCTTATTGTTATGTTCTGGCTTTTACCGGTTCCCAGGTCTTTGGCTGTGACGTGTAGTATGCCGTTAGCGTCGATGTCGAAGGTTACCTCGATTTGGGGTACGCCCCGGGGCGCGGGCGGGATTCCGGTGAGGGTGAACCGTCCGAGGCTTACGTTGTCTTTTGCCATTTCTCTTTCGCCTTGTAGGACGTGGATTTCTACGCTGGTCTGGTTGTCTGCTGCTGTTGAGAATATCTGGCTTTTCCTTGTTGGAATTGTGGTGTTTCTTTCGATTAGTCTTGTAAAGACTCCACCCAGGGTTTCGATTCCCAGGGTGAGGGGTGTTACATCGAGTAGCAGGATGTCTTTTACTTCTCCTGCCAGCACTCCTGCCTGGATGGCTGCTCCCATGGCTACGCATTCCATGGGGTCTATCCCCCGTTCGACTTTTTTGCCGATGACTTCTTCCACGAATCTCTGGACGATGGGCATGCGGGTGGGGCCGCCCACAAGTATTATCTTGTCGATGTCGCCTGGCTGGAGGCCTGCGTCTTTTAGTGCCTGTTCTATGGGGTGGCGGCATCTTTCTACTACTGGTCTTACGATTTCTTCGAGTTTTGCCCTGGTGATGGTCATGTTGAGGTGTTTGGGTCCGCTCTGGTCTGCTGTGATGAAGGGTAGGTTGATGTCTGTCTGGAGGGTTGTGGAGAGCTCGATTTTTGCTTTTTCGGCTGCATCTTTGAGACGCTGGATTGCGGTGGTGTCCTGGCGGAGGTCGATGCCGTGTTCTTTTTTGAATTCTTCGGCGATGTAGTCTACCAGGCGGTTGTCCATGTCTGTGCCTCCGAGTTGGGTGTCGCCTGAGGTTGATTTGACCTCGAATACTCCGTCACCGAGTTCCATTATGGTCACATCCAGGGTGCCGCCTCCCAGGTCGAAGACGAGGATTTTGGCTTCTCCTTCTTTGTCGAGGCCGTAGGCTAGGGAGGCTGCGGTGGGTTCGTTGATTATCCGGAGTACTTCGAGGCCGGCGATGCGTCCGGCGTCTTTGGTGGCCTGGCGCTGGTTGTCGTTAAAGTAGGCTGGGACGGTGATTACTGCCTGGTTCACTGGTTCGCCGAGGAAGGCTTCGGCATCGTTTTTTATTTTCTGTAGGATGAAGGCTGAGAGTTCCTGGGGGGTGTAGGTTTTGCCGTGGATGTTGTATTTGTAGTCTGTCCCCATTTTTCTTTTGAAGGCTGTGATTGTGCCATCCGGGTTTGTCACGGCCTGTCTTTTGGCTGGTTCTCCTACCAGGCGCTGGCCGTCCTTGGTGATTGCCACGTAGCTGGGGAAGGCTTTGCCATAGGCTGTTGCGCCTTCTGCGCTTGGGATGATGGTTGGCCGATCCCCCATCATTACCGCTGCCGCGGAGTTACTTGTACCCAGGTCTATTCCGATTATCTTCGCCATACACATTCACCTCAAAATTTATATTTTATTATTTCTATTTTCTTTTTTGTTTTCCATGTTGGCATCCGGCTTTTTGGACACCCGTACCTTGGAGTAGCGGAGCACCTCTCCTTTCAGGGTGTAGCCCCGCTGAAGCTCCTCCAGCACAATCCCATCTTCACCCTCATGAGGAGTCTGGAGCAGAGCTTCATGGAATGTCGGGTCGAACTTCTGGCCCAGAGCTTTAATCGGCTCAAGGCCCTGTTTTTCCAGCAGCTTCCAGAGCTGGCTTGCGACAAGTTCAATTCCTTTTCTGAAATCCCCCTCGTTTCCGGTGGAAGCAAGCCCCCTCTCCAGATTCTCCCAGACATCTATTAACTCCTGGATTAAATCCCGGTTAGCAAGCAGCTTCAGCTTCTCCTGCTGTCGCTCCACATGTTTTTTGTAGTTCTCAAAGTCAGCCCGACATCTCAGCAGAAGTTCCCTGTATTCCTCTGCAAGTTTCTCTGTCTCCTCAAGCTTACTCCTTAGCTCTTCAATGGAGTTCTCAGCCGCTTCCTTTTCGGTTGGTTCTTCTTCAGCTTTTTCTTCGGATGTTTTATCTTCAGCGGTTTTGTTTTCAGGTGTTTTCTCTTTCATTAGTGGTTCCTCCATTTTTGGTCTTCCTTCCCTGGTTCTTTTTTAGTGTTGTCCTCAGCCATTTACTTACGTCGGCTTTTTAGTCAGTGAAATATGGGGGGCCAAATTTAAAAAGCAAAAAAAATTTGATGGATGGGGTTCCTATTCAACCTTGATTGTGGTCTTGCCGGTTTCTTCCAGCTTGGGCATTTTTACTTCCAGTATCCCGTTGTTGTAGCTGGCCTTTGTCTTGGAAGCGTCCACCCTGCAGGGCAGGGGGATGGAGCGGTAGAAACGCCCTCCATACCTCTCCTGGTAAATGTAGCCTTCCTTCTCCTCTTTTTTCTCGGCCTTCCTCTCAGCAGAGACTTCTAGTCTGTTCTCGGTAATGTTGACCTTGATGTCGCTTTTCTCGAATCCTGGGAGTTCTATGGTGGCGATTACCTCTTTGTCGCCCTCAACAAGGTCGGTGTAGGGCTCCCGGTAGGGCTCAAGGGCTGTACGGCCTGGTGCCAGCAGGGGGCGTCCCCCTTTCCTCCAGAAGTCCTCGAACAGCTTGTTCATCCTCTCCTCAAATCTCCTGATTTCCTCGTATGGGTCCCAAACCATGGTTTTTCACCTCACAAGGCCGTTTTTATGATTAGTAGTCCTCTACAGGCGGGGGTGAGATGCCATCGTAGTAGTCAGCCCGATGCTCAGGCTTCACGTCCAGCATGCCGGTCTCCTTGGCCATGAAAATGTCATCCACCCTGAGAATCATGACCGCAGCATCTGCAGCACTCTTGATGGCCTGGGTTTTCACCCGCAGCGGGTCAACCACACCCGCCTCGAGCATGTCTACTGTCTTACCAGTGTAGATATCGAGACCCGCGCTCTTCTCTCCCCGCTCATGTGCACTCTTTAGCTCTACAAGACTGTCAATGGCGTCCAGGCCCGAGTTCTCGGCCAGAGCTGAGGGTATGGCTTCCAGTGCCTCTGCGAACTTCAGGACCGCAAGCTGTTCTCTCCCCCCCAGGGTGTTAGCGTATTCCCGCAGTCGCAGGGCGAGTTCAACCTCGGCAGCGCCCCCGCCTGGCACAATTTTTTTGTCTTCCATGACCACCGAGACAGCATGGAGAGCGTCATCCAGAGCCCGTTCCACCTCTTCGGTGACCTTCTCTGCCCCGCTTCTCACCAGAATCGAGACAGCCTTCGGGTCCTGGCACTTCTCAATGTAAATCATCTTGTAGTTACCAACACCCCGCTCTTCCACCAGGCCTGCGCTTCCAAGGTCATCCTGGGAGATGTCCTCGATGCTCGAGACAACCCTGGCGCCGGTGGCCTTGGCAATTTTTTTAATCTCCTCTTCCTTGCACCTGCGAATTGCAAGTATGCCCCGGCGGGCAAGATAATGGAGGGAAATATCGTCAATACCCTTCTCGGTGAAAACCACGTTCACACCTTTTTTGACAAAGGCATCAATCATCTCTCGTACCAGGTTCTGTTCCTCGGCTATGGCCTCCCGTAGCTGGTCTGGGCTTTCAATCTTAATCTTGGAGTCAGCCTTTGTCTTCCGAACCTCGATTCCCACATCAAGCACAGCTATTCTGGCGTTCTCCACCCGCCTTGGCATGTTCTTGTGGGCACGGGCCTTGTCAATAACAAGGCCGTGAACGAACTCGGTGTCCTTCATTTTACCCCCACGCTGGTGTAGAATGTTAATGTTCTCCTTGATGTCTGCAACACCCCCCTCTTCTATCATTTTGGCGGCGTCAACACATGCCCTGGCCAGTGGCTCAATGGCCATCTCAGCCCCTTTACCTGAAAGAGAGGTTCTAGCTACCTTGATAAGCATGCTCTCGTCGGCTGTGACAGCCATCTCTTCCAGGAGTTCTACGGCCTTTTCTGCTGCCATCTGATAGCCGGTCTCAATGGTGGTAGCATGTACACCCTCGTCCATTAACTCCCGGGCTTTGCCGAGCAGTTCGCCTGCCAGCACCACCGCGGTGGTTGTCCCATCCCCGGCCCGGCCCTCCTGGGTCTGGGCCACCTCTACCATCATCTTGGCAGCCGGATGCTTGATCTCTAGTTCGGTGAGAATGGTGGCACCATCATTTGTGATCACCACATCCCCCACCGGGTTCACAAGCATCTTGTCCATCCCCATGGGGCCGAGGGTGGTCTTCACAGCATCAGAAACAAGCTTTGCAGCGTTAATATTAATGCTCTGGGCGTCCTTACCCGCCGTACGCTCCTGATCAATAATAATAATCGGCCTATTTAATTGTCCCGCCATGTTTTAATCCTCCAAAAATCTCTTTTCCATCTGTTTGTAGTCCTATTTAAAAATTACGTGAAGCGGGCCGGAAAACGAATAAACTTAAAACACCTTTAAGTTTAAAAATTGAAGTTCGACCGAATCGGCACCATCGCCATCCTGAAAAAAGAAAGCCCAGACCTTGTAGAAGCAGCTAAAAAAGCAGGAGCAAAAACAATACTCCTGAAAACCGGTAAAACAAGTGGAGAGGCAAGAATCACCCCCTACAAGATAATCTGGGGAGAACAGACCGAGACCGTGCATCGGGAGAACGGATGCCGCTACCTAGTCGATCCCACCAGGGTGTATTTCAACCCCCGTCTGGGAGGAGAAAGAAAAAGAATAACAGACCTGACAAAAAAAGGAGAGAAAATACTGGGACTTTTCTGCGGCGTAGGACCGTTTCTCATACCCGCTGCCCGCAAGGGGGCAAACATAACCGGGGTGGAGAAAAACAAGACCGCCTGCAAATACTTCAAACAAAACCTCAAACTCAACCAGACCCAGGGTGAAATAATCCAGGGAGATGCGAAACTCGCCCCCAGCTTCCTCAACACCACCTTTGACCGGATAATAATGCCCACACCCTATGGATGCGACTTCTACCTTGAAGACACACTACCCCTCGTGAAAAAAGGAGGACGGATACACTTTTACACCTTCAAAAAAGAACCCGACCTCCCCCTGACCTCCAGATGGATGAAAACCCTGGGTCTAACCCTGACAGGTTTCAGACGGTGCGGTAACACAAGCCCTGGAGTGGGGAGGTACTGCCTCGACCTTGTTAAGGTTTAACACTCCCTGGAATTCGAATTCCAGATATAGTTAGGTTTAACGCAACAGCGGGCATCCCTTTCAATCAGGTGCAAACGGGTCTCAGACTCCCCAAGCCTGTGCCCATAGTCCTCAAAATCGCTGTTACTCAGAACCCTAACCGCTCCACAGGAGACACACCTGGAAGAGAAAATCATTCCAACCAGATTAATCATGAATAATGCTATATCAATTTAACTCCACCCGCTCCCCGGTAACCATGTAAACAATACTCTCACACACATTGTTAGCATGGTCCCCAATCCGCTCCAGATACCTTGCCACAAAAGTCAAATGCTGGGCACCCCGAATCTTCCGTGGGTCCTCCACCATGTAGGTGATAAGCTCCCGCCGGATCTGATCAAACAGAGCATCCACCTCATCATCCCTCCTGGCAACCTCCCTGGCCTTCGCCTCATCCCCTTCCTTGAAAGCCTCAAGAGCAGACTTAACCATCGCAGCACAAATCTCAGCCATCCTGGGAATATCCACCAGAGGCTTAACCGGCTCCTCCTCTGCCGTGGCCTTGGTAATCAAAGCAATCTCAAGAGCAAGATCCCCAATCCGCTCCAGATCCACAATCATCCGAAGCACGGCACAAATCATCCTGAGATCCCGGGCCATAGGCTGCTGCAAGGCGAGAAGACGCAGACAGGAATCCTCAATAGAAAAACAGAAAGAATCCACCTTGTCATCCTGATCAATGACCTGCTGAGCAAGCTCAACATCCCGATTCTTAAGAGAAGCCACAGAATCCAGAATAGCCTGGCTAGCCAGCGACCCCAGCTCCACGACACTATCCTTGAGAGCCTCCAAATCCCGACGATACTGATCCCTGGCCATAAACCTGAACACCCAATTGTCCTACTACAATATAAAAATACCACCAGGAAAGAAAAATAAACCCATAAGAAAAATTACATCTGATTACACAATATAGGAAAAATATTGCAGGGATCAGAATCAAAAAACCCTGCAAAAATTCAGCTTCACTCCTCTTTCAACTGGACATTACCTGACTTGCATGCAGGACACAGCACATTACTGCCAATACCCTTGAATTCTTTCTGACAGTCAAGACAGATGTAGCCACACACCTTAGCCTCGCCAGAAATGTCGATTTCAAAAGCATCTCCAACACTACACATACCCGGCCTTCACCTCCAAGAACTCTTTGATAAACAAAGGTATTGACAACTAAAACCCATAAGTCTTTCCCCCCACCTCAGGTCTCACACTCTCTCTATCTCCAGTTTCACCCTTCTAGCATCTTTTATGGTTTCGTCCCACTGGTAAGCCTTCAACCCATCTTTTCCGAGGATTAGCCAGACAAGAGGTGTGGCTTCCATGCATTCTTTGTCCCATGCCGAAGGTGTAGCCAGGCCACCTGGGTGGGAGTGGTAGAAGCCAATGATTTCCCTGCCGGTTTCCTCGCACTCCTTCCAGCAATGATAGAGCCGCTCTGGGTCGATTTCAAACTGGTTCCGCTCCTCTCTCACGTTCCGGGCAGTTACAACCTCTCTTACCAGGGCAGTATCATCAGAGTACTGCCCTACCAGGATGCCGCAGGCTTCCAGGGGACTCCAGAGGGCAGCTTCATCTTCTATCAGCTTTACATCTTTTTGCAGGATTCTAACCGTTTTAACCTGGACCTGTGCCATTTTATTTATTTTTTGATGAGTGTGCCGCCAGTGTTTTCAAGGATTGCTGCCAGGATGTTCTGGGGCTGTCTGCCATCGATTACCCGGGTAGGGATGTTGCTTCTCTCGATTATCTGGGCTGCCAGCATGTCGAAGGGGATGTTAACTCCTGCCCCCATCCCTTGTTTCAGGGCGAGTTCTACCATCTCGGCGGGTGTGATTCTTTCAAGGCGTACTGCATCCTCCCACTGTCGGGGGTCTTTATTGTAGACCCCATCCACTGAGGAGGCGTTAACAAGGAGCCTTGCCCTGGCAAGCTCAGCCAGCACTGCTGCCACGGTATCTGTGGTCTGCCCTGGGAGTATGCCCCCCATCACCACAATTTTACCGCCCCGGTCCCCTGCCAGTTCAAGAGCCTCCTGGTAGCTAGCAGGGGGGAAGGGGTAGGCCGACTCGCCAAGCGCGGATATGAGGAGGCGGGCGTTTAGACGGGTGACCTCGATCCCGATAAGGTCACAGAAAGCCTCTGCCGCTCCCAGCGAACGTGCCACAGAAATGTACTCCCGGGCAAGCCCACCCCCACCTGTGACCACAAACAAAGTCTCTTCCCTTGCAACCTCCCTGAACACCCCTGCATATTCCCGAAGCCGCTTGGAAGAAACCGGGGACAAGACAGACCCTCCAAGAGAAACAACAACTGTCATCCAATACCCCTAGAGGATGCCTGGAAATTTAACCCTTGCCACAATCAAATTGTTCCAAAACGGGAACAGTTAAAAGGGGGGAAAACAATTCTAAAAAGCCCTGCCCCGGTAGGGTAGAGGATATCCTTGAGGCCTGCGGAGCCTTAGACCCGGGTTCGACTCCCGGCCGGGGCACTTTTGGATTTTGATTTTCCAGTAGGGTTGGCGAAGTTTTTTATAGTTATACTTACCTGAAAAAATAGAGGCTTTGGCTGGAAGAGCGTGTGGATTCAGTGAAAAACGTGGTTTGAATTAAAATTGGGGAAGGGTGCTTTTGATGAAAAACTTCCGGGTACTGGTAGTAGGGGGTGAAGAGTCCCAGTTTGAGGTCGTAGCTCGCACGCTGGGTGGGGAGTGGGAGGTTGTACCTGCCCGCACGCTGGTAGAGGCGAGGAGGAGGTTGCGAGAGAGCATTTTTGATGCTGCTGTCCTGGATTCCAGACTGCCGGACGGAGAGGTGGAAGCCCTTTTTGAGGAGGGACTTCTGGAAGGTATTTTCTCGGTCGTCCTCCTTGACGGCCCTGGACGTCTGGCATGTGCTGATGCCAGTCAATGTGTAGTTAAAAGCCCCGATGCTCTACGGCAACTCCCTTATTATCTACGGGCTGTTAAAATCCGGGAGGACGAGAAAAAGAAGAGGGCTGAAAAGGCCCTGGTGGAGCGGACAGCCTATCTTGAGAGCATCCTCCGGGGGTCCACTGACATGGCTATTGCAACCACAGACCTTGACCTGCGGGTCACCTATTACAATCCCATGGCAGAGAGACTCCTGGGATACTCTGAAAAAGATGTTATCGGCAAAAGCCTACCTGAAATCCACAGCAGGGTGGGAATTGGAAAGGAACGCTTCCAGGAGGTAATACAGGAGGTAAAAGAGAAGGGAGAGCACAGGTTCACGGTGGAACGGGTGACCGGGGAGGGAAAAAGGTATATTGATGCGAGGATTGCGGACATCCGGAACACGGAGGGGGTTCTCCTGGGATACGCTTTTTTCGCCACAGATGTCACCGAGAGCAGAAAGGCTCAGCAGGCCATCAGCCTGAGCGAGAAGACGTGGCGGGACACCTTTGATTCCATGGTGGACGGTGTTGCTATCGACACTCCTGATTTCATCGTCGAAAAAACAAATCAGGCCTTCCGGGAGCTGCTGGGGTTACAGGCAGAGGATATTGAGGGTAAAAAGTGCTACGAGGTCATCCATGGCACCAGTTCTCCCATTGCCAGATGTCCGGTTAAGAGGTGTCTTGAGACCGGCAGGATCGAGAGGTTGAAGATCGAGTTTAAGGGCCGCCACCTGAGCGTAGTAGCCTCGCCCATAATCGAGAATGGGGAGATTGTTCGGGTGGTACATGTATTCCGGGATGTCACGAAGGAAAAACAGGCGGTAGCAGCCCTGAAACGCCAGCTTGAGGTGGAGACAGCCCTGGGGCGGATTGCGACCACCATCGCCTCCAACCTTGACTTCCAGGAGATGTGCCAGCGCGTCCTAAAGGAGGTTGTAGACCTTTTCCAGGCAGACTTCGCCATCTTCCTGGAACCCTGCCCTGATGGCAAATCCTGCCATGTAAAAGCCGCAGTCCAGAAAGACTGGATGGACGGCTTGGATGAAATTAAAATCCCGGTCCACCCGATACTGGAAGCCGTGAAGGAAGATGGTATTGCAGCCATCCCAGACATCCAGGAAACAGGGGGAGAACTGGAAGCAGGGTTAGGAATCCCCGGTGTTAGAGGCCTGCTTGCACACGCAACCCGCGGTGAGACCTGGATTCTAGCCCTTGGAACCCATACCAGGCGGGAGTGGACAGGCAAGGAGAGGAAAATCTTCCACACCATCGCCCACCACCTCAAGGTGGCAGTCCAGCGCTTCCAGCTCCAGCAGGAGACCCTCCAGGCCTTTGAAGACGAAAAGAAACTCAACTCCCTCGCCCAACAGCTCCAGACAATCTTCAACCTGAAAAAGGGCCTCGAACTAATCGCCCGGACCAACAGCGAGATTACCGGTGCCAGCAGGTCAGAGATTTTCCTCTACAACCCCCAGGATGAAACCCTATCACTGGCTGCAGGATACCCCCCCAGGGATGAACAGGTTAAATTTAACCGTGAAACGCTGCCAGACGCCTTCAAAGCCATGGAATCCCGCACCCCCCAGAAAGGAGAAGGAAAAACGGACAGCAACTGCTTCTACGTTCCAATCCTGGTCAAAGGACTACCCCGGGGAGTCCTCTCGGTCCACCAGCCCCCCCAGGAACGCCAGGTGAACCTTACCACCATCCTGGCCTCCTACGCCGGCAACTTTCTGGAAAACGCAGAACTCTTCCAGGACCTGCGGGAAATAACCCTATACCTGGAAGAAGAAGTGAAAGCCCGCACCCAACAGCTAGAAGAGGCAAACAGACGGTTAAAAGAACTGGACAGGCTTAAAAACATCTTCATCGCCACCACCAGCCACGAACTCCGCACACCCCTGACAAGTATCATCGGCTTCTCCAAACTACTCCTGGAAGACTGGGCAAAAGGTCTAACCAAGGAGCAGCAGGACATGATTTTAAACATCCACCATGCAGGAGAAAGACTCCTCGCACTGGTCAACGATATCATCGACATCTCCAAAATCGAGGCCGGCAAAATCGAGGCAAAACCCGAGAAATTCCAGCTCGAAGAACTAATAGCAGAAGCCACAGCCACAATTAAACCTGAAATCCAAAAGAAAAACCTGACACTAAAAATCGATATCCCCAGCCAGGTCACCCTCTACACAGACCGACAACGCCTCCACCAGTGCGTCCTCAACCTCCTCGACAACGCAGCCAAATACACCGAGACCGGAGGCATCACCATCACCGCAAAAGACCTGGGAGACTGGCTCGAAATCTCCATCACCGACACCGGGATCGGGATAAAAAAAGAAGACCTCCCCCGGCTCTTCACACCTTTCAACCGCATCGAAACCCACCTCACCCAGAAAACACCGGGCACCGGCCTCGGCCTCTACCTGGTCAAAAAACTCACAGAAAACATCCTCCAGGGAGAAACCAAGGCCCAGAGCAAATGGGGCGAAGGAAGCACCTTCACCCTGAAAATCCCCAGAGAAATCCGCAGACAGGGAAACCCAACCTAGACTCCCAATCCTAGGGCGTTACCACCACGATGCCCTTTCTGACCTCAAGCACCTCGACCTTTCTCCCCTGGGAGCGGACCTCTTTCTCGAGGTGGTAGCATTCAGGCGGGATTTCCACCTCTTCGCCTTCGATGGTCAGTTTAACACCGTCTCTGGCTTTGGCCGGGTTCAATTCTTCCAGGGCTTTTATGATGTCTCTGGCTTTCTTCTTGTACCTTGGGCCTATCACCCCAAGGTTGGGTTTCAGGGCTACCGGTACCTCCTGGAAGTCCGGGTCACCTCTCCTGATTTCAGTGGGGGTGCTGGTGGCGCCCTGGATGTCGAGGGGGTCTTTCAGCCCGGTGTGGTAGAGCTCGATTCGGGTGAGGGGCTGGTTGAGGGGTATCCCATGCTGGGATTTGTAGTGTCTGACCTCTTTCACGATTTCCTTGATTAGCTCCCCCTCCTCCTCCACAGCTGGGTCTATCAGCTCCTTTTCCACCCTGGGCCACTCCTGCAGATGAACACTCTCCCTGGCGAGGTGATGATAGATTTCCTCGGTGATGTAGGGGAGGAAGGGTGCCAGCATCCGGACCAGGGTGTCAAGGGTGGTGTAAAGGGTGTACCTCGCCCTCTGGTCGCCCTGGGTGTAGAGGCGGGATTTCACAAGCTCGATGTAGTTGTCAGCCAGCACCTCCCAGGTGAAGCTTCGAAGCCCTTTCAGAGCCTCGTCAAACTGGTAGTTCTCAAGCCGGGCTGTGGTGTCCTGGATGAGCCTGTGGAGCCTGGAGAGCAGCCACCTATCCACCGTGGAAAGCTCTGTTTTGTCAAACTCCCGATGCTGGTAGCCCTGGAGGTTCAGGAGGGAGAATCTTGTGATGTTCCAGAGTTTCTGTAGGAACCTTGAGCCTGCTACCACGTCCTTCCATCGGAACATCACATCACTGCCAGTAGCACCACCCAGGGCTGCCCAGTGCCGGAAGGCGTCAGCCCCATATCTCCCGGTCACCTCCTCTGGTACCACGAAATTGTTGCGGGATTTACTCATCTTGTGGCCGTCCTCGCCAAGGACCATGCCGTTTATGAGTATGGTCTCCCAGGGTTTGACGCCCGCCAGGGCCTTTGTTCTGAGGATGGTGTAGAACGCCCAGGTGCGGATGATATCATGTCCCTGGGGCCTGAGCTGGCAGGGGAGCCTGGTATCCCCCTGTTCGGGCCAGCCAGAGATGTGCATGGCAGAAATCGAGGAGTCCATCCAGGTGTCCAGGACATCCTCCTCTCCCTCAAAATCCGTGGAACCGCATTCACAAGCCACTGGAGGCTGGCTCTCCAGAGGGTCGAGGGGCAGCCACTTCTCCTCTGCCACCTTTGTCCTGCCGCACTTCTGGCAGTACCAGACCGGTATCGGAGTTGCGAAGACCCGCTGTCTTGAGATGCACCAGTCCCACTCCATGGTACCGGTCCAGTTTTTAAGCCGGGTCTCCATGTGAGAGGGTATCCATTTTATCTCCCCTGAGGTCTCCATTATCTCACTGGGGTTGATTTTAACAAACCACTGACGCTCGCTCAGAATCTCGATAGGGGTCTTACACCTCCAGCAGAGCCCCACATTCTGGTCAACCTCCTCCTGACGATAGAGCAAACCCCCCTGCCTGAGGTCTTCGATGATGGCTCTTCTGCACTCCTCGATGGTCATCCCCTCATAGCCCGGTGCCAGCATCCTCCCCTTCTTGTCCACCGCTTTGCGGAGCTGGAGGCCATACTTAGCCCACCACCTGACATCCTGCTTATCCCCAAAGGTGCAGATCATCACTGCACCCGTCCCAAAATCCGGGTCAACCTCCGGGTCCTCGATTACCTCCACCTCATGACCGAAAAGTGGGACCCTCAACCTGGAGCCAACCTTGTCCCGGAACCTCTCGTCCTCTGGGTTTACAGCCACTGCAACGCAGGCTGCCAGGAGCTCAGGCCTGGTGGTTGCAATATCCATACTGTCAAAATGGAAATAGTTCAAAGTGGTCTTTCGGGAGTCGTATTCCACCTCGGCAAACGCAATAGCGGTCTCACACCTGGGACACCAGTTGACCGGATGCTCAGCCTGATAAATCAAGCCCTGCCTGTACATCCTGACAAAAGAAACCTGGGTCTTACGATAATAGCTGGGCTCCATGGTGATGTACTCGTTTGTCCAGTCAATGGAGAACCCCAGCCGCCTCAGGCTCTCCTCCATCTTCCGGATGTTCTCCCTGGTCAACTCGACACAGAGACGCCTGAACTCACCCCGAGAGACCTGGTTCTTGGTAATCCCATAGCTCTCCTCCACCTTAACCTCGGTGGGAAGACCATGACAGTCCCACCCCTGGGGGAACATCACATTAAACCCCTGCATCCGCCGGAACCTGGCCACAAAATCAATGTAACACCAGTTAAGCGCATTCCCAATATGAAAATCCCCGGTAGGATACGGGGGAGGAGTGTCAATAACAAACCTGGGCTTCTCCGAATCTCGGTCAAAAGCATACATCTCAGCACTCCAACTCCTAAGCCACTTCTCCTCAACAGCCTTGGCATCGTACTCTCTGGCCAGCTCCATCAAAGGGGCGGGTAACACAATAAGGGTAAATAGAATTATCGGTAATCACTAGGGAAAATTAAAAGAAATTTTGGATATTCTTGATGCTGGTACAGACATGATGGTTATGCTGACCCTACCCGATGACGTATGAGTTCAGCCTATATGTGCCTGTGGCGCTGTGAGCGCTGCCATCAATATCAGAGAAATCAATATTGCCATAGCAACTATCAGCGCTGCTATCATCAGCTTCCTTTTACTCGGGTTTCTTTCCGGCCGCATATCAACAAAAGGTACTGCTGCCAGTAAAGCAAAGGACAATACAGGCACATAAAACAGACTCTTAAGTCCCAGACTGTTTTCTATGGCATATAATCCCAAAAACATCCACGGAGGTTTTGTAACTTCTATGCCTTCTATGGGTGCAGGTCCAAGTGGAGGTGGAAAAACTGCTGAGAGCACAGCTAGTGCACCAAGCACTATTAATCCAAGAATTGTTACTTTTTTCATATGCGTTGTGAAAGGTATAGTGGTATCATGTTTGGTGTTTTCTCCATTTGCAGGCCACAGGGATATGCCCAGCATCTTTACTAAGAATGCATGTATAAGGAACACCAGTACAAAAAGGAGGGGTAAAATAGCGATGTGGATATCGTACATCCGGTGTAAAATATGGGATGAGAAAGCTGCTGAAAACCATGTGCCTAAGCTTCCAAGCAGGTTTGCTAGCCCTATATTATGCAGGAAGGCTTCATACGCTTCTTGATCCCATTTAAGTATAGTACCGCTGAATATAAAACCTAGTGTGATTGCAAAAAGTCCAACGCCGACAAGCCAGTTAAACTCCCTCGGTTTCTTATATGAACCTGTAATGTATATCCTCGATAGATGTAGAATAATTAAAACAAAAACAGCCTGAGCAGCCCAGTAATGTATACCACGTATAAATCCTGTGAAACCAGCGCTCATAAGCAATACACTGCTATTTGCTGCTGCGATTTCCGGGCTATAGAACTGGGCAAGATATATACCTGTTATAATCAATATAAAGAAACTAAATAAGGTAATACCACCAAGGCAATATCCGAGATTATTCCCATTTTTTGGGATGGGATACGAAAGTTTGCTAAAACATAGCCTTTCATCTAGAGCCTGCCACATTCTTTTTGAAAATTTCATTTAATGTTTCCTCCATGGATAATATGCTATCAATAGAATAGCAAAGGAAATACCAAGAAATGCTGCTGCAGCCACCGCGCTCGTGGGAGAGATATTCCTGGCAAATAAATCAACAATTTCCTCCAAATCGTCGCTTTGCCTTGCAACGTAAATCTTCTCGAAATGAATCTCTCCCTCATCAAGAGTAGGATTGAATTCCTTAAAAGAGTCATTAAAGGCGATGATCATAGGATAAATTTTCCCGGGTTCAAGATGCCGTCCGTATTTATCTTTGGAATTCAGGGGAACCTTGAACTCTATAGTGGTTCCAAGGGAATCCTCTATTCCTTTTGCAGATACAATATCGTTATTCCCTCCAAGATTTTCAACCGGTTCATGCTCCATTTCACCGTCAATCTCTGATGCATAGCTATCTCTTATGAGCAGAGTGCCATTGTCCATGTATCCCATAATCACATTGGCACCATTTTTCATATTTTCATTGCCGAAACCTATGGCAATCCAGCCATTCCCAGGATTTTTCAAACCAACATACAGGGAACTGCCGTCATGCTCAAGATATACCTGCATACCTGTGTCTTCATCCAGAAAACGTCCGTAATCACTATATTCGGATGCTCCGATTTTTCCATCAATCGTTACACCTGGATTGGCGATGAATGGCACAATAATCATATCAGCATTTTCAAAGAGTTCTTTAGCGTCATTTGCTTCCGAGCTCTCTTCATGTGCCAGTGCCAAAGTCGATACTATCAAAATCGCTATTAATAACAATACTGCTTTTTTCAATTTATATCTTCTATAACTTAACATGCAATTATAAAATGTTCGTCATGTTTTAATACATTTTTGATTTAAATTTACAAAATTTCATCGGTCATCGGTTAAGAAAATTATTATAAAACATCACAAATTATTTAATAAAAATATATTTAATTAATTCTCTTCCCTTACCTGGTTGCCATGATGGGTAACATTTATATTGTGTGTATTACATTAGAATTCTAATTAAATTGTATTATAATATTGAGGGGCAATCGATGAGAAACACCAAAAAAGATGAAAGAAAAAACCATCCTACAATTCAGATGTCATTGAGAAAGACCTTTGCAGCATTTTTTCATCTGAATGGCTCAAAGAAACAGCCCAAAAGACAGGACCTATAAAAAGAGAACGAAAGATAATATTGATACAGCTACTTCGCCTAACAGCAGACATACGGCTTCATGGCTTCGGTGATTCGCACCTCCACCCAAATCCGTCGTGGGCGGGGGTTTAGATGGGTGTTACAGCGATTTTTATTTTTACGCCTTCAACATCCCATTCCTTCACGAGTTTCCCCTCTTCTGCCTGGTCTATCTCGAGTTGGGCTGCTCTTACCTCTCCTATGATGTATTTGTGTTCCCTTTTTATGAGGTCTGTTATTTTTGTGTCTGGTATCTGGAGTTTCACGTTTATTTTGTCTTCTACTGCGAGGTCTAGCTGTTTGCGCATGTCTTGTATGCGTCTTACGATTTCTCTGGCGTATCCCTGGCTTTCTATCTGGGGTGTGAGGGTGGTGTCGATGTAGAGGGTGCCGCCTGGGAATTCTGCCGGATAGATGTTCTCAGGTATCTGTGTCTGCCAGTTTACCATCTCTTGTGTTATTTTTTTTCCTGGCAGGACCTCGTAGCTGCCCTTGCTCTGGAGGGCTTTTTTGAGGGTGCTGGGTGGTGTTTCCTGGATTGCTTTTGCTATTTTTCCTGCTTCTTTGCGGAATACTGGGCCGAGGGCGGTGTAGTTGGGGAGGGCTTTTTCTGATATTTCCTCCCAGACCTCTCCCGGCTCCAGGAGTGTCAGGTTTTGGGTGTTGGATTGTTCCTGGATTACTCTTTTCATGTCTGAGATTGCCTGGTAGGTCTCTTTGTTTTGGGGTGTGATTATTATTCTTTTTAGGGGCCATCTGAGTTTGCGGCGGGCCTGCTGGCGGGCGCTGGATGCTGCCTCGACCACCTGTCTTGCTGTCTCCATTTTTTCTTCCAGTTCTGGGTTGAGCCATTTCTCAGGTGTGGGCCAGTCTGTCATGTGTACTGATTCTAGGGGTTTGGGTGTGAGGTTCTGGTAGATTGCTTCGCTTGTGTAGGGGGTGAAGGGTGCGAGCATCTTTGCGGTCAGGGTGAGGACGTGGTGGATGGTCTTGTAGGCTGCTATTTTGTCTGGGTCTTCGGCTTCGGTCCAGGTGCGGGGCCTTATGAGCTGGATGTACCACCGGGAGAGGTCCTCGAGGATGAACTCGGTGAGGCTTCTGACCGCACGGTGGAGTTCGTAGCTTTCCATGCTCTCGGTCACCTTCTGGAGGGTGGAGGAGGTGCGGGAGAGTATCCACCTGTCTTCTACCCGGAGGGGCAGGTCCTCGAGTTTGTGCTGTTGGGGGTTGAAGTTGTCCAGGGCCATGTAGGGGAGGGGGAACTTGTACACGTTCCAGAGGATGTTCAGGGTGCGGTGGCTGTTGGCCACCCCCTCCCAGCTGAATTTCAGGTCCTCCCAGGGCGCGTTCTGGGAGAGCAGGTAGAGTCTGAGGGCTTCGGCCCCGTATCTCCTGATTACCTCGCTGGGTGTCACAGTGTTGCCCTTGCTCTTGGACATCTTGTGGCCTTCCTCGTCCAGGGTGAACCCGTGCATCAGGACGCTCTTGTAGGGTGCCTGGCCGAAGGCAATGATGCTTGCACCGAGCTGGGAGTAGAACCAGCCCCGGGTCTGGTCATGGCCCTCGGTGATAAAATCTGCCGGCCACCACTTCCTGAACTCCTCTTCACGTGCAGGGTATCCGAGAGCCGCCCAGGAGGCCACCGCGGAGTCGAACCAGACATCAAACACATCCTGGACCCGCCGCATCTCACCCCCGCAGGCACACTTCAGGGTTATCTGGTCCACATATGGGCGGTGGAGCTCGGGTGGCTCGCTCCCGGTGAGTTTTTTAAGCTCTTCCAGGCTTCCGATCACCTGGACGTTCTTGCATTTCTCGCACCTCCAGAGGGGTAGGGGGATGCCCCAGTAGCGCTGGCGGGAGATGCACCAGTCCCGCGCACCGGCCACCCAGTCCCGGAACCTGGCAGAGCCAGCCCAGCTAGGATACCATTTAACCTGTTCAATCTCCCTGAGCATTTCATCTCTCAACCGGGTGATGGAGATGAACCACTGGTCTGTGGCAAGGTAGATGATGGGTGTCTTGCACCTCCAGCAGTGGCCGTACCTGTGAAGAATGGTGCCGGATGCGAGCAGGGCTCCCCGCTCTCTCAGGTCCTGGAGCACCTGCCTGTTCGCGTCCCAGACGCTCATCCCACTGTAGGCTCCGGCCTCCCTGGTGTAGGTGCCGTCAGGTCCGACCGGGCAGAACGGGGGGAGACCGTGTTTTAATCCCAGTTCGAAGTCGTCTAGTCCGTGTCCAGGTGCAATGTGGACGCATCCTGTGTTCTCTGCTGTGACAAACTCGGCGAGGAACACCTTGTGTTCAAAACCCTGCTGGAAGGGTACCAGGTCTGCCAGTGGGTGCTCGTAGACCAGTGAGGCGAGCTCCTCGCCCAGCATTGTGTCCAGTATCTCATAGTCCTGGTACCTCCCCTCCCGCAGCACGTGTTCTGTGAGCTCTCTTGCCATTATCAGTGTCTCCTCGCTGCCGTCCTTTTTTGCTTTGACCCAGGCGTACTCAAAGGAGGGGTGTACCGCCACAGCCAGGTTTGCAGGGAGGGTCCAGGGCGTGGTGGTCCAGATCACAATATATGTATTGGTCTTGCCTTTAACCTTGAATTTAACATAGATGGAGGGGTCTTCCCGGTCCCAGTATTCCACCTCTGCATCTGCGATGGCTGTCTCACACCTGGGACACCAGTTTACAACCCGTCTGCCCTCTTCCAGCAGCCCCCTCTCCCATGCCTGTTTGAGAGTCCACCAGGCAGCTTCAATGTAGTCGTCCTTCAGGGTCATGTAAGGCTCTTCCCAGTTAAGCCACACGCCAAGCTGCTGGAACTGGCCGGTCATGCTCTCCTTCTGCGCTAGGGCGTACTCCTTACATTTCTTGATGAAATTCTCCACGCCATAGGCCTCAATGTCCTTTTTGGACTTGAAACCCAGAAGCTCTTCCACCTTAATCTCGATGGGCAGGCCATGCATATCCCAGCCAGCCCGCTCCAGGATGTCAAAACCAGACATGGACTTGAACCTGAGAATAGAGTCCTTAATCACCTTATTCCAGGCAGTCCCAAGGTGAATCTGACCTGTAGTGTAGGGAGGGCCGTCCACAAAAAAAAACTTTTTGCCACCCCTCCGGAGTTCTCTGACCTTCCGGTAGGCGTCAACTTGCTCCCAGAGCCTTTCAATCTCCTTGCTCAAACTTTTTGCATCGTAGCGGCCGGTGACTTCCTGGAACATCTCCTCGTGATAAGGCAGAAGGATAATTAAAGTCTGTGGTGAACGGGCTCGGAGGGATTTGAACCCCCGGCATCTGGGTTAGAAGCCCAGCGCTCTATCCAGGCTAAGCCACGAGCCCGACTCACAGATAACTCGTTTTATCTAAAAAAAGACTTTGGTGTTCAGGGGATTTTTTTCAGCAGTGGAGTTTCGTCACACTCCGGAAACTTCGGGCATTTGACACACATCCCCCAGAGCTTCTGGGGTAACGTTTGTTTTTCCACCTCCACAAACCCATGTTTCTTAAAGAAGTCCACAGCGTAGGTGAGGGTGATCACATTTCTCAGGCCGAGGGAGGACGCCTCTCCCAGACATGCCTGGAGTATGCGGGTGCCGATGCCCTGGCGGGTATGGGAGGGTTCCACTGCCAATGAGAGGATTTCCCCGTAGTCCTCCCAGGTGACATGGAGCGCGCCACATCCAACGAGCACCCCATTTTTTTCAAAGACATAGAAGTCCCGGATGTTCTCGTAGATCTCGGTGAGGGAGCGGGGAAGCATCTCACCCCTCTCTGCATAGTGGTTCACCAGCCTTTTAATCTGGAGAGCGTCCTGTACCCTTGCCTTTCTAATCAAAAATTTTTCCAACCTCCCAGGTATTTAAGCTTTGAGGATAAAAAGGTGTGTCATGGATATTAAAACCATGGCGGTAGAGGAGGAATTCCATGTCTGCACCACCTGTGGATACGCCAGGGGGTTCCATGTCTCTTTCCAGCCTGAAAATGATAGGACGGAGATTATTTTAATCTGTCCAAACTGTGGTCAGAGATACCGGGTGGGCTGGCACCTCCACCTAGAGGAGCCAGGGAAAGACGGCTAGAAGAAACACACTAAGCTCCGGAAACCAATGTTTTGAGGCAGGAAAAAGAAAAATAAATAGGGGGAATATTGTTTTAGGCTATGTCAGCTAGCGGTACCGGTTGTAGTGGCCGCATATTTTCTTTACAAGCTCCTGGGGGATGGTGATTTCCCCTCTGAGATTGTTCATGTAGACCCAGTTGTTAAGGGTGGTGCAGACAGACAGAGCCACCCTGGAGTCCATCTCTGAACCCTCTGCAATCCACCTGGCTGCATCCTCTTTGTTCTTGATTTCTATGTTGTAAACTGACTCTATCATCCGGAGCTGGTTTTTTGTGATTTCTTCACACCCGTTCATAGGGTTGGTTTAACAAAGCTTGCTGATGGAGAGTTGCATCCCGGGCAGGAGACAGTCTCTTTTCTCACGGCTTTGAATTCTTTACCGCAGTCCTGGCACCTGTAAACACCAATTTTGCTAGCCTTTTTCATAGCTTCAAGTTCCTCAGGGTGCATCCAGAAGCCATCAGTACTGCACATATCTACACCTTCACCTCCTAAAGGTAATGATTGTACGGTTTTATAATTAAGCTTTTCTAGGTGCTCCTAGAACACTAGGTGCTCCTAGAACAGTTGAAGCATCCTGGATTTACGGTCTTTTTTCACCCTGGATTCCTGATTTACGGCTCTTTTTACCCTGAAAAACTGGGGAGCCTTTTGACTGGAAAAAAAGAGAGGAGGAGAGGGTAAAAATATTTATGGGGGTTATTTCTGTTTGTTTTTTCTGTGGTAGGTGTATGCTGCTGTGAGCAGTGTCAGGATTGCTATTGCTGGTGTCAGTGCTGGTAGCAGCTTACTGCTTTCACCGCCGCTAGGTGTCTCAGTGGTTGTTTGGGGTTTTGGTGTTGATGGTTCTGGTGTGACTTTTGGCTGGGTGGTGGGCTTTGGTGTTGTGGTTTTTTCTGCTATCATGAAGTAGGAGAATCCGGGTGTTTCTGCCTCGTAGATGTTTTCTCCCCCCTGTGTTGTGGTTTTGAGGGTGGTGGGTAGCTGGTTCCATTTGTCTGTGTATCTGTAGAGGCTTATTTTATCGCGGGCCAGCCCATGTTTTTTGAGTTCCTTGTCGGTTACCTTGAAGGTGATTTTACCGGTTTTGTCTTTGCCTGAGAGGGTGATTTCCAGGTATTTCAGGGCCTTGACCTTGGGTGTCTTTTTTGTGGGGTTTTTGTCCAGGATTTTGACTTTAATGCTTCCGGTGGCTCCTGGGATTGTTATCTGGGATATGTATTCTCCTACGGTTCCTGTGAATTTGGCTGTGCCTTTCTGGAGGATCCTGCTCTGGATTGTTGAGGGGAGACTGCCGCCTCCGCCTCCACCGCCCCCTCTGGTGGTGGAACTGCTGGTGGTGGAACCGGTGTTGCTTGTCACGGTGATGGTGGTGGTTTTGGTGGTGGTGGCAGCGTTGTCAGAGCTGTAGGTTATGGTCAGGGTGTGGGTGCTGGCCTGGGTGAATTTGAGGTGGAATGAGGTGGAGAAGAGGGCGTTTGGCTGGAGGGTCTGGGCTGTGGTGTTCTGGGAGGAGAGGAGTTCTATGCTGTTTTCGCTGTCGGTGATTGTCACGGTTGCGTTTTTGATGCTGTAGTCTCCGGTGTTCTGGGTGGTGATGTTCAGGTTGAACTCGCTGTTAACCGGTATGGTGGTGTTCAGGTTCAGGGAGGGGGCTGCGAAGGCTGCAGGGTCTTTCACGGTGACGCTTTCGTAGAGGGGTGAGACTCCGCTGACCTCCTGGTTGTTCTGTTTTATGGTGATTTTAATCTGGTTGGTGTAGATTCCCGCCGCCCTTGTGTAGACCGTCCAGGTCTGGGTTAGCTGGTTTCCAGCGGTGATGGTGATGGAGTCTGTTGTGTTCTGGAGTTTTATGCTTGTGGCATCGAGGCTGAGACCCCCGTTGGTCTGGGTGAGATCTATCCCCACTGTCACGCCTGTCTCGCTGCCGGTGGTTGCGGTGTTGGAGACGGTCACGGTCACGGTGAAACTGTTACCGGTGGTAACCTCGCTTGTACTGGTGCTGCTGGACGCAGAGAGGGTGGCGCCTGCCGGCAGGCTGAGGGCTGCCAGCAATAGTATGAGTGCCAGAAAAATTTTGAGTTTCATGGTTTCATCCTCCTCCTACTACGGTGAATCCTGCAGAGGCGACACCTATTGTGTCAGTGGTGTCAAGTCTAACAAAATAGTCGCCCAGGGGTGCATCTGGCGGTATCGTGGTATTCTGGACACCGCTTGTTATGCCTGCTGCCTCGTATAAGAGGTCTCCACTTGGGGGCTTGTACACCCTGAGGGTAACCGAGGGTATGCCTGTGAGATTGACCTGGAATTTGATGGTGTCGTTATGGTGGAACAACGAGGTGGGAGTGTTGTTCCCGTCGAGGATGGTGATGTTGGCTTTGAGGTTTGCATTTTCGACTTCAAAGGATTTCTCTGTGGCTCCAGTGTTGCCTGTGGGATCCGTCACCTTTACCTTGAGGGTGTAGAGGCCGGATTTGGCTGTTGTGGGAATCACGAGGGAAATACTCCTGGGGAGGCTGGTTGAACCCAGGGTGGTCAGGTTAAGGGGGATGTGGCTGGGGCTCAGGAGGACTCCCTGGATGTCGACTGTGCCAAGGTTCTCGCTTGCATTGACAGTGGCTGTAATGGTGTCTCCTGCAGTGTAGCTTGTCTTGTCCAGGGACAGGTTGAGGTTGAAGGTGCTGACCATGAAGTGGACGCCGCTGCCTGCAACATCATCTCCCGAACTTGCTACCACCATGGCAAAGTATTCTCCTGCCACATCCTCGGCGAGATTGTAGCTGGCAGTACAGTTACCAGGGGTCTGGCAGGTGATCGGGATGTCGTGTTCTCCATGGGGGCCGAAGACCACCATACGACCGGTGGTGCCCTCTGGCGTCTCGAAGGTGGCCGGTATGCTCTGGCCGGTGGAGTCGGTGACATTAATGGTGAAGTTGACCGTGCCGCTGCGGTTGAAGTTGACACCATTGGAGGTGAGGTTCACGTTGAGGTCGCTCAGAAAGATGGGTATGTCCATGCTCCCGGTGCCCTTGTCCACGGTTGCTGTGACATAGAGGATGAGTGGCGGGGTTCCAACGTGCTTTTCATCTACCATGGGCATGGTCCGGTTCTCCTTGAAGCTGGCGTTGAGGGTGAAGTTGACATAGCCTGTACCGTTGACCAGGTCTACTGTCCGGTCGAGTCTGGGTGCGAAGCCCATCTCTTCTCTGAAGTCCTTGGGTGCGAATATCTCCCAGGGCATGCCAACCTTGTAATTGAGGGTCCCGTTTCCCACAGGCTCGCCAGTGCTTCTATTTGTCACCTTCACCGTGATATTCACATCATCGTTGAGCTTGTAGGACTTGAAGATGTCCTCTCCCATGTTCTGGAAGGCTACCTCCAGGCCCCCGTTAACCCGGAAGTCTGCAAACCCGTCGGCAGCAGGCATACCCTCTGAGTTCATTACCATTACCATGACATTGTACCAGCCCGGGGACAGACCTGCTGTGGAGAGGCTGGCATTGTAGACTCCGCTTCCGAGATGGGTCACGTTAACCACGCTCCAGCCCCCTGTTTCAGGGTTCATGAGGAGTGCGAAAGCGTTTTTACCGCTGGTCATGGCTGTCATTCCTGCCTGGTGGGGGTCTTTGAAGTTCATGGAGCCGTTGAGGAACTGGAGGTTGGTGGCATTTTCACCGGTCACCTGGATGGTGATGTTGACGTTTTCTCCGGTGTCGTATTCGAATCTGTCTGTGTCCACCGAGAGGGTGTAGAGTGGGATGAAGAGGAAGACCTCGGTGGAGGCTTTCTCACTGTTTTTGGTGGCTGTTATCTCCAGCATCAGCCCCTGGCTACCGCCGGTGGGGGTGTAGTTTATCTGGGCTTTCCCATCGTCATCTGTGGTGGTCTCGTCGAGGTAGGTCACATTCTCCCAGTCCTGGAAGTCTGTGTGAACCGAGGTGTTGATGATAGCATTGGCCAGGGGTGTGCCGTTAAAGTAGCTGGTGGTAATGGTGATATTCACCTTTTCACCGGGTCTGACTGAGGGTCTGTCAGGCATGGCTGTCACCTGGAAGTTCTGGACCCGGAGCATCCGGTACTCCCTGGCTGTGTAACCTTGTTTTGTGCCGGTGAGCTTGACAAAATAGGTGCCGGTGGCATTTGGGGCGTTGAAGGTGAGGGTGGTTTTACCCTGGCTGTCGGTGGTGCTACTGGTTTTTACCACGGTCCAGAAGTTGTGGTCTGGAGAGGTGAGTTCAAGTTTGACCTTCATTCCCCCTATGCTGGAGGTGCCGTTTTTGGCTATTACAAAGGCGTTTACCAGGGCGTTTGGCCGGGCGCTGGGTTTCAGGTCAACCTCAAGCCTCGAGTTGACAACGGCGAACTTGAAGCCTGTGAACTTGTAGGCCTGGAGGCTTGAATTTGTCAGGTTCAGAATCAGGCTGTACTCCCCAGGAAGAAGACCTGGGTCTGGGATTGTGAAACTGAGCATCCCGCCTCCCAGGGCTGACATCTGGGAGACGGTCCCACTTGCCTGGAGGGTTGGTTTCACAAATTCACTGCCCTGGTCTGTGTAGATAGCATAGTCCAGCCGGTCTGGATAGAAAATCCCACCGTTAATCGTTCCATTGTTGAGGGTGCCGGTGAGGTTTTCGCCTGTTCTTATTTCGTCCCGGTTAAGCCAGAGGTAGCTTGGCCCGGAGGGGTGAAGGGGTGGGACTTCCACTGTGATGTCTGAGCCGTTTACCTCCACGCTCCGATTCCAGGTCCCGGTGTAACCGCGCGAGTGGAAAAGGAAATTGTAGGTGCCATTTGGAAGCAGGAGCGTCTCAAAGAAGCTGCCCGAACGGTTATAGCCCTCTACAAGGGCTATCAGGCTGGTGTCAAACGGCATGCCAGTGTCCTGGCTTGCGTTTCTCACCTCGATTATCAGGTCATCATATGTTCCGGTGATGTTGAAGGTCACATTGTAGCCCTGCTCAAGTGTGGGTGTCAGGTTGAGGGTGAAGCCCTGGATGTTGTTCTCTGGCAGCCAGGAGTAGTTCACCCAGCCGGTCTGGTTTTTCACAGCCAGCAGTTCAGAGGTGGTCGAGGCATTGAAACGGACAACAGGCCCTCCCACACCCTCTCGGGTGGAGAAGTCACCGTAACCTGCATCTCCGAAAACGCTGTATCTGAGTTTAACGCTCTGCCCCCTGGTAACACCGGTAATGTTAAGCTCAAAGGCGGGCTGAACCGGGATTTCCAGTGACAGGGAATTGGCTCCAGCATAGGTGATATTCAGGTTAGGAATGTTCTGGGCGTCGTACCTTGTTAGGTAGAGGTTTCTGAAACTAACGCCCTGGTCAAGACGGAAGGGCTCGTAGTCCAGAGCCGGGGTGCTCTCGTTGTCTCCCCCGACCACCTTGATGTAATAGGTGGCGGTGGGGTCTACACTGTTGTTGGTGACTGTGCCGTTGGCAGGTGTGAGATTGAAGAAATCGAAGATGCCCGCGTGGAAATTGCTCATATTCGAGGTCCAGCTTACGTTTGAATTGTTCACAGGTGTAAGGGAATCCGCATCAAGGACTGTCACGCTGAGGGTTCCTGCATATGCGGTATATGCAAGTAAAAGCAGGGCTAGCGTCCTGACTACTAATCTAAACAATATCATACCAACCTACCTCGCATTATGATAATCATAATCACAATGATATTGTAATATTTAAAATTTACGAATATGGTTTTGCAAACCCCTGAAAAACAGACACCATCAAAAAAAATCCAGCAACCCCCCCAAATTGCTGGATATTTTTATCTAGCCTTACATTGTCTTTGACTTTTAATGTCTGCCGCTGACGCTGTGATTAGAGGTGCACTGGAATCCGACGAACAATGGCGAAGAATCCTGAAACTTGTCATCCAGGAAGAACTCAACATGACCGCAGCCGAGTTCAGCACCCAAAGCGGAATCCCAGTCAGCACCCTCTACAAACTCCTCTCTGGAAAACGCAAACCCACCCTGAAAACACTCCGGGACATTGTCAAAACCATCCAGAAGATAGAAGAAGGCAGAAGCAGCGAATTCATCGCAGTCATCGCAGCCAGACCAGTGCTAAACCACCTCATCGAAAAAAAACTCAAAGTAGAAGGAAGACTCGTGACAGTCCGAGAATACTCAGCCACCTCCATGGAAGAAGCTATCGTGGCCGCGGTCCGAGCAGAACGAGAAGGAGCCCGAGCACTTGTCTGCGCCCCAATCGTAAGCACCACCATAGAAAAAGTGGTACGCATCCCGGTAGCCACCATCATGCCCAGAAGAAGCCTCCTAGCAGCCATCGAAGTCGCAGCCAGAAAAATGGGCTAAACCCCCCAACTTAAAATATGGGAGAAATCGTCTACAAAGCAAACAACAACCTCTACCTGAACATCACCAACAGATGCACCGCCAACTGCATCTTCTGCCTCAAACACCACACCAACGGAGCCTACGGCTACAACCTAAAACTAGAACAAGAACCCACCCTGGAAGAAGTACTGAAAGTACTGGAAAAACTCAACCTCCACAGTTACCAGGAGATAGTGTTCACCGGCCTGGGAGAACCCCTCCTCAGACTAGAACTGGTACTAGACATAACCCGCTGGCTCAAAAAACACGGCTGTAAACAAGTCCGAATAGACACAAACGGCCACGCTCCTCTCATCCACCCCCACCGGAACGTGGCAACAGAACTCGCACAGGCAGGCATAGACACAGTGTCCATCAGCCTGAACGCCCACAACCAGGAAACCTACAACCTCCTCTGCCAGCCAAAATTCAAAAACGCCTTCTCCACCATCCTCGCCTTCGCCCGCCAGCTCAAAAAAACAGGAATAAAAACAAGATTCACAATAGTAGACCTACCCATGGTAGACATCAAAACCTGCCAAAAACTCGCACAAAAAACCGGAGCCGACTTCAAAATAAGAAAATACAGCAAACCACCCACGAAACCCCCCTGCAACCTACACCGCGACCTACAAAGAAAGTAGAATGCTGAGACAAAACCAAAAAATCAAATGCAAAGGATATATAGTCCCAAAAAAAATTTCGCATCCCATATTACCCTGAAATTTCTGTTCAGGGTGTGAAGCTGAACAGGAGGAAAATTCGCTATATAATCAACCATAAGAAAAAAGGAGAATCGAGTGAAGCTATCGCAAAAGACATGAAAATATCGAGAAGAAGGGTGGAACAGATATGGAAAGAATATAGAGAGACTGGTGTAGAACCAGTAGTAGGATTGAATCTTGGCAGACCAAAGAGACCTTACAATCCAGAGGAAGCTGAGATTGTCAAGGAAGCTTTCCACCGTTTTAAATTCGGAGCAAGAATAAAAGAAGAGACGGAAATGGGTCAGATATGAACGAAAGCATAGTATGTCAGCAGGATATATTCAGTACTTGTAAAATCAAAATGCTAAAAACAATATGCTGGGCCGGAATTATCACATTGTGAATGCAGCACTGAAAACCGCATGATGCAGCGATGTATTTTACAACTACTGATACTGGTCAATTTGCCCTTTGAGAGAACTTATCATGGATCATGGGAGTGAATTTGGGGCCCATAGGATCCATGAGAAAAGAGAATGGGATGGCGAATTTAAACAGCATATACTGAAATACGGAATTAAACCAATCCTGGTAAGGGTAAAACATCCACAAACAAACGTGAAAATTGAAGAGTTTGTTGACTGGTATAACAACAGACCTCATGGAAGTTTGAATTTTGAGGAACTTGAGACACCAGAACAGGCATTCTGGAGAAAAATGCCACCAGAAGCCATATTTGGAATAGGTTATAGACTGTTTGGGTTGTGAAAATATGTCTGAAAATATTGAAAAGAGTCTAATGCGAAAAAATTTATGGGACTATACAGTGATTCCAGAGGATTTATTGTTAAAAAAAGATTGATGGTACTGGATGGCTGAACGGCGGATGGTAGTTCAAAAATTTGAAATAGGATGGTGTTTAAAAGGTAGAGGTTTCTGTGGAGGTTTTTTATGAAGGAGCGAACTACGGCGGTTGCGTATCCGACTATTCCGGTACTCTTGTTGGGTGGATTGAAAAATAGAGAGAAGAGGATACCTTTCTACACTACCATGGGTCTGGCTGTTACAGATGATAGAGAGTCTGTCAGAACAGAAACGGTTGTAAGTGGAGGTCAGGGGGGGCAAGTTGAGTTCTTTATCAATGGGGAGAGGCTGGTAAAAGTGCCGGGTACAAGGTCGGAAGATATTTTCAGGGCAATCGATATTTTGAGGAGTCGAGCTGGTTATCACGGCGGTCTCAGGATATATTCTAATAATTATAATATAGTTACTGGTAGTTCTGATGCTGGTGCCGCGGCTCTGGTTACGGCTATTTCTGATTTTTTTGGTTTGGATATTGAAAAAGATGAATTAATGGAGATAGGGAGGTTTGCATCAGAAAGTGTCTATCGCAGCATGGTGGGGGGGCTTTCTCTTACAGAGGTGGTGGGGGAGAGGTGTAGGGCGAGGCAGGTGGCCAGTGAGGGTGATTTAAGGGATTTCAGGATATTTGCGATTCCTTTTGAGGGGGAGCGTTACAGTGCTGACACGATTCATGAGAAGATTGTTACTCATCCACAGTTCTGGGAGAGGGTGGAGGGGAGGGAGGAGGTTGTTTCGAGGGCTTTGCGGGCGGTGGAAAAAAATGATTTGGTGGAGTTGATGAGGATAGCTGAGGAGGATGCCATGAATTTCCATTACCTCCTGGAATGGGTGGGTGTCAGGGTGATAAAAGACCCTATGTATGAGGTGACAAATTGTGTCCGGGAGATGAGGGAGACAGGAGTTCAGGTGTATTTCACAGTTGCTGGGGGGAACATGGTTTATGTTTATTGTACTGTGCGGGATGAGGAGGAGGTTGGGGAGAAGCTGAAAAAATACAGGGCTCTGAAGTACAAAGTAGCTGGCCCACCGTTTATAAAATATGATATATGATGATGAATACAGCCTTTTGCTGGCTACCGGTTTGAGCCTCCGGGAAATCGGGGAGTTGATTTCCCCCCTCAAAGGTTTATCTCCCCAGGGTTTTGAATCCTGGCTGAAAAATAAAGGAGAGAAATATTATGAGAGGTATTTGACCTACAGGGAATACCGGGAGCTGACAGGGTCGGGGCGTCTCAGGGAGCCGATATTACCCTTATTCGCGGCTGTGCCTGGAGTGGGTAAAACAACCATGGCGAGAGAGGTGGCGACCTCTCTGGGAATTGGGAATGTCATGGGTGGAGATGCTTTCAGAGCTGCGCTGCGGGCTTTTGTCTCTAAAAAGGAGAACCCTTTCTTTTTCTCCTCGGTTTACAGTTCCTGGAAATTTTTTGGAGAACTGACTGAGGAGAATATAATAAAAGGGTTTGAGGCCCAGGCAGAAATAATGAACAGAGCCATGGAGCGAGTTGTGGTGGACCGGGGCATAAGGGATGGGGAGTCCATGGTCTATGAGTATCTCCACTTCCTCCCGCAACAATTCAACATCGAGGTGTTGAATCACCCTAGCGTGATACCTGTGGTGCTGAGGCTGGATTCAGAGGAAATACATCGGGAGAGAATAAAAAACAGGGTCAGGAAAACCCACCTGAAAGGGGGGGCCAGGAGGCTCCTGGATGTGCTGGACATATACAGGATAATACAGGACTACCAGTGTGAACAAGCTAGGAGATATAGCATACCTGTCATAAGCACTGATGAGGGGGAAAGTGCATTTGATAGGATACTGGACATTATATTTGAGAGGATAAAGAGACTTGTTGAGCTGGGTGAAAGCGGGATAGGGCAACCATCCCTGGTTGAAAACCTTGAAAAAGAACGGACAGACTTCAATACAATTTAATGACAGGAGAAAACATCAGCAGAGAGACAATAACCAGAATCGAGAACGGGACAGAAGAGATTATCAGATACCTCTGTGAAAAAGGATACCTGAACGAAAAATTACCTAGCCTGCCCAAAAAGACAGAGGTAGAGGGAGAAGCCACCTCAGTCGCCTACCCCATACTCGGAATCCAGAAATACCTGGGAATGGTTGATAACAATCTAAGAATAGCCTATTTTCCCTCAATATCCCTCTGCCATGACTCGCTCAAAACCGTCACCCACGTCAAATTCGATCCTGGACTCAAGGAAGACGTTGTCATCATAGATGGCAGGAAAGAAGAGGGAAGGGCAAGGGAAAGAGTAATGCAGATGGTAGATGCGTTTAGAATAGCTACCGGCATTAAAACAAAGATACTTGTAGTTTCTAAAAACTATTTTAAAGAGGGTACTGGTAAAGGGCTGGGCACCTCTTCCTCGGGAGGCGGTGCACTCTCCAAGGCATTGATTACCGCAGCTTTTGGAGAGGCCATCGGCAACAACAAGAGACTTGTCTCAATCTATGCAAGGCTGCTTAGCGGCTCGGCAACCCGCTCTGCCACAGGCGGAATCTCCCTCTGGCTCTCCCACCCAGAAATAGAACACAAGGAATGCTACGCAGTAAGAATCGACGACGGCACCCTCCCCCTGAAACTGGCTGTGATACCCATGCCAATGAAACTGAAAACAGAGAAAGTCCACGATGAAGCCCTATTATCTCCTTTTTATGAGAAATGGGCCTCACTGAAACCCAAACGCGTATTAGACCTAATCAAAGCCATCGAAAGTAGAAATATCGATGAAATAGGGAGAATTGCAGAAGAAGATACAAGGATGCTACGTGCTGTCATGATGACAGGCCCCAGCGGTATTATAGCCTGGGAACCCGAGACAATCGCCCTGATGCAAATGGCTGATGAACTTAAAAAACAAAACATCCCAGCATATTACTCCATCGACACCGGCCCCTCCATAGCCATACTCACAACACCCGAAAACCTAGACAAAATAAAATCAAAAGCCGAAGAGACCCTCCAGGGAAGATACCAGGTAATCACCTCCAACCTCGCAGAGGGGGCACGCCTGGCAACCAGAGAAGAAAGGGAAACATTGATAGCCAGTGCCCAATCAATTCTGGAAGAACTTCCATCGAAATAAAAATTGTTTTTATTCAATACACCGCTCCTCCTCCAGGTTAAGTTTGACACCCCCTGTAACACCTGCAGGCAGGATAGGTTTAGATACAATAAAAATTAAAATGAAAGTCTGAGACATGGATAGGGACAAAAAAGTTCTGGCTGTTCTGCTTATTGTTCTTATGGGCTATGGTGTCAGGCTTTTGACGTTTCCTGCTGTGTTCTCTGGCGACAGGATTGTTTTTCTTGGGGCTGACCCCTATTATCACATGCGGAGGGTGGCTGTTTTTCCTTCACTGCTGGCCTCAGATTCCTATATGAACTATCCGGCTGGGGCGCCGGTTAACTGGCCGCCACTCTATGACCTAGCAATCTCCACGGTCTCTTTCCTGGTGGGCCTTGGAAATCCCAGCTCCCGGACGGTGGAATATGTAGGAGCCTATTTCCCGGTGCTCCTGGGGCTTCTGTCTCTTGTCGCGGTATATCTTATAGGGCGGGAGATTTTCGGTGAGATTGCCAGTCTTTTCGCGGTTTTTGTGCTTGCACTTTCCCCTATCCATGTCCAGATCTCGTTTCTGGGTTTCACCGACCACCATATCAGCGAGGTTCTCTTCTCAGTGTTGATTTACCTCTCTTTTCTAAAAGCCCTAAAATGTGGTGAAAACATTGGTCTTGCCAGTTTCGCTGAAAACAGGCGTTTCCTCTTTTTCACGGTTTCCACCGGTGTTCTGATTGCTGTCTCTCTTTTAACCTGGCTTGGGGCTCCCATCTTCATTGGCATCCTCCTGGTCTATTCTTTCATCCAGTTCACGGTTAACTCCCGCAGGGGTGTGTCTTCCAGGCCGCTTGCTGTTACAGGCATAATTTCTATCCTGGTAAGCCTGGACCTGCTCCTCCTGGCATATCTTGCCGGGGTGCCCTGGACTCCAGAGGTCTCCCAGAACTTTCTCTCCTGGTTCCAGGTGATCTTCCTCCTGGTAAACCTGCTGGCATATCTCCTGATTTACACCGTTTCCAGGGCCAGACCTCTCTATCTCGTGGCAGCCGGAATACTCGGGGTGGCTGGTTTTCTCTGGCTTTCCAGTGGGGAGGGGGGTGTTTCCTTCCTCCTCCGCCAGGACAGGGCGATACAGCAGATAAGCGAGTCTCTACCCATGTTTTACACTTTTTTTGGCGAGTTCACCCTGCGACCAGTGTGGAACGCCTTTGCCCTGACTTTCTACACCGCCCTGGCAGGTCTAGCACTCCTCTTGTACAAGAAAAAGGCATCCTCGAGCGAGGTTTTCTTTCTGGTCTGGACGCTTGTAAATTTCACTCTCGCCATTTTACAGCGGCGGTTTGCCTATCTCCTCTCGGTTAACCTGGCAATCCTCACAGGATACCTCCTATACCAGCTCACAATTTTCAACCGGCTCACAAGGTCTAATGCTATCCCTGTGGTGGTTCTTGTCCTTGTTGGGGTTTCAAGCTTCCAGATAGACCTCGCTCTTGCAGAAAACCCTCCCCGGCCCAATTCTGACTGGCTGGAAGCCCTCTCCTGGCTGGAAAGAGCCACCCCGGCCACCAGCAGTTTCAACACGCCCGGCTACCCACCTGAGTATGGTGTCATGAACTGGTGGGACTATGGCCACTGGATTGAATACCTCTCAAAACGGCCGGTAGTGGCCAACAACTTCCAGCTCGGCCTGAAAGAGTCTGCAGAGTTCCTCACCTCAGAGAACGAGACAAACGCAAACCGGTTAATGGACCGCCACCGGGCAAGATATGTTATCCTGGACCACAAGATGGGTCTCAACATTCGCAGTGAAGGGAACATCCTCACCCTCTCCGGCACCTTCCCTGCCATAGTCTCCACCCTGGGCCAGAGCTTCCGGGACTATCTGGACCCCAGCGGCCTGCCAGGTAGGAGGTATCTCAGGACAATGTATGCAAGGCTCTATCTCCTGGACGGCAGAGGGCTACAGCATTACCGGCTGGTCTACGAGACCCGCAGTTTAGCCTATGACCCGTTATTGAACAGGCCTGTGCCTTACATTAAAATCTTCGAGTATGTCCCAGGTGCAAAAATAAAAGGAAAAACCCTGCCAGGAAGCCAGGTGAACCTGACCCTCCAGATTCTGACAAACCAGGGCCGGAGACTCACCTACCTCCAGGCCACAAAAGCTGACAGCAGAGGAGATTTCAATTTCACAGTACCCTACCCCACCACAGCAGGCTACGAAATGAAATTAAACAACCAGTTAATATCTGTATCTGTCAGCGAAGACGAGGTGACAAGCGGAGGAATAATCCAGATAAACATGGGTGAACCTGAGAATGAAAGAGAGGCTTGAAAAGAGAGGGTGTATCCTCTTTGTCGTTCTGTTCCTGCTCTTGCCGATTCCAGTTCAATCGCTGTATTCAGACATTGAATGGGTGAACCCCCGGACATCCATACTCCACATGGGCGACACCCTGGAAAGAGAGGGCTACACCATCGAGGCTACAGACATTTTAAACCAATCAGCCTTCATCTCCATCTACGATAAGAAGGGGGATAGGGTGTTCGAGGCTGTGATGGGGGCTGGAGATGTCTCGGTCTTCAACAATATCCTGAATATCACCCTGGTCAAGGTTAACTACACCGAGCCTGTGTTTGGAAGCGGGATTGTGGAGGCTGACACCTGGGTTAAAATCAGGGTGAGGGTGCGGGGCAGACCTGGCATAAGGGTGACGGTCTTCACCGACCAGGAGGAATACACCCCGGGTGACACCATCACGGTTAATGCCTCGGTTGTGAACACCGGAAGAGCCATCCTAAAAAGGGCCTTCCTAGAGGTGAACTCAACCCTCCCCCTCCGGGAGATGCCAGAGGGCAGATGGGGTTTTGCCGGGGACAGAATTATTTTCGACCTCCACGAGCTGGAGGCAGGAGAATCCTCCCCCATCTACCAGATAAGGTTCAAAGCCCCCTCAAATCTGACAGGGCAGAGCTACCTGATTACAGCCCGCGCCTGGGGCGAAGATGTCCTGGGAGAAAAATACGAGAAAACCGACAAAACAACCGCCCACATCCTACCCGCCCACCGCGTTGAGCTTGTGAAATACGCCTCCGAGAAAATCTACCTCGGCGACACAGCATACATCACCATCACAGCCAGAAACAACGGAAGCATCCCCATCCCCCATGCAACCCTGACAGACACCCTGCCACCCGACCTCCAGGGCAACACAACCCTCACCTGGAACCTCACCCTCCCACCCGGGGGACAAAAGAGCATCACATACCAGGTGAAACCCAGGCCCCCTGGCACCATCCTCACCCCACCCGCCACTCTGAGATGGCAACTCCAGGGGGTGAACTACACCCTCAGGTCAAACACCCCAAAAATAATAGTAAGCGGCCCAGAGGTCACAGCAGTCAAAAAAGCAGACCCAAAACAGCTCACACAGGGCGAGACCGCCACCATCACCCTGACCCTGAAAAACTCAGGAGACCTGGCCGCAGTGGTAACAGTCAAAGACACCCTACCATCCAATGCCACCCTCAAAACCGGAAGCCCCAACTGGAGCGGCATCCTCTACCCAGAAGAACCCCGCACCCTGACCTACACCCTCCAGTTCAACCAGACCGGAACCTACAACCTACCCCCGGCACAACTAGAAATAATAGACAAACCCCACTACACCCCTGGCTACCGCCAATCCCGCTACTACCACAAAAAAACCACCAACAAAGCAACCATCCGGGTGCTGAGAAAAGAACACCCCCTAACCATAACCCCGAGACCAAGAGAAACCCCACTTCTCTCCACCCCTTCCCCGCCAGGACAGCCACCCCCGGAACAGCCACAGCCCCCCAAAGAAACCCCAGGCTTCAGCCTACCACTGACCCTGGCCATAGTTTATATTCTAATAAAATTAAAATTAGATAGGTGAAAGAAATAATAAATAGCTACAAAGAAACAAAAACAATAAAGTAAAAATGAAAACCCTCCTCTCCCTGCTGACACTGCTCTTGCTGACATCTGTAGCATATGCATATGAGCTGCCAGAGGTGAAAGACGGCCTGGCAGACCCATCCCATCCAGGATGGCTATGCATCCAATGCCACTACAACCTCCTCGGCGAGAAGGGAGCGAAAAAAATCGAAAAGTATTGTGATAATTGTCACGGTAACAGACCTGAGAATCCCAGGGGACTGGAAATCGACATTGGAAAAATAAGCCGGCTCCACGGCTCAAGGCCCTGCATCCGCTGCCACGTAGGAAACAAGGGCAACGACCCCTACAAGCTCACAGCCCAGGACTTCCACCGGGTGATGCCCAATGTAAAATGTGGAAAATGTCACCCAATAGAAAACGGAACCCTCATGAAACCCAATACCACAAGCTGTCTCTCCTGCCACCAGGGTGGAGCCCACGTAGTCCACACCGACCTGGCCAAGAAATGCCCGGCATGCCACGGAAAATTCGGAGAACAATACCTGGAAGGAAAAAAAGAGATCCCCAAGGAAATCCTGGTCCCAAGAACCGTAAATGAAAAAAATAATATACCAGCAGAAACCGAATACCTAACCATCTGGCAGTTGATAGGCAGGATATTTAACGCCCTCATCAAACTGATAGGATAGGTGAAAATGAAGAAAACCGTTATTTTACTGCTGTTAATTATTCTGAGCGGGTGCATCAAAAATCCCACGGAAAAGGTGCCCATACTCAAGGTAGAAATGCTACTCAACGAAACAAACGGGACTGTCAGGGCAGAAGAATACACCATCACACCAGCAACCATAGACTACATCAAACGACCCAAAGAAATGCTAGCAGAAAGCTTCCCTACAATTGGAGGGAGGGTCTGGGTCACTAAATACAAAAATATAAGTTCCTCCATTGGCCCCTGGGCATACACACCCTACAATGGCCCAGGTAAATACAACCTCACCCTGGGTTTCAGGGAAGGAATGTATCCGGTTCCAAATGATACTCTTCACGTCTCGATAATAGTAGTAAATAAAAAAGGAGAGAGAATAGGCTATGTTGTCCAGAACCTGAACTGGACCGAGCCGAAATAGAAATGCTTATATGCGATTAACTGAAAAAGTAATATTAGATGGAAAGACAAGGAGAGGAAGTGAAAGCATAATCTCTCCCTTAAAAACGGAAAGGATGGATAGAGAAGCCGGCAAAAGCCGGTGGATAAAATAAATAGATGGATAGGATAAGAGGTAGATAAAAAATGAGTAATAAAATAGTCCTTCTGGGACTCGCAGTAGTGGCAGTGGGAATGTTCGCACTGCCCCAGACCATGGCACTGTTCGCAGGACAGCACAACTTCTACGATACAATAACAAGCGGAAGCAGCGGAAACGCTATTCCCTGTGAGAAATGCCATGCAGACATTGCAGAGGAGCTCAGCCAGCCAGGAGCTGTGAACAGCGCTCACCTGGGTCAGGATTGCTTTGGCTGCCACATGTCAACAGCACCCACCAATGAGGGTCTGACATGGACAAAAAATGCTGGAACTAATCCAGAGAGGGCAGCAGCAGACTTCCATGCAGCAGCCCTTGTAGCATGTCTGGACTGCCATGGTGCTGCCGGTCCAGGAAACGATGCCAGAAGCATCTTCAACGGTAGTGCTGAGGCACACAAGCCATTTGTGAATTCAGCATCTGCAGACGACCCCGCCAATAAGACAAACCTGCTCAAGGGTGCAAACGAAGCCTGTATCGGCTGTCACACACACGTGGCAGTGGACATCAACTGGCAGCACAGGTACATGCTGGTAATGAATGCCACAGTAAATGACAATCATGTCTGGACTGTGGACAACTTCGCTGCTGCTGGCACAGCTGACATTGAAACCTATGGTAACCAGACTGGCGATACCACTGGTACAACCGCTCCTCCAACAATCGGTGGAGTTAACCCGCCAGGCTTCGACGCAGCCAACCCGTAAAACTGAAAAGGGGGAAACTCACCCCCCTTTCTCCCCTTCTATTTTTTAACGTCTTTTTTTATTCTATAGGGTTATGCTTTTTGCTATAATGTGAAATCAAAGCATAACCAAAGGGATGCAATCCCCGTTTTCTGGAAATTTTACCTGTTGATTAAAACTGGGTTGGCTTGTCGTAGTATTTTGTGATGTTTAGTCTGTAGTAGATAGCAGCCGTATCCCATGCGATTCTGGCTATGTCTCTGATTCCTATTGTGTCTCCATTGGGTTTGTATCTGATGTGGACCGGGCATTCTGCGATTTTGTATCCGTATTTGCGGATTAGTACAAGCTGTTCGAGGTCTGCAGCGTATCGTTTGACTAGGAGTTTGGGGAGGATTTTGTCGATTACCTCTCTCCTGTATAGTTTTAGTCCTACCTGGGTGTCTGAGACCGGTAGATTGAATAGCATCCTGACTATGAGGTTGTAAGATAGACTTAAAAACTTCCTTTTGAAGGTGTATCCTTCTATGATGCTTTTTTTGTGTCTTTTAGACTGTATTACTACGTCTGCACCGGTTTCGTAGAGTTTGTCTATCAGCAGTTTTATCTGGCCGGGTGGGATATCCAGGTCTCCGTCAAGGAAGGTTACCAGTTCCTGAGAGGAATTTTTAATCCCTTCAATGATTGCATAGCCTTTTCCCATGTTCTTTGAATACGAGACAAGTTTAATTACGTCTACTTCTTCCAGGGCTTTTTTCGCTTCCTCGGCGGTTGAGTCCCGGCTGCCGTCATTTACAACTATTATCTCATGTTCACATCGGGATTCCTCAAGCTGGTTGTGGACTCTAAGAAGATTGTTATAGATGTGATGTCCTTCATTATATGCTGGAATCACAACTGAAAGCATTTATCATCCACTCCCCTCAAAGTCATACTATCTACATTGTTGTACGGATTTTCATTTCTACTACAGGGGTTTCCTGCAGTGACCTTTCTCCGAATATTCTTACATTCCGTATTCTTCCATTCCAGCTGTCCTCTCTTCTGCTGATATTTCCTGTAAAGCATATTAGCGGTTTTACCTGGCTTACCCCTCATAAACT
>CAZCCY010000002.1:0-13974 GCA_964497545.1 uncultured Methanosarcinales archaeon | reverse complement strand
ACTTTACTAAATTATCCTCTTATGGATGCCGATATAATATTATTCAGTGATTTGTAATTTTTCTGGAGGTACCATTTGCACTTATGGGGATTGCTTTTCTGTGACCTTACTTCCGGCAAGGTCAGTACAACTGCAAGGAAGTGCGCACATCTCTACCCTCCTTCTAATCTAACATGACAACTTTGTCTTGTTTTCTATTTGAGATTATCGATTTAACCCCCGGATTGACAGGTTACCTTGATAGTCTTAAAAAGGTTTTCTAAAAAACTGAAATTGTACAGAAGCCCCGGGAGGGATTTGAACCCCCGACCTAGTGATTACAAGTCACTCGCTCTGCCAGACTGAGCCACCGAGGCGTTATTAGGTTATTAAAGTGTGTTTTGTAGGTAAATATGTTTCGAGAATATGTGAGAGGGACTGTCAACTTTTTTGTCCAGTAGTCAGGTTTAATCCAGACCCTGCCTATTTAGTATATTTAAATAAATATACTACATAATTGTATTCAATCTTGAGCTGACGTTCTCGCCTTAAACTCTGATGTTACTTTCTTTGTAAGAAGGAAGGTAGTTACCAATTCATAGGTTCGCCATTTAAAATTAGCTGTTTTTCGCGTTTACAGTAAACCAGTGTAACAGTTATAATATATGTGATAAAAATAAGCAACAATTTTTAGTGTTCATCCCCGCTTATTTTTATTTCAAAAAGGGAGGGGAGGGGATGAACATTGGAATTTGACGTATCTGAAAAGATAAAACACCTATTGGGACAAATTCATGGCATATGTAGTATATTCATAGTTTTGGGATAACCTCATCAAAAAAGGAATTTACTGAACCTGTTTGCTATGTATTTCAGAAATCCCTACATAGAGGAATATGAAGAATGTTCTGATGGTGTGCTTGATGCATACCATATCATAACGAAGGGATCAACAGTTTCAGGTGGGGCTTTGGTAACCACCTACAGGGTGGGAGGGTATTTTAGCTAAGTTTATACCAGGTTTGGTTATTTATTAGTGGTTTGATGTCTGAGTTTTATGGGGCTCTCCAGAGGATTTTGAGCAGTAAACCTATGTCTATTAGTGGTATTTGTCGGGAGTTAAAAAAGGAGGGTTTGGATCAGCACCGTCTCATTGTTACAGGTTATCTGCGGGCTCTCCATGACATGGGTCTGCTGCAGGAAGAGAATATTCCGCCTTCTAAGGTTTACTCGCTTAACAGTCAGCGGAGTCGGAAGATTTACAGTTTGGTAGGGGATAAATTGCGGGGTCTTACACCTGAAGAGAAGTTTGCAGTGGGGGTCTGTACCTTTTATAAACTCTTTAACAGGCCTTGCTTTAAACGGGAGTTAGAGTTAACTGGTATTGTGCCGGTGAATACAAGTTTTGTCAGGGAGTCCCGGCATCCTAAACTTGAGATGTACCGGGAGGCTCTTGAAGGGTTAGTACCACCTGGGGACCCGGGCTATGAGCCCCAGGAGCCGGATGAGAACATCTCCCGGCTCTCTGAGAACATTGTTTTCAGCATCCTGCGCCAGCTACTAGCCCTTGACACTCCCAAGCCCACACCTTACCAGACTAAACTTACGCCATCAGATTAAACTTTGCACCAATGGCTAAATAGTAGGTGGTAAATTATAATTATATGGACTGTCTTGTAGCAATTAAAGAGCGGCGGTCAATCCGTAAGTTCAGGGGGGAGCCTGTACCGGAAGAGAAGCTCCAGGTGATAATGGAGGCGGCCCAGGATGCGCCCTCTGCCGGAAACTTGCAGGCCAGAGAGTTTATTCTGGTCAGAGACTCTCAAATTAAAGGGGAGCTTGCCCGGGCCGCCCTGAACCAGACCTTCATCCAGGAGGCTCCGGTGGTAGTGGTGGTGTGCACTAACCCTGACAGGTCAACTCCTGTCTATGGGGTGAGAGGGGAGCTCTACACTATCCAGGATGCAATGGCGAGTGTGATGAACATCCTTTTGGCAGCCCATGCCCTCGGCTTGGGGACCTGCTGTGTAGGAGCCTTTGAGGAGGTCTGGGTTAAAAGCGTTCTTAGGATACCACCTAACATCCAGCCAATAGCAATAGTGCCCGTGGGATACCCTGCAGAGAAGCCCAGCCCGCCGCCCCGCCGTAAAATAAAACTTCACATGGATGGCTGGTAGGGCTAAATCAATTTTTTTTGTCTTAAAACAAGAAAACTTTAAATATTGGTTTTGCTGTAGAAGACCCTGTGATATTGTTCTACAGGGCTGGAGGATTACAGGTTGGCTGGCTTTGGTCTTGACACACATGTGCACACAAATCGTCTTCTCAGCCTCCATCCACTACCCAAAATTCTTTTTTCAGTTCTGCTATTGCTGGTGGTAGTTTCGTCTCACAATCTCCTGGTGCCATCTCTGGTTTTTTTGGTGGCGACCTATCTTACGGTGGTGCGGGCAGGCATCCCGGCTGGAGTCTATTTCAGGTGGCTTTCGTTGCCTTTTCTGTTTGTCCTGCCGGTCTTTCTGGTGATGGTTTTTTTCCTGGACAAAGTAGGGTTTAGCGGCTTCTGGAGGGGTGTGCTTCTCTCAGTCCGGGTGCTTGGAGGCACCTCTGCCATGTATTTCCTTGCTTTTACCACTCCCATCTTCGAGATTCTCCTGATTCTCAGACACATCAGGGTTCCGAAGGTATTTGTGGAACTCTCACTGCTGATTTACAGGTACATTTTTGTGTTTGCTGACGAGGCTGCCAGGATGAAGCTTGCCCAGGAGGTGAGGCTTGGCTATTCTACCAGGCAGAGGTGGCTTGAATCCCTGGCCCTGCTTTCCGGCAACCTTTTCCAGCGGGCATTGGATCAGGGAGAAAAGGTGTTCCTGGCCATGGAATCCCGTGGTTACACCGGAGACCTGAAACTTGAAACAGACCGCCCGGTACCGCTGGGTCTCACCATCCTGGCTGGCGTGATACCCGCACTTCTGGCGGTTCTTTCCTATCTGCTTGATATAAAGGCGTGAAAAAATGGGGATCGAGACCGTAGACCTGGAATATGTTTATCCAGATGGCACAAGAGCTCTTAGGGGTGTATCCCTTAAAATCGAGAATAAAAAAACCGCGATAATTGGGGCTAATGGTTCGGGTAAAACCACTTTCCTGTTACATTTGAACGGGATTCTTAAGCCCACCAGGGGAGAGGTACGTCTAGACGGGGTTCCCCTGAAGTATGACCGGGAGTCTCTTCAGCGTCTTCGCTCCAGGGTGGGGATTGTATTCCAGCATCCCGATGACCAGCTTTTTGCACCCACCGTGGAGCAGGATGTTGCATTCGGCCCCCGAAACCTGGGACTGCCGGTAGACCTTGTCAGGGAAAGGGTGGAAGAGGCCCTTGAAATAGTGGGACTGGAAGGCAAGGCAGGAAAGCCGCCTCATCTTTTGAGCGGTGGTGAGAAAAAACGGGCTGCGATTGCAGGCATACTCGCCATGCAACCAGAGGTAATAATCCTGGATGAGCCCACAAGCAACCTCGACCCTGAGGGGAGCGAAGGGGTAATCGAACTCCTGGAAGAGCTTGCCCTCCAGGGGAAAACCATTGTAATCTCCACCCATGACATGGAACTTGCCTACCAGTGGGCCGAGAAACTATACCTTCTCAGGGAGGGGAGTTTGATAGGAGAAGGAACACCCCATGAGATTTTCAAAAAGCCAGGACTTCTCCGTGAGGCGAAGCTCACACCGCCAAGAATCCTCACCATCTACCACGAACTCCTTAAACGACAGGCAGTACCCCCGGCTAGAACCCCGAAAAACGAACTTGAACTCATCGAGCTTATAGCCATCCCCAGCCTGAAACAACTGGCACCACCACCAAAACCAGGAGAAGGGGAATATGCAACTTTCACCAGAACCAGAGAAGACAGACAACTACAGGTCACAGGCATCCAAGACACACCATCCCCCTGGTCTGGCAGAATCCTGGAGCGAAAACAGGGATGCCTGGTGGTACACCTCCCCACACCCACACCACAGGAAACCGGTAAAATCTGCATCTATGACGCCTCAGAATACACCAGAGAAGACTTCCAGAGGGCCCTCCTGGAGACCAGTTATCTGGGAGTCATGGGGACAAAAGCCAAAACTCTTGCCAGAAAAGAAAACCTGGAGCCAGACTTCACCTCAGATGTCATTAACAAGACCCTGCTCCAGGCCATTGCAGGCTATAACTGCCTCATCCTCACCAGCGGGGGTATGGTGGAACACACAAGAAAACGCATCCAAAACTACAACCAGCAAAGCGGCCTGGAAATAAAAGTCGAAATAAAAAATACATTGAAAAAATAGCATTAGGTATTATTCTTTGGCGTAGAATCGTTCCGGGATGTAGAATTATTCTGTTAAGCTGTCCTGCGACTATTCAGACATGCTTTGACCCACTCTGAAGGCGGACTCTCTCTGTAGGTTTAACGTTCAAGTGGGGGGCAAACCTGGCGTTATGGCCTTTCTGACTGCTGAATTTCACTTATTTATCGTTATGTTTATGTATTGGTCTTTCCATCTAAAGTTCCCCATGAGCTTCTCTTGGTTAATTTTATATGCGTCAGAGGAGATACGTATCCCGTGTACTGACACTTACTGGTTGTGTGAGCCGGGTGCAAATCCAGTTTCTGGAGGAATTCTATGACAGTTTTCATCGAAGTAAAGAATCTTTGTGTGGGTTTTGATGGGACTGACGTCCTTAAGAATATTAATTTAACCCTTAAAGAAGGAGAAGTGCTGGGCATACTTGGAAAAAGCAGTGCCGGTAAGTCGGTTTTAATGCATGTGTTAAGGGGTGTTGAGGAGTTCCCCAGTATCTCAGGCGAGGTTCTTTACCACCTCTCCAGGTGTACCGAATGCGGCTATATCGAGGCTGCCAGCAGGCATGGTCTAGCGTGTTCCAAGTGTAAAGGCAAGCTTGAGAAGATTACGGCTGACTTCGCCTCACTCCCCCTCCACGACCCTCTCCGCAAAGCGATCACCCGGAGAATAGCGATAATGCTTCAGCGGACCTTCGCTCTCTACGGGGATGAGCGGGTTATTGTTAACGTGATGAACGCTCTCCAGGAGATAGGGGACTCTGGGCCTGGCGCCATCCAGAAGGCTGCAGACCTGTTGGACCAGGTGCAGCTCTCCCACCGGATGATGCATGTGGCACGGGAGCTCAGTGGCGGTGAGAAACAGCGGGTGGTACTGGCCCGCCAGCTTGTGAAGAACCCTCTCCTGCTCCTAGCAGACGAACCCACCGGCACCCTGGACACCAAGACAGCAAGGCTTGTCCATGAGAGTATGATGCGAGCAAAACGCAATTTCAACATGGCCATGCTAATCACCTCCCACTGGCCCAAAGTGGTTGAGGAACTTGCCGACAAAGCCATCTGGCTGGATAATGGAAAGATTATACAGGAGGGGTCTCCCACTGATATTGCGGCTGCTTTCATGGAGAACGTAAGCGTCATTGAAGAGCGGCCAAAAGCAGAGATTGGTGCTCCCATTATCCGGGCTGAACATCTTTACAAGACCTACTTCTCCCTGGACCGGGGGGTTGTGAGAGCTGTGAACGATGTGAGCCTCGAGGTGAGGGAAGGCGAGATTTTCGGTTTGATCGGGGTGAGCGGCGCAGGTAAAACCACCACCTCCAAGATAATAACAGGGCTTTTGCGTCCCACCAAGGGTAAAATCGAGGTGAGAATTGGGGATGAGTGGATTGACATGACCCAGTGGGGTGCTGATAAGAAGGGTAGGGCTGCCAAATACATCGGCATCCTCCACCAGGAGTACTCCCTCTATCCCCACAGGAATGTTATTGACAACCTCACCGAGTCCATCGGCCTTGACCTGCCCATGGAACTGGGAGAGCGGAAGGCCATCCAGACCCTCATGACTGCCGGTTTCAGCGAGAAGAAGGCAAAAGAGATTCTCACCAAGATGCCTGACGAGCTCAGCGAGGGGGAGAGGCACCGGGTGGCTCTTGCCCAGGTCCTGATTAAGGAGCCCAGAATTCTGGTTTTTGACGAGCCCACAGGGACCATGGACCCCATCACCAAGATGGAAGTCTCCAAGTCGATTCTGCATGCCAGAGAAAAGCTTGGCGAGACATTTGTCATCGTGTCCCATGACATGGATTTTGTGGCAGAGGTGTGTGATCGGGCCGCGCTCATGCGGCTTGGCAAAATTGTGGACATTGGGGACACGGATGCTGTTCTCTCCAAGCTGACCGAGGAGGAGAGAAAGGAAGCGCTGAGCGGGATTGCGAAAGAACTTTAAATTGGAGGGAGGAGATATTTCGATTTGATATCTGTAGAGGTTGACGGTAAAAAGATAGAACTCGAAGACGGAGCAGTGCTTGACGGCGCGCTTCAAAAAGCTGGTGTAAGTCGAGTTGAAGGTACAGCTATCGGGATAATCAAGATTGGAGAAAAGAAGAAAGAGGAGACCAGGGAATATCGGCTTGAGACCACCAAGGGCGAAATCCACCTGGAACTTGTGGGAGAAAATGAAGACTGGATGAAATATTACCAGCGGTTCAAGGGTGCCAGGGTTAGATGGTCGGCTTTGGATGCTGTTGCCATAGGGACTGTGGAGACAGATGTTAAGCCGGAACGTGAGCCGGTGGAATACAATGGTTATGATGTTCTTTTTGGGACCGGTGGTTACGACCCTAAAAACACTCTGCTGATACTCTGCCGCCGCCGCCATACCTCATCATATGGCGCGCCCAGGGAGGGTGTTTTCGGCCGGGTGGTGCGGGGTAAAAATGTGCTGGCACAGCTTGAACACGGGGACAGGATACTGGAAATCGAGCCCATAGTCAGATGGGAGACGCTGGCAGAGAAGATTTCAACCCAGGACTTAAAGACGAAACTGGAAGACGGGATGAAGATTTTCACCTACTTCCTGGTCGAACTCAACTCTAAGGCTCCCGAGGGTGCAGAACACCTCCTCGGGATTACAAGACACAGGGTTTTCAAAGCCGATGTGGTTTCCAGCAGCTTCATCTCAGACAACACCCTCCAGGGTGAGACCTGTCCCTACGAGGCCTGGGACGCCCGCCTGGAAGGAACGGTGGCGGTAAGAACCGAGGGAAACGGTGTTGGCCGATGTTACATTTATCGGGCGGATCGCACTTCCAGTGGTGTGCACTCGGTGGTAGGCAGGGTCACCCAGGGGATCGAGCTTGTGAAACTTGCAAGGCCAGGGGACAAACTCCATGTCAAAACAAACCCGGAGCGCATCCTCCTCCTGGGAATGAGCTATCAGGAGGCACGGGAGGCCCTGAAAGAGCATGGAGTTGAGATGGAGCCTGCAGGCTACCTGGAGGATGACGCAATAATTGTTAAACAGGAGCCTGACACAACCCTGGAAATCCTCAAGTCAGGCAGGGTGAAAGTAACAGGCATACCCCCAGCTAAACTTGTAGAAGTCGAACTCTACGATGAACTTGCACCCAAAACCCTGGACTTCTTCCGGCACTCCCTCCGCCTCAAGGACCGGCCTATCGGGGCACTGCCCGTCTATTTCACCTACGAGAACACATATCTCTTCAAAGCCGAGAAACGGGCCGAGTCCTACAAGGAGCTTACACCAGAGAACACCCCCAAAGGGGTGGTGAAGGCAGGAGAACTCGCTGTCACCAACCAGGCGGCCAAGAGGTACGGCACCATTGGAGTTAGAGTTGTGGACGATGATAAATACGGGCCCACCGGCGAGAAGTTCGAGGCAACAAACATAATAGGCCGGGTGCTCGAACTTGAGAAACTGAAAGGGCTTAAACAGGGAGACACCCTCTATCTGAAAGAAAAGGAGAGCTAAAAAATTATGCCGGTAACCAAGATGATAGTTGTCCAGTCCCGTAAAATCCTGCCCAGCGACATTTTAATGAAGCTCTATGAGATGGGAGAAGACCTGATGGTCAAGGAGACCTGTTTCGGAGTCCTTGTGACAGGAGACGAGGAAACAGTTAAAAAAGTGACAAGTGAAATAAGAAAGCTCGACCCCTATGGTATTTTCATAAAAGAGCGGGCCTTCCTGCCAGGTGAGCCCTACCGGTGCAGGGCAAGACGCGGTGGAGGCGCCAAACCCGGCTTCCATTTCCTCCAGGAAGAGGAGAAAATGCTACCCTTAATTGCGGCAGGTCTGAGAGCCCTGGAAAAAGAAGAGCCAGAGCCATATGAGCCTGTGAAGGAAGAGAAAATAAGTGTGGACAGGCTCCAGGAAATAATAGAGACAGAACAATAGGAAGAGACAGAATAACAGGACAATGAAAAATAATATTAAATGAAATTTGATGGAGAATTGTGTATATGGCCAAGGTTTTCATATACCCTACCAACAGTTTGATACTGGCAGACCTGGTGGAACGCTATGGCCATGACCCACTGGCCATAGCCCAGGAAATAAGAAAAAAAATCCAGACCCCAAGTATTGACTCACCCCCCCTTAACATGACCTCAGAAGACCCGAAAATCGGGCTCAAATACGCTGCAGTGGATGTGCCCTCAGGAGTCAGGGGGAGGATGGCCCTCTACGACCCCCTCCTAGAGGCAGCCGAGGCAGCCATCCTGGTCAAAAACACACCGGTAGCCTTCGGATGCATCGGATGCGCCAGGACAAACGAACTCGTCAACTTTCTCATCCGCAACAAAGGGATACCCTACCTTGACCTTGAATACCCCAAAAACGAGGAAGAAGCAAAAACCTTTATTAAAGCAATAAGAGATTTCCTCAACTCCCTGGAAACAAAAAAAGAAGAAGAGGAAGTGAAAGGTGAGGAAAATGTCCAGTGAACTCGTTAAAATCGCCCAGCTATCCTGCGGCCCAGAGCACAGCGGAGTCCAGCAGGAAATCGAAGAGGCAGCAGAAACCGTCAACGCCAAAATAATCTTCCCAGAGATAGATGTCCTTGACATCGAGAACATCGAGGAAGAATTCGGCATGGAAGTGGCCAGCGGTGACCTCAAACTCATCATGGCCCGGGCAAAATCCATTGTGGAAGGCAAAACCAAGGCAGACGCAGTCTTTGTCACCACCTGCTTCAGATGCGCTGAAGGAGCCATAGTGAGAGGAGAAGTCCGCAGCTACATCCACGAAAAGGCAAGGATACCGGTAATCAGCTACTCCTTCACCGAACGGACAACCTCCACCACCCTCCTGACAAGAATGGAAGCCCTCACCACCACAGCCAGACGCAAAAGCCTGCTAGCCAGGGAGGAACAAACCGGACTCACCGCAGGCATAGACTCAGGCTCCACCACCACCAAGGCCGTTGTAATGAAAGACAACCAGATCATAGGCACCGGCTGGGTGCCCACCACCAAGGTAATAGAAAGCGCAGAACAAGCCTTCAACGACGCCCTCCATGAGGCAGGCATCAAACGAAAAGAGATAGAAGCCCTGGGCACCACAGGCTACGGCCGCTACCTCATAGGAGAACACTTCAAGGCAGACCTGGTCCAGGAAGAAATCACCGTAAACAGCAAGGGCGCAGTCTACCTGGCAGACAAACAACAGGGACCTGCGACAGTCATAGACATCGGCGGCATGGACAACAAAGCCATCTCAGTCCTCGACGGCATACCCGGCATGTTCACAATGGGCGGAATCTGCGCCGGAGCCTCAGGCAGATTCCTGGAGATGAGTGCAAAACGCCTGGGAGTCAGCATCGAAGAACTCGGCCCCCTGGCCCTCAAGGGTATGGCAAAAAACATCAAAATGAACAGCTACTGCATAGTCTTCGGCATCCAGTCCCTGGTGAACTCCCTCTCCCAGGGGGCAAGCCCAGAAGACGTGGCAGCCGCAGCCTGCCACAGCGTAGCAGAACAGCTCTTCGAACAACAACTCCAGGAAATCGACATAAAAGAACCCGTACTCCTGGTAGGCGGAACCGCCCTAATTTCAGGACTACCCCGGGCACTGGAAGACCTGCTTAAAACACCGGTACATGTACCACCGAACGCCCAGTACATCGGAGCCGTGGGAGCAGCCCTACTCTCAAGCGGGTTCATCGAATAAGAATATGCGAGAACTCACCCAGCGAGACCGGGAAATCCTGAGAAAACTCGCACCCGAAATAAGAGAAGACATTATCTCCCCCTCAGGCCACACCTTCAAAGCCATCCTACCGCCAGTCTCCCACCACTTTGCCGAGTCAGCACAGGACTTCAAAAAAAGAATGGAAAACCTGGACAAAGAGGACCTGGAATACCTGGCAGACCTCATCCTCCAGGGAGAAGAAACCCTGAGAATGCTAATGGAAGAAGACCGCGAGGTATTCCTGGAAATCCTGGAGGAAAAACTGCCAGAAAAAGCAGAAAAAATAAAAGAAATGATATAACACGTCCATTTCACTTTTAGCCAGTTAAACCTTTCAAAGCTATTAAAATCCGTAACTCTGCTTGGCTTTGTAAGTGGCAATTGATTTTTCGATATTAAAACTGGAAAGGTATGGGGAGAGTTGGGGGTAAGGCTGAATATTTTTACCGGAAGGTAACGATAATCAGCCATTATTACTAGTATGATGGTTATAATGTGTGTTAGTTGGAAGAGGAGGTATGGTATTGGATAAAGTTGGGTCTTCATCTGATGTCGTTTCTGGGTTTGATGTTGTGGCGAAGGAGCCTGTGGAGATTTTGTTGAATCTGGCTCAACGGGGAGAGATTGACCCTTGGAACATTGATATTATCCAGGTTACTGACAGGTTTCTCCAGGAGGTTAGGGAGCTTGAGGGGATGGATTTGAGGGTGAGTGGCAGGACGCTTCTCTATGCTTCTATTCTTCTTAAAATGAAGTCTGATGCCCTGGTGGAGGATGAGCGGTGTGAGGAGGAAGAGGCGGATTTTCTGGATGATTTTGAGGATGTTAGTGTGGAGGATTTCCCTGTCCCCCGCCCTCTTTTGCGGCGGCGTCCTCGGAGACCTGTCACCCTGGAGGAGTTGATTTGTGAGTTGAAAAAGGCCGAGGTGGTAGAGCAGCGTAGAATGAAGAGGAGGGAAGAGGACAGAGAGGATGTCCAGAGTATTACGACTGAGGAGGTCCTGGAGATTGCTCACGAGGAGAATCTGGAGGAGCGGATAGACGTTTTGAGCCGGCTTCTGGGCGGCGTTTTGCGGGAGAGGACGTTTTTGACTTTCAGCGAGTTGAGGGGACTTGAGAAGAGTTCCAGTCCGGTTATGACGTATATTTCCCTGCTGTTTCTGGCTAACCGGCGGGAAATCCGGCTTGAGCAGGAAGAGCTTTTTTCCGAGCTTTACATTCTCCCTTCCAAGAGGGGTGGATGAAAATATCTGCTGGAATGGGAGGTCTTGTGTTGTTTGAGGACTGTGAGGTGATTGAGGCTGCTCTTTTCACCGCTGGCAGGAGTCTCACCCTCAAGGAGCTTGCAAGGGTTGTGGGCCGGGACGTCCGGGTGGTGCGTAAAGCGGTTGCAAAGCTGCTAGAGGACTACCAGAGCCGCAGGACATCGCTGGAGATAATAGAGCTTGGAGATGGGTATCTGATGCAGGTTAAACCCCAGATTGCAGACAGGGTGAGGGACCTTGCACCCCGGGAGCTCTCATCCCCGGTGCTGCGCACCCTTGCCATGGTCGCCTACTATCAGCCCATCACCCTTGCAAGGCTTGCCATCATCCGGGGGAACCAGGCCTACAGCCACATCCGGGAACTTGAAGAGCGGGGACTGATTAAAACCACCCCCAAGGGTAGGACGAGGCTGCTTGAGACCACACCCAGGTTTGCCGAGTACTTCGGCCTGAGCGATGACAGCCCCCAGGCGGTGCGAGAGAAAATCCTGGAGCTAGCCCGGGAGCAGGGCCTGGAGCTTGGAGGCAAAATCGGGGTCACACCCATGTACCGATCGCTAATGGAGCTGGCGGGCATAAGAAAATACGCCATTGTAAACCCCTACAGCGGAGAACTTGAAAACCTGAAACTGCTTGTCCTCGCTCCAGGCTACCGGGACCGGATAAACAACTACCAGGGCGAAATAATCGAAGCCAAAGCCACCACCTTCCAGGACCTGGCAGAGACCCTGGAGAGCCTTGCCAGATATGGGGACCGGGCGAAAGTGGAAGCCTCCCTTGAGCGGATTAAAAAAATGCGAGAAAACTACCTCTCCCGGGCGATGGGCATACACACAAAAGTCCAGCCAGTAACCGAGATGGCTGCCCGCATCATCCAGGATTTACGCCTCAACATCTCACCCCAGGGCCTCCGGGTAGCACCAGACTACAAGGAGACCGGCAAAGGCGAAAAAATAGGAGAAGCAGACATCCTAATCCCCACCCACAAAAACGCCCCAGAAGACATCCTAGAAAGAGTGGCCAAAAGATACGAGACCGTGATAAAAGAACTAGAAAAAAGAGAAACCCAGCAGGAGACAAACACTGAAAACAAATAGGAAGGATGGGGCTACCAGAACAATACCGGAATAATATTTTTACCAGAACAGTATCAGCAAAACCGTTACAACAAGAAGCACGCCATTCCGCAGGAATATTGAGATGGCCATAAGCTCAAACCCTATTCTGTATTCATAGATTCCCAGATAGAACGGGATTTCGGTGCGCACCCGGGTGATACTTGAAAGTATCCTGCCAAGAAGAAGGGTGACAACAACCTCCTTGACCGTGAGAACGCCCTGATTGTAGAGGCTACCTGCAACGGTGTAGGCAGCAATGTTACTGGCAAACCAGGCAGCCAGTATAGGCATAGCCTCACTTGGCACCGGCAGACTGCCAGCATAACCCTCCACATAGCCTGCCAGAAAGTCAAAAAAACCCAGGTCAATAAGAATAAAGACAACAAGAGTGACCGGCACAATATTAACAACAATCCGCTTAAGGATAGCCCGAGACTCCCTCCAACTACGCCTGAGAGCCTCCTGAAAAGAAAGACCAGAAGAAGAGGATTTAACATGCCGGTAAGGCTTCTCTTCCAGGATGAGACGGCCTACCAGGAGGACTAAAACGGTTCTAAGAAGACCTACCAGGAATATTATCCCAAGATAAATCAGGGCAGCTCTACCAAGGAGCGGGATGAGCACCGGCACAAGAGACCGCATTATCACAATGGAAGACGGAAAAGAGTTAATCTGAGACGCAATAACCAGCTCGTTCTTATCGATTATCCCTGTGTCATAGAGCCTTGCCAGAATAGAGTTGGAAGCAGTAGGAGAACCGAAAGCCGTGATAAAACTAACCTCACACTCCGGATGGAGATGGGCGAATTTTATCAGCGGAGCAGCCAGAAACCCCGCCCTGGCAATCCAACCCATCTCCATTAAAACCTCCACCAGGAGGATAGCAAGAGTAATGACAGTAAGCACCAGGACAAGATATCTGAAAGCATTAACCAGGGCGTCAGCAAGCATATATTCACCCAGAAAAATGATGCCAGGGAGTAATAAACAGTACCACTAGATTTAAGTTAATATTAATATTCTTGAGTGTGGATATTCGTTAACATTCCTTTACGATGGTAAGACTCGTAGAATGAATAAGCATAAATTTATTATCCAAAGCTGTTCAATAACCTAGTGGGTGAACATTGTGGCTGAAGAAAAGAAAAGGCATGTTATTACAATCGACCCCAGTAAGATTAAAGAAGGGACGTGTCTGGTTTTAGATGCTGATTGGGGTGATGGACGTACCCAGGCAGCTGTATGTAAAGAAGGGAACAAAATAAAGATTTTTCCAGTAGAAGAAAGCGCTTAGGCAAATGGGATTAAGGGACCTGATTCGCTTTTATTTTGAATTTAACAAAAAATCTTGAAATAATAATTAATACAGATAATTTAAAAGACGGGGAGTGTAAGGTGGTTTCTGTTTGGAGTTGGACTAAAATGAGACGTATCAAATATATAGTTTGTTATAACGATGGTAAAATTGAAATAAGTGAAGTCAAGTAGCGTTAACACATACAACTCACATTCGAGAGGTAGACGTCAATAGATATAATTTTTGTAACTATTCA
>CAZCCY010000001.1:42204-55964 GCA_964497545.1 uncultured Methanosarcinales archaeon | reverse complement strand
GGAGTACCATATTTGCTGAAAATGCCAGTGATCAGCTTACCATTATTCTTCGTTATTGTGGAATTGAAAGGACGTTTGAGACAGTAATGGGTGTTTATGAGTCACAGGCACTTGATCCGCACGTAAACAGACACAGGCTCAGGGAGGAATGGTGGGCTTAACCGATGACGTATGGATAAACTTTCAGAGCAGCATGATTATTTCGGATAGGTTCATAAATTACCTTTGTTTCCATGTGCGGCATCTTCGGTTTCTTTAACATCAAAAATTCGAATTATTTTGCCATTTCAGCCCTTAAAATGTTAGAACATCGGGGGCGGGAAGGGTTCGGCCTGGCAGGCCGAGACTGGATTTGTCACAGCCAGGAGATTGAAAACATAAAACCCCCAGGAGGGGGGGATGTCCTGGGCCACTGCCTCCACCCTATCGTGGGCAGGGTCCCCCAACCCCTCCAGGGTCTAACCGTGAACTGTGAGATCTACAACTGGCAGACCCTTTCCTGGGAATACAGTTTAGAGGCTGAAAACGATGCTGAGATGCTAGCAAAACTCCTCGAAAAAGAGGGAGTTGAAAAAACTGTTGAGATGCTAGATGGGGACTATGCCTTTGCCTACTGGGAAGGGGAGGTGGTCTATCTTGCCCGGGACATTTTTGGCGTGAAACCCCTGTGGTACAGCCTCAATCCAGGACTTGCCTTCGCCTCAGAGGGCAAGGTCCTACGGAGACTTGGCTTTAACCCGGTCTTCGAATTAAACCCAAGAGAAATCCTCTGCTACAACACTAAAACTAGGAAGGCAGCCTTCAAATACCGCAAAACCCTCCCGAAATTGGACGGCTTAGAGGAGAGAGGTGAGGAGAGTTTGAGGGCAGAGTTCAGTCGGTTGCTGCGGGAGGCGGTGGTCAAACGGATTCCAGAGGAAAGGTTCGGAATCCTCTTCTCTGGGGGTGTTGACTCAACAGTCCTAGCTAGAATCTGCCAGGAAGAAGGGGCGGATTTCACCTGTTACACTGCAGGAATCGAAGGCTCACAAGACCTCTTTTTTGCAGAAAAAGCCGCCAGAGAGCTAGGATTCCCCCTCAAGGCCAGGAGTCTCCCAGCCAGCTGGGCGGAAGAGATGCTGGGGGTGGTGGTGCCCCTTGTGGAAGATGTTAATGTGGCAAAAATTGGGGTTGCCCTGACACTATTTGCAGCGTGTGAACATGCCAGAAAGGACGGGATCAGGATAATGTTCTCAGGCTCAGGCTCGGATGAACTGCTAGCAGGCTACCACCGCCACCAGGACAACCAAGACTGCTACAGCGACCTGCTCAAAATCTACGAGAAAAACACCTACCGAGACGATGTGGTAACCATGTATCACACAATTGAACTGCGGGTCCCCTATCTAGACAAACGACTTGCAGAGATGGCCATGAAACTGCCAGTTGAATTCAAACTCAACTCAAGACAGAACAAACTGATTCTCCGCAGAACCGCAAGGGAACTCGGCATTCCCAGCTGGATTACAGACCGCCCCAAAAAAGCCGCCCAGTACGGAAGCAAAATCCACCAAACTCTCAACAAACTTGCAAGAAAAAACAAAAAAACCATATCAGCCTACCTCAGACAGTTCTACCCGCCAGGAGGCCCGAGACTTGCCGTACTCTGGAGCACAGGCAAAGACAGCAACTACGCTCTCCACATCCTCAAAAGACAGAACTACAATATCGTCTGTCTGGTCACCCTGACAAGCAAAAATCCGGATTCCTACATGTTCCACACCCCCACCGTCCAGCTATCCCGACTCCAGGCAGAAGCCCTCGGAATACCCCTGCTAATAGAGGAGACCGCTGGTGAAGAAGAAACCGAGCTAACAGACCTCAAAAAAGCCCTGAAAAGGGCTAAATGGGAATACAGTGCCGAGGGGATTGCGACAGGAGCCATCTACTCGAATTATCAGCGAACCCGAATCGAGGAAACCGCAGACCAACTCGGACTGAAAATATTCTCACCCCTCTGGCACACAGACCAGGAAACCGAGATGCGAGAACTACTACAGGCAGGGTTCAGATTCATCTTCACAAGCATCGCAGCAGAAGGACTGGACCCAAGCTGGCTCGGACGGGAAATAACCGAAAAGGACATTGAAAAACTCAAAGAACTACACAAGAAAAAAGGACTAAACATTGCAGGAGAAGGCGGGGAATTCGAAAGCCTCGTAATAGACGGGCCCGACTACAAAAAAACAATCGAAATACAGGAAGCCAAGAAAACAAGAGAGGGAGAACACAGGGCAAGACTCCACATCATCAAAGCCAAGCTAAAAGGAAAAAACATGTTAAAACAATAAAAAAGAAAAGAATAGAAGGGTAACTGAGCTCTCCTCTTGTGTATTCACCCTTTTTGTGGTTTATCTCTTTTTCCGGTGCATCGCTCCTGCCAGCACTAGGGCTGCAAGTCCGATTGCTGCGCCCAGAGCTGGGGTTTCCTTGGCCGCTGGTGGTGTTTCTGGGCCTGGTGTTTTGCTTGGACCTTCAAGTGTAAGTTTTTCTATCGAGTCTTTCAGTTCCTGGTAGTCGCTGTCTGTTTTATCGCTGTGGCAGCCCTCTCTATTACAGGAGTCGGGCGCGCCTTCTGGCTTGCTGTTTTTTCCGCTCCATCTTGGTCTCAACGGCTGGAAGGTGTGACTTGCAATGTCACCAAGGGTCAGGTCTCCCTGGGGTGCTGAGAAACTTGTTGTGCTGGCGGATTTGGCTGTATCTGGCATGTGGCAGTCTGTACATTTGATTCCGATTTTGTCCATTACTGTGAATTTACCGGTGAGATGGCTCCTCTTCCCGTTGAAGGGAGAGTCGTCCTGGTGGCAGCTCAAACAGAGGTCTGCAGCACCCTTGACAGGCTTACCATTGCTTTGTTCCACCAGCATGTCGTTACCTGAGCCATGGGAGTCGTGGCAGTTGAAACAGTTAACCAGCCCCTGGGGGTTACGGGAGTGTTTTGACCTGCCCGCTAGTTCGGGCCATTGCTCGTGGTGTCGTTTGGCTGCAAAAGCATCTCCCGCGCCGAGGTTGTAGTCTGGGTCAGCCTGCTTTACTGACCAGAAGTAACCCTTACTGTTGTCTTCCATGGTGTACCCCTGGTAATACTGGTCCAGGGGTTCACCTGGCTGGTAGCCCTCGCTCACATTACCAGTAGCCCCATTCCAGGGGTAGGGGAACTTGTGACTTTCATCCATAGAGACTCTCGCGGTTCCGCGGGAGTGGCACTGGCCGCACACCTCCCCTGCCCGCTCGTAGGTGAGCAGGTCAGGTCTGACAATATGGTTAGCCCTCCCACCGCCGCTGCCAGCATGCTCAGACCCAGGGCCATGGCAGCTTTCACAGGAAATGGAAAGGTCCACATAGTCTGCCACATATTCCCCGTTTGCATTCCGTTTAAGGCTCAAACCCGTTGTGGCATGGCATCCAGCACACCTCCGCTCCCAGGAGTCCGCCTGCCTTCCCTCGGTGAGGGGCGTCCTAGAACCGGCATAGAGCGGGCTTCCATCAGTCTTGAACCAGTTATCGAGATGATAAGGAACCCACTGCTTGGTTTCTTCGTTCCATTGCATCGGGAGAATGTAATGGCTCACACCTATCTGAGTAACATACCTCTGTTTTTTGAAGCCGCTCCCCCCCATGGTCCAGATAATATCGTAAGTGATGTCGCCAATCGTCGCCGTGTATTTCTCCCCATCAAAGAGAAGATGTATTTTAACGTTTTCATGCTCTGAGTCACTGAGCGTGATATCTTTTCCTACACCTCTCTCCCCAAAGTCTCCAACAACACCCTCCCCCGGGATTCCGTGCTTAGAAGGGTCAACCGTCCTCAGTGCTTTTGCATGTAATGTGCTCTGCCAGCTTTGTTTTTTGTCGGGATGGCACATGCCACATTTCTCCACCCCAACATAGGTCGCAGAACTGGAAGGCCGGGCCGAAAGCTCAATCTTAACCCCCATAACATCTCCCAACTCAACCGCCTCCAAACTCTGCCCTGGGAGATACCTATCACCAGCAGGGTCTGCCCTGACATAGTATCTACCCGAACTCACATCAGCAATACTGAAACCACCATCCTCTCCAGTGATACCCGTGTAATCTGTAGGCTGCAGGGTGCTGGCATCCAACAGTGTCACCTTGACACCTGAAACCGGTGTTCCCGCACTATCAGTGACGCTACCCGAAATCGATCCCGCCTCAGCCACAGCAGTAAAGACCGCTATCACCAATAAACCGACCACTAATCCAACCTTCATACCCAAGCCTTCAGTTACTAAAATAAGTTAAATCTTTTCCAGCAGAAAGCAAATCCGCAAAGTAATCCTGAAGTTTGTTTTAAACCCACCAAACCCGTGAATTTTGCTTGCAATTTTGAGAGGCGTGTAATTTTTGGGGATAGTGAAATCAAAAATAGCAAGAACCGCCTTGCCTTGTTGGATTTGCCTGTTAATGTCTAGCAGGGGATAAGAAATATATTGGTGCAAAACTATGTAAAGGGGTGGTTAAGCAAGACTTCTCCTTGTAAAATTCTAGTTTAAGAATAGGAGGTGAGTTTGGATATGGAGAATGGTAAAGTCAGAGTTGCTGTGATTGGTGTTGGAAACTGTTGCTCGTCCCTTGTACAGGGAGTCGAGTATTACAAAGAAGTTAGAGATGACGAGACCATCCCAGGACTGATGCACACTGTTCTGGGAGGTTACAGAATTAGAGACATAGAGTTTTCTGCAGCTTTTGATATTGACCGAAACAAAGTGGGTAAAGACCTGAGTGAGGCGATATTCACACCTCCCAATAACACTGTAAAATTTGCAGATGTCCCCCATCTTGGAGTGACGGTTGAAAGGGGCATGACTCACGATGGTCTTGGCAAGTATCTCTCCACCAAAATTGAGAAGCACGATTCTCCCACAGTGGATGTAGCCCAGGTGCTCAAAGAAACAGAAACAGATGTTGTGGTCAATTATCTGCCAGTGGGAAGCGAGTTTGCTACCAAATGGTATGTAGAGCAGGCACTGGAGGCAGGCTGTGCCTTCATCAACTGCATCCCGGTGTTTATCGCAAGCCAGCAGCGGTGGCGGGAAAGGTTTGAGAAGAAGAATCTGCCAATCATTGGAGACGATATTAAATCCCAGGTGGGAGCCACCATCGTCCACCGGGTGCTGACAAACCTTTTCAGAGACAGGGGAGTCAAACTCCTCCGCACCTCACAACTCAATGTGGGAGGCAACACAGACTTCTACAACATGCTAGAGCGGGAAAGACTCCATTCAAAGAAGATATCCAAAACCCAGGCAGTCACCTCCCAGCTCCCCTACGAAATCGGAGAAGGAAACGTTCACATCGGCCCCAGCGACTATGTCTCCTGGCTCCAGGACCGGAAATGGGCCTACATCAGGATGGAGGGGGCAGGCTTCGGAGACCAGCCCATAAACATCGAACTCAAACTTGAGGTATGGGACTCCCCCAACTCAGCCGGCGTGGTAATAGACGCCATACGCTGCGCAAAAATCGCCCTAGACAGAGGAGTGGGAGGAGTCCTTGAGGCACCTTCAGCCTACTTCATGAAATCCCCACCAATACAATACCCTGACAGCATCGCAAGACAAATGCTAGAAGAATTCATAGAAGGAAAAACAGGCATAGAAGAAAGAACACAACTGGAAGACACCAAAGAAGAAGCATCGTAAACATAAATGTAAGCAAGTTAAGCTACTACCAGCTTTTTCTTCCATATTTCTTCTTTCTCTCTTCTTTCATCCAGGACTAATTTATTCTATTTATTTTGACGCTAAAACAACACACACCCAGCCTAGGTTAAACGACGCCAGATACCTGCAGCTTTCGCCGCCATCACCCTCAAAAATGGAACCTCAATGTTCTACGTGATAGCATATAAACTTTTCTACGATAAGAATGGTAGTGCTACAATAAGTTTCGTCTGTTTAGGGGTTCTAGTCTGCTGTTAGATTAATCTATTAAAATCTTAACGGATTATCATTACCAACCCCGCAACATTTAAGTAGGATATGTGTTCACGAAGGGAGTGCACAGGAAATCAGTATGGTGGTAAAGTTCCATGAAACACGGCATCGTTGGGTAAGAAAGGGTGGATAAATATCTTCTTAATACCCTGGATGCGCCCAGGTGGGGCCGTACCGGTTTCGATGGAACTTGTTGCCGCACGGGCAGGTTTCCTGTGAAAAGTAAGGAGGAAACAAACGTGGCTGACAAAATAGACCTATATAGCGACAGAGGAGCTCAGCTTAAAGCTGGAGTTGACCTTACCGCAGTTAGCCCCCTGGTGAACTCAGCAACTCAGAGCATCATCAGGGACATTAAAAGAACTGCAGCAGTCAACTTGGCAGGAATCGAGAAGGCTCTGGCTACCGGTAGAATTGGCGGTAAAGGTAGGCAGATCCTTGGACGCGAAATCAAAATAGATGTTGTGAAGAACGCAAGCAAAATCCAGAGCAAAGTAAAAGAGCTGGTTCAGGTTTCCAGTGGAGACGACACCAACGTGGAACTGATCGCAGGCGGCAAAAACCTGCTGGTCCAGGTTCCATCTGCACGGATTAATGCAGGTGCAGAATATGTGGCATCCCTGACATGCGCTGCATCCGCAGTCACCCAGGCCATCATCGATGAATTCAACCTGGGACTCTTTGACGGAGCAGCAGTAAAATCCGCTGTATGGGGCCAGTACCCCCAGACCCTGGGCATGGTAGGCGGTAACGTGGCATCCATCGTGGAAATCCCCCAGAAAGACGAAGGATTCGGCTATACCCTGCGGAACGTAATGGCAAACCACCTGGCAGCAGTCTGCCGGAAGAACGCCATGAACACTGCAGCCCTCTGTGGAACCCTGGAGATCACCGGTGTCTTCGAGATGGGAGATGCACTTGGCTCCATGGAGAGACTCAGGCTCCTTGCCTATGCATACCAGAGCCTCAACGCCAACAACCTGGTATACAGCACAGTTAAAGAACAGGGCAAGACCGGGACCATCGGAAGCACGGTCTACTCTATCGTGGAGAAAGCCATCAACGACGGCGTAATTAAACCAGACAAGAAGTTCGCATCTGGCTACACCTGCTACAAGACAGACGATGTAGCCCTCTGGAACGCCTATACAGCCGCCGCAACCATGGCAGCAACCCTGGTGAACTGCGGTGCCATGAGGGCTCCCCAGTCCGTTAGCGCTGTCCTGCTTTACACCAACGACATAATCGAGAAAGAGACTGGTCTGCCAGGCTGCGACTTCGGTAAGGTTCAGGGCTCAGCAGTCGGGTTCTCCTTCTTCAGCCATTCCATCTATGGCGGTGGAGGACCAGGAGTCTTCAATGGTAACCACGTAGTTACCAGGCACTCCAAGGGACTGGCTGTCCCATGCGTGGCAGCAGCCGTAGCCCTTGACGCTGGCGTCCAGATATACGGCCCAGAGAAGACTTCAACCCTCGTAGGAGAAGTCTTCAGCGCAGTGGACGAGTTCAGAGAGCCGATTAAGGCTATAGCGGGGGCTGTGTAAAAGGAGCAACATGGTCGAAACAGCCACGTCAAAGCCAATTCAGGTGGATATTTTCCCCCGAAGACTATTACAGCCCGAAACCGCAGAGCGCGTGTTAAACGCCATCGATAAGGTACCGGGTGTAATAAGAATACTCATTCACGGCAAAAACCTGCCAATGAAGGTGACCTGCGGCCCAGGTACTGGCACCGACGTAGACCATCCTGATAGAAGGATAATCCAGGTCGGAGACCAAGCCTTCGAACTCACAGTGATTGTCGGAAGAATCGTGGTGGAAATAGAAGACAGGACCGTGAAGGAAAGGCTGAGAAAAGCAGTAGAAGAAGTGCTTCCATTCCCCTTTGAATTCCGGGAGGGTTTCTTCATAAAAAGAAGGCCCACACTTGTCGACTACGCCAAATACGGCTTTAAAAGCCGCACCGACGAGACCATCAACCTTGAGGACGAAAGGCTCCTGGGCATGACAGATCCCAAGGCAAAAGACAAAGACAAAATCTGCATCATCAAAGACCGTGAATAAAATTTGACGTGGCGTGAAAAATTGTAGACCAAAAAAAATAAGGAGGAACAAAAGATGGCATATACACCACAATATTATCCGGGCAACACCTCAGTTGCTGAGAATAGAAGAAAGCACATGTCCAACAACCTGGAGAAGATGAGGGATATCTCTGATGAGGACCTCACCGCAATCCTGGGTCACAGGGCTCCAGGTTCAGACTATCCATCCACCCATCCACCCCTGAGCGAAATGGGCGAGCCTGATTGCCCGATAAGGGAGATAGTGGAGCCCACACCTGGTGCAGCAGCAGGAGACAGGGTCAGGTATTCCCAGTTCACTGACTCCATGTATAATGCACCTGCGACTCCCTACTTCAGGTCCTACTTCGCAGCCATAAACTTCCGGGGTATGGATCCAGGAACCCTGTCCGGAAGGCAGGTAGTAGAGGCTAGGGAGAGAGACATGGAGGAGTACACCAAGAGAGCAGTTGAGACCGAGATGACCGACTGGGGTCTCGCAGGACTCAGGGGCTGCACAGTCCATGGCCACTCTCTGAGGCTCCAGGAAGATGGCGTCATGTTCGACATGCTCGACAGGCGCAGGCTTGAAGGCGACGTCATTGTCATGGACAAGGACCAGGTAGGCGTTCCCATTGACAGGAAAGTCAACCTCGGCAAGCCCATAAGCGAAGACGAGGCAGCCAAGCGGACAACCATCTATCGGGTGGATAACATCCCCTTCAAGGATGACAAAGAGGTTATTGAGTGGACCCAGAGAGTCTGGGAGCTGAGAACCAAATATGGGTTCAAGCCAGAGTAATGAGGTGATGAGAAATGGCAAAGAGATTTGAAGAAGCAATGCGGCGTAAATACGCCCAAGAGTGGGGCAGCAACAAGCTGGGTACAGAGGTCAAGAACGATATTACTGACAGGAAGACCAAGTACCTCCGCCTGGGCTACACCCAGAACCCCAGGAAGGTGGAGATGGCCAAGGCAGGCGCCGAGATTACCAAGAAGAGAGGCCTTCAGGCTTACGACCCCAAACTGCACCTGGCCGGCATCCCCATGGGTCAGAGGCAGCTCACACCCTATGTTGTGAGCGGAACAGATGTGGTGTGTGATGGTGACGACCTCCACTTCGTCAACAATGCTGCCATGCAGCAGCTCTGGGACGATATCAGGAGGACCTGCGTTGTAGGACTGGACCTCGCCCACGAGACTCTTGAGAAGAGGCTGGGCAAGGAAGTCACCCCAGAGACCATCAACTACTATCTTGAAGTGCTCAACCATGCCATGCCTGGTGCAGCTATTGTCCAGGAGCACATGGTAGAGACTCATCCCGCGCTGGTGGATGACTGCTATGTCAAGGTCTTCACCGGCGACGATGCCCTGGCAGACGAAATCGACAAGCAGTTCCTTATCAACATTGACAAGGAATTCCCTGCAAACCAGGCCAAGCAGATTAAGAGCAGCATTGGCAAGACCACCTGGCAGGCAGTCCACATCCCCACCATCGTGACCAGGACCGAGGACGGTCCAGGGACCAGCAGGTGGATGGCCATGCAGGTCGGTATGACCTTCATCAGCGCCTATCACATGTGCGCTGGTGAGGCAGCAGTGGGCGAGCTGGCATTCACAGCCAAGCACGCAGGCCTCGTCGAGATGGGAGATATGATCCCGGCAAGGCGGGCCAGGGGACCCAACGAGCCAGGCGGTCTCAGCTTCGGCCACATGGCAGACATTGTCCAGACCAGCAGGAAGACCCCGGACGACCCGTGCAACGTGACACTCCAGGTCGCCAGTGCAGCCAGCATGCTGTATGACCAGATATGGCTCGGCGGCTACATGAGCGGTGGTGTCGGCTTCACCATGTATGCAACCCCGGCCTACACCAACAACATCCTGGACGACGATGTCTACTATGGTGCCGAGTACGCTGAGAAGAAATACGGCAAGCTTGGCACTGCTCCAGCTACCCTGGACACTGCAAGGGACATCGGGACCGAGGTGACCATCTACAGCCTGGAGAACTATGAGAAGTATCCGACCACCCTTGAGGATCACTTCGGTGGTTCCCAGAGGGCTACGGTCATAGCCATTGCCGCTGGCAGTGCAACCGCCATGGCGACCGGAAACAGCCAGGCAGGCCTGTCTGCATGGTATCTCTCCATGTATCTCCACAAGGAGGCATGGGGCAGGCTTGGCTTCTATGGATACGACCTCCAGGATCAGTGTGGTGCGACCAACGTCTTCTCCCTTGCCAGTGATGAGGGCTGCATTGGCGAGCTGAGGGGTGCGAACTATCCCAACTATGCCATGAATGTGGGCCACCAGGGTGGATACACCTCAGTGGTTGCCGCTGCCCATGCTGGCAGGAAGGACGGCTTCTGTGTCAACCCACTGGTCAAGACCTGCTTCGCAGACGATCTCATCAACTTCAACTTCGACGACCCGAGGGGAGCCTTTGCAAAGGCAGCCCTGAGAGAGTGGGATCGCTGCGCTGGCGAGAGAGCCTTCGTCATACCCGCAAAGTAGGCCCCCGGGCCTACAATCCCCCCCTTTTTTTTAGATAGACTGTTTTTTATCGGAGATTCTCTCTGTTCTCTAGCATAGATTTTCTAGCATAGAGATTTTTATTAGTTCTGGGGTTGAAGAGTAGTTGGATGCAGGATAGCAGAGTTCCCTGTAATTGTGATGCTATTGATGGTTTGCTGGGAGGTGGTTTTGAGCCGGGGGTGGTTACTCAGATTTATGGTGCCTCAGGTACGGGTAAGACCAATATCTGTATCCAGCTTGCGGTGGAGACTGTGAAGAGGGGTTTTAAGGTGGTCTACATTGACACCGAGGGTTTTTCGGCTGAGCGTTTCCGGCAGATAGCTGGGGAGAGGGCTGAGGAGGTGGCCCGGGATATAATTATCTTTGAGCCTGCTAGCTTTGAGGAGCAGCATTCCACCATCCAGGAGGCGGCTAGGATTCTTGACAGTAGTAGTGGTAGGGTGGGTCTGGTGATTCTGGATTCTGCTGCTCTCTTTTACAGGTTGCAGGAAGGTGAAGGCATCGAGCTTGTCCGGGAGCTGGCAGCTCAGATAGGGTTTCTTCATAGAATCGCTAGGAGACATGGGATTCCGGTTTTGATTACTAATCAGGTTTACACTGACCCGGAGACTGGTGAGCTTCGTCCGGTGGGAGGGAATGCTATTGAGCATATAAGTAAGGTTATTCTTAAGCTTGAGAGTCTGGGGGATGGTAAAAGACGTATCTATATTAAGAAACATCGTTCAAGACCTGAGGGGGTTTTTGGCGAGTTTCAGATAACTGGTAGGGGTTTGGAGGGGATTTCTGCTGGGGATAGGGAGTGTGTAGCGGTTGGTTAGTGGAGGAATTGGGCTAGTCTTTTGAGGGCTAGTGTTTTTTCTTGTTTTCCTATTTTTGCGTTTTCTATTGCTTCTTGGAGGGTTTGGATGGATTTGTCATAGGTTTGTCTGTCTATGGGGAATGGGTGGCCGTCTTTGCCGCCGTGGGCGAAGCTGTAGGTTGCCGGGTCCTGCCAGCTTGGTTTTGTGCCGTGTACAATTTCTGATATCAGTGCCAGGGCGCGGATGGTTTTGGCTCCCATTCCTTTGAGGGCGACGAGTTCCTCGTAGCTTTCGGGTTGGAGTTCGTAGGCCTGTTTGAGGGTTTTTCTTCCTCTGGTTCCGAGGTCTAGGTCGAGGACGGGGTGGTGGGCTGGCATTTTCAGGTAGTCGGTGAGGGTGCGTTGTTTTTTGTTTTTGAGGTATTTCTCAAGGTGGGTTGGATTGTCTCGTACCAGGTCGAGGCTTGTTTTTTGGGTTTGGAGGCTTTGGCGGGCGGTCATGTTGAGTACTTGTTTGTTTTTTATGTCGCTGCAGATGGCTGTGTGGGGTTCCAGGGTGAAGCTTTTTAGGTCTGAGGTCCAGTGGTATCTTCTGGCGTAGCTTTCGTTCATGCCTTGTTGTACCACTGCCCAGTCTCCGTCTTCTGTTACTAGGAAGCAATGGTGGTAGAGTTGGAAGCCGTCTTGGATGCAGTTGTTGTCTATTTTGGCTGTCATGCGGCTGGCATGTTGTAGTTCTTTGATTTTAGTGGTGGAAAGGGAGAGTTCGTCTCCCAGTTTTTCCAGTTCCTGGGGTGTTTTGCGGGAGGTTTTTCCTTTTCCGCCTGCTACTTTGATTCCTAGTTCCCGGGTGGCCAGTGCGAGTTTCAGGGCGCCGCAGGATGTGGTGGTGGTGCCGGATGAGTGCCAGTCGAATCCTAGTACGCAGGAGAAGGCTTGGAACCAGTAGGGGTCTGAGACTCGTAGGAGTAGTTCCTGTCTGCCGTAGTCCATTACAATTAGCTCGGCAATGCTGCCTGCAAGGCTTACCATCCGGTTGAAAAGCCATCTGGGAGCCCGGCCGCTGTGGAGGGGTAGGTCAGCGGTACCTGTGTGCACACTGGAGATTAGGGAAAATAGTTTATTTGAGGGTTGTGCTTGGTAAACCTTAAATTTGTAGATTGGGGTTTAGACTATCTCTCCGTAGGTGTCTCGTACCACCCCGCCTATTTTGAGTAGGCCGTCGTTCTGGATGATGGTTGTCAGGCCTTCGATTATTCCATTGGTCTCGATAAGATCTCCATCTCGCAGGGTGCGTACAATTACTGTGTACCTTGTTTTTGGTTCGTACACCTTTTTTACCTCCATCCTTTTTTGCTCCATCCTTTTATTCTATTTAGTTTGTTTTCAGTCTTATTAAACCTTTTTGAGTTTTGAGTGGCTTTTCGGGGTGGGGATGAGTTAAAATCAAAACTTTTATATGCTACTATGACACACATTAGCATGGTGATATTATTTGATAGGTAAAGATATTAGGCTAGAAAGGATAATGGATCGGAAGAGCCGGAACATGGTGATAATCCCCATGGACCATGGCATCTCCATCGGACCGGTGAAGGGTCTTGTCAATCTCACCGACATGGTTAACAAGGTGGCCGAGGGGGGTGCCAACGCTGTTCTCCTTCAGAAAGGGATGGCCAAACATGGACACCGGGGTTATGGCCGGGATATTGGTTTGATAATCCATATGAGTGCCTCAACTTCCCTTGGGCCAGACCCCAACGACAAGGTGCAGGTTTGCACCGTGGAAGAAGCAATAAGGATGGGTGCAGACGCTGTGAGTGTTCATGTTAACATTGGCTCTGACACCGAGTCTGACCAGCTCCGAAAGCTGAGCAGTGTTGCGGATAGCTGCGATTTCTGGGGGATGCCGCTTATTGCCATGATGTATCCCCGGGGCAGGGAAATCACCAATCCCAATGACCCTGTGCTGGTAGCTCATGTGGCCAGGGCTGGTGCAGAGCTGGGAGCTGATATTATTAAGACAAATTACACCGGCGACCCTGACACCTTTAAAGATGTTGTAAAAGGCTGTCCGGTGCCAGTGGTTATGGCGGGTGGTCCCAAGACCAGTAGTGATCGGGAGTTCCTGGAGATGATCCAGGGTGCTATGGATGGAGGTGCACGGGGTGTGGCAATAGGGAGAAACGTGTTCCAGCACGATGACCCTGTGAAAATGACTAGGGCAGTAACTTTAATTGTTCACAAGAATTTAAGTGTGGAAGAGGCACTGGATGTCCTGAAGTGAGGAAGAAATGAAATCGGTCTGGATAAAAGCTGACACCGGTAGCTGGGAGGAGAAAAAACAGAGGATAACCGCAG
>CAZCCY010000001.1:37659-42104 GCA_964497545.1 uncultured Methanosarcinales archaeon | reverse complement strand
GCTTTCCTTGGGGGGGTTTCAGATTACCTGGTGGTGATTGGTACTGATTGGAAGGTGATACCCCTGGAAAACCTGATAGCCGGTCTCCAGAAGCTGGATGTGGAGATTATTGCAGGAGTCCAGAATGCGGAAGAGGCGAAGCTTGCCCTGGAAACCTTGGAGCATGGCTCGGATGGAGTGTTACTTGACACAGATAATCCCAGTGAAATAAAAAAGGTAGTTGCGGTGCGGGATGAAAGCCAGCAGGTTGTCCTGGAGCTTAAACCTGCAAGGGTTACCAGGGTTAAGCCTCTGGGGATGGGGGACCGGGTTTGTGTTGATACCTGCAGTCTCCTGGGTGTGGGAGAGGGGATGCTGGTGGGCTCCCAGTCGAATGGTCTCTTTCTGGTTCATGCAGAATCCGAGGAAAGCGAGTATGTGGCAGCCAGACCTTTCCGGGTGAATGCAGGCCCGGTCCATGCCTATATTAAAACCGGAGAGAAGACCCGTTATCTCTCGGAACTGGGAGCAGGAGATGAGGTGACGGTTGTGGACAGCAAGGGCAGGACCAGGACTGTGATTGTGGGTAGGGTGAAGATAGAGCGCCGTCCGCTCATGCTGGTGGAGGCTGAGGTTAATGGTAAGATTATTAAAACCATACTTCAGAATGCTGAGACCATAAAACTTGTGAGCCCGGATGGATGGCCTGTCTCCATTGCAGAGTTGAAGGAGGGGGATGAGGTGCTGGTGCATTACGAGGAGGTGGCAAGACATTTTGGGATGGGGATTGAGGAGACAATAATAGAAAAATAGAGAAAAAATATTGTTATGGGTATATTGTGTGTTGATTTTTTGTCGTACAAGATATTATTAAAATAAATAATAAATATTTTATGTGTTATTTAATTTTCAGTAAATTTAATATAGAGTTAGTAGGAACTAGCTAACCTACAATGGAGGATTCATAAAATGGCAAAAATGACAGAAGAAGAGGTACTAGAGACAATTGAAGAAAAAGATGTAAAATTCATCAGACTGTGGTTCACCGATATCCTCGGTAACATGAAAAGCTTCGCCATCACCAAGGAAGAAATCGAAGGTGCCTTCGAAAACGGCATGGGCTTTGATGGCTCATCCATCCTCGGCTTCCAGGGAATCGAGGAAAGCGACATGATAGCCTTCCCAGACCCCTCAACCTTCCAGATTCTACCCTGGCGGCCTGCCGAAAAAACAACAGCAAGAATGTTCGTAGACATCTACGGACCCGACGGCAAACCCTACGAAGGCGACCCCAGGTATGTCCTGAAACGGAACCTGGAGGAAGCAGCAAAACAGGGCTACACCATGTACATCGGCCCAGAACTGGAATTCTTCCTATTCCAAGACTCATGCAGCCCCCAGATACTCGACAGGGGAGGCTACTTCGACCTGACACCCCTCGACCTGGCAACAGATATCAGAAGAGAAATCGTGCTCTCCCTGGAACAGATGGGAATCCGGGTAGAATACAGCCACCACGAAGTCGCACCCAGCCAGCACGAAATCGACCTCCGCTACACCGACGCCCTCCAGATGGCAGACCATGCCACAACCTACAAACTGGTAGTAAAAGAAATAGCCCAGAAACACGGAATCTACGCCACCTTCATGCCCAAACCCCTCTTCGGAGAAAACGGCAGCGGCATGCACACACATCAATCCCTCTTCAAAGGAAAAAGAAACGCCTTCTTCGACGCCAACGACAAATACCACCTCTCCAAAGACGGTAAAGGATACATAGCAGGCCTCCTGACACATGCAAGAGAAATCTGCTCCCTCCTCGCCCAGACCGTCAACTCCTACAAGAGACTGGTACCAGGCTACGAAGCACCAGTATATGTCTCCTGGGCCCAAAGGAACCGCTCAGCCCTTGTGAGAGTCCCGGTCTATCACCCAGGCAAAGAAAACTCCACAAGAGCAGAACTGAGATGCCCGGACCCCGCCTGCAACCTCTACCTCGCCTTCTCGGTAATGCTGGCAGCAGGCCTGGAAGGAATAAACAAAAACTACGAGCTACCCGAACCGGTAGAAAAGAACATCTACAAACTAACACCCGAGGAAATGAAAGAATACGGCATCACATCCCTACCCGAAAACCTCAAAGAAGCCATCCAGGAAACAGAATCAAGCGAACTAGTAAGAAAAGCCCTGGGAGACCACGTCTTCGAAAACTTCATCGCCCTCAAAAAAGAAGAATGGGACAACTACAGAATACAGGTAACACCCTACGAACTAGAAACCTACTACCACAGACTCTAACCCCCCCATTTTTTCACAGAAAAAAACACCCACCACAAATGGCAGGGCTAACCTACTTTTTCTTCTGGTTTAAAAGAAACACCATCTCCCGCCTCCTCCTGATTCTAATCTGCCTGGCAGGCTCCATCTATGGCTTCTACTACTACCAGGGCCAGCTCCAGATGACACCCCCATACCTCTGGCCCTTCGTGCCAGACAGCCCTCTCTTCACTCTCATGTACGTTTTTATTCTTATATTCTACCAGGCAGGCATCCGCTCCAACACTTTTGACGCTTTCACCTTCATCGGTCTTAACAAGGTAGGACTCTGGACAATCTTCATCCTGCTCTACAATTACAGCTACTATTTCCAGCCCTCAAGCCGGAACTACAGGCTCCTGCTCCTCGCCCTCCACCTGGGAATGATAGCAATATCCCTAACACTACTAAAAGAAATGGAAAAACTCCGGCTAAAAACAGTTATCGCCATCACCAGCTTTTTTCTCATCTCAGACCTTGTGGACTACCAGATTGGCACACATCCCCTGATACCCACAGACAGCGTTAAAGCAGCAGCCACATCCGCCCTCCTACTCAGCCTCCTTGTACCATCGCTCCTCTTCCACCACCTAGCCTCAAAAGAAAAGAACCTATAATTTTATTCTGTTATCCATTTGAGAATGGAATCGAGGATACTGGAGAGGATGTTTTTTATTTTGCCGGATATGCCCTGGGACGAGATTGTGTCTTCCCTGGCCCCCCTGGTGGGGACTGGGGTGGTTTTTTTGAACCTGATTTCCAGGTTGTCAAGATAACTTCTACTACCGCTGCCCCCGGAAATCCAGTAGTCAACCCCACCTTCTGCATCCTCAATCCAGGGTGTCTGAACCAGAATCTTGTTTGCAAGATTCATCACCGTCAACTGGTACCCACCTGCCCGCCTCTCAATCCGGATTCTTGCCCACCCTTTTTCAGGATGAAAAACCGTGAAGGCATCCCCCTCACTCCAACCCTTCTTTTTTAGTTTACTGGCAATCCAGTTATGCCTGACACCACCCCTATCCAGATAGAAAACCTGGGCATTCCACTGGGTAGCCCCCTCCTCGTACATCCTCAAACCCAGCTTCACCTTCCCCGGTTCAGGAACATTCCCAACACCGAAAACCTGCCAGCGATCACCACCAACATGGAAATCCCCCACAATAACATAATCCCCGGAAATACCTTCTTTTGTCCTGACAAAAATAGGCTCCCCCATAGAAGCAATCTCAAACTTACCCGTGGTGTGGAACCTGTAAACCCCAGAATCACCCTTCACAATCTCAAGAGCACTGTTAAGAGGAGGACTGTCAAAATCCTCCCTAACAACAACCTCCTCTCCAGACACAACAGACAACATTAAAATAAAAACAATAGCAAATAAAAGAAATCTCGCCATAACAGACAGCCTCCAGACCAAACACCAAATAGGAACTGATAAGATATAAAATTAATTACACCAATTTTTATAAGACCCACAGGGGTGGGCCGAAAAACCTTGAAAAGAAGAGGGGGGGAAGAAACTTTTAAATTCTAGGTTATAGAATTACACCGGATGAGTCGGGATTATTTTCCTATTTTTGTCCTTGCCTTTTTTCTCCTTGCGGTACAGTTAATAGCCCTTGCCCTCACGGGGCCAACCGAAGAGGCATTCGGCCCAAGCCCAGCTTTTGAAGACCCAGGCTCTGTCTGGAATTCCGTCTATTTCATCGGAATTATCCTGACCTTCACAATTCTGGTTCTCATAATAATAAAACTGGGCGTAAACTGGGCTATACAGGTTATCATCCTTCTAACAGTCTTCTCAACACTGGGATACGTCTTCTACGCTATCTTCCAGCCCCTACCTGAAAACATCAATTCAATTTTGACCCTATTCCTATCAGCATCACTTACCTTGCTCCTCTTAAAGTTCCCGGAGTGGTATGTGATTGACACTGTAGGAATCCTTGTGGGTGCAGGTGCAAGCTCTCTCTTCGGCATCTCCCTTGAAATTTTCCCTGTCATTGTTCTGCTTATACTCCTTGCAATCTATGACGCCATCGCGGTCTACAAGACCAGGCACATGCTCGCCCTAGCCGAGGGCGTGATGGACTTGAAACTACCCATCCTCCTGGTAGTACCACGGCACCGGGGATACTCCTTCCGCC
>CAZCCY010000001.1:35716-37559 GCA_964497545.1 uncultured Methanosarcinales archaeon | reverse complement strand
TGGGAGATGCTGTCATGCCAGCCATCCTCGTGGTCTCGGCCCAGAAATTCGCCACTCCAGGCCCCTCCCCGATTGTAGGCGTGCTAGGATACCCTGCCATCGGAGCAATCCTCGGAACCCTGGCCGGCTTTGCCCTGCTCATGAGACTTGTCATCAAAAAGAGGGGACAGGCAGGCCTACCATTCCTGAACGGTGGAGCCATCCTCGGATTCACACTGGGCTGGCTGCTGGCAATTAACTAGAGACTGTATTGCGGGTTCACACCGATGGGTTTTACTTTTTCTGCGTCTGGCCAGTCTGCCTCGTAGATGTGGAGGCTGTTGCAGAAGTCGACAAGTCTTGCCAGTTTTAGGTTGTTTGGTTTGAGTATTTCTCGTTCTAGCATTCGTATTATTCCGATGAGGTTGGTGTTCCAGGCGCTGTAGAGGTCCCGGCTTCTCCAGGTGCAGTGGACTTCCACCTGGCTATCGCCAAGATTCCGAAGCCATATCCGCTGGAGGCAGGGGGGATGTTCGCTTTTGAGGTCAACCCTGGGAATCCAGGTGATGGCCTGTCTCCTCCTGGAGACCCCCTGGGGGAGCAGTTCTCTGATGGCCTGGAGCTGGTCGAGTGGGTGTGTGAGCCTGTCCAGATAGTTGTATTCAAAGCCCTGGGCCTTCCAGTCATAGTCTCGCTCCCATTGTTTGAGGTATCCCTGAAGGTGTTTTTGCTTGGTTGGGAACTGGGGGTGGAGCATCGGTTCTTCCTGGGGGTGGGTGACCTCGATTAGCGAGCAGACGTCCCTGGAGAGGGGGCCGTACTCAGTTGAAATGACTATCCCTTCTCGCATTACTTTTTTGACGGCTTTTGCCCAGGCTTCGGCCAGGGTGCGAGCCTTTATGTGGATGGTGGGAGGTGTTCTCATGGTTTCTCTTTCGATTAATCCTTTTCTAAAGGATTATGGGTGACCCAGTATTCTCCGTTTAGGGTGTGTTCTTTTTTCCAGATGGGGACCTCGGCCTTCAGCCGCTCCAGGGCTTCTTCCAGGGCTGGGAATAGCTGGTGGCGGTGGCCTGCTGCCACAACAATGTGGACTATCTCTTCTCCAGGCAGGAGCACCCCGGTTTTGTGGTGGAACAGAGCTTCCATTATTCCTTCTCTTTTTTTGAGGTCTTTTCTGATTTCCTCGAGTTTGGCCTGGGCCAGGGTGGGGTGGCTTTCGTATTCCAGTTTCAGGGTTGTGGTGTCACCTGTTTTCTCTCTTACGATGCCTGTGAAGGTCCCGATAGCCCCTGCATATCTGAGGTCTGGGTTAGACTTTATTTTCAGGATGAGGCTTTTGAGGGTGTGGAAGCTGTCAGGCTGGCTTTTTATGATTCTGATCAGTTCTGGCAGTCTTGTTTTAATTTCCTCCTGGCTTTTGAGCCTTGCAAGGACGTTGTCGGCTTCTGTGTCTCCCATCACAATTTTTGGTAGCGGGCTTTCCTTGAAGCCTTCCACAAGCGCGTATTCAACCCCATTGTCTGCCAGCTCTTCCAGTGCTTGGTTTAGGTCTCCTGGCCTGTTTGTGAGTTTAACTGTCCCCTGGGGGTTCAGGGCGATGGTGATACTGGCTCCGGCCTGGAGGTGGCGGTGGGTGTCTCTGCCAGGTACATCCAACTCGTGGTGGGCGTGTTTGACAGTGCCTACCTTACCCTCTCGGGCAAGTTCTCTTGTGAGCGTTTCAATGAGGGCGGTTTTACCGGTTTTACTGTAGCCTGTGATGGCGACCACCCTCAAATATCCCGACCCCCGCTGTTTTTCATATTTCCACCCTTTTCTAAAGGATTACACAGATTTCGATTAATCCTTTTCTAAAGGATTA
>CAZCCY010000001.1:0-35616 GCA_964497545.1 uncultured Methanosarcinales archaeon | reverse complement strand
CCACCCTTTTCTAAAGGATTACACAGATTTCGATTAATCCTTTTCTAAAGGATTACACAGATTTCGATTAATCCTTTTCTAAAGGATTATTCTGCTTTAATCCTTTTAATCAGTGTGGGCCGTTCTTTCAGGAGGGTGCGGTGGCCACAATAGGGGCAACGGATACCGGTGGTCTCGTAGTCAATTTCAACAGGCCGCTTACACCTTGTACACTTGTACATATTATTATTTTCACAGTAAATTATTCGCTGTGTTCACCCTCGTATCTCTGGACCGCGCGCAGCACGATTTGCTCTACACTGGTCTGGGGCAGGTATGTCCCGCCAGCAAACGTGTAACCGCATTTACGGCACTTCCAGATGCCGGTGTCTGTCCTTTTAACCGCGGGTTTACCGCACCGGTTGCACCTGTGAGGGGTGCGCATCCTCTCTTCAATGTCTGCCACAAGCTTCCTGGCTTTCACACCATAGCGGACTCCAAACCTTCCAGCAGACCTTGTCTTTTTACCTTTCCTGGCCATAACCTATACCTCGAGGAATTTTTCTCGTATCTCTTTTGCCTTTTCTATGGCGAGACGGGCAATATACTTTACCTGGTCAGACGAAAGCGGAGCCATCCCGCTTTTTTGCATGCCTGAGATGTTTCCATTCTGGGTGGAAATCACGGTTAGCTTGCTTCCGGCTATGCTCTCCTCCTCCAGCGAGGGATCCACCATTATCTCTCCTCCTATCTCCACCGCGGTAATTGCCACCGGCAGCTCTCGTACTGGCATGATGTAGTCTGCCCCCAGGTCGTACCTGGCAGCTGGCACCGTGGTGTTGAGGAGGGCTGCAATAGCCCCCAGGGCTGAGGCGTCCATGATATTCCCCCCGTCGTCAAGCACATGCACGTCAATGAAAACAATCCAGACCTTCTCTCCCTCGGTGATGCAGAGTTTCTTAAGGTCAAGTGCCCCTGACTCCCGGATGCCCCGGTCCACAACCCTTGCAAGTTCGATAGCGTCTTCCCGTGGGGGGCCTGGCTCGAAGACAGGTGAGGCCATAGGGACTAACTCCAGGTTGGTTATTATTACTCCCATGTCAGGGGTGTCAGGGAAGGGCTCGCCTGGCTGCATTTTTATGCCTACAACCACCTCGGTGTCTCCAAGCTTCACCCGGGCTGACCCCTCGGCCTTGCTTATGAGATTTGTCTCTATTTTGACTTCCCGGTAATCGGTGAAACCCCTGCCATCTGCCCGCTCGCCCTTGAGCATCAGATTGTAGATGTAATCCTTGCGGATTTCTGTCATTATCTCACTGGCCATCCTCTACCTCCTCCTCTTTTTTGTAGCGTTCTACCAGGGCTTTCCGCTGGAGTTGGTAGATTTCCCTGCATCCCTGTTTTGCCATTTCCAGGCCCTCCTCGAACTCTTCAAGGGTCATGTGGCCGTCCATCTGGAGGAGGGTTATCTCATCGTGCTGGGTCATGGCTACCGGCATGTCGGCTTCCCCATGATTGTCCTCCTCCTTGTTCAGGTCTAGCAGGAGAACGCCGTCTGCCTTGCCCACTGCACAGCTCGAGACAAGCCCCCTCATAGGGATGCCGGCGTCTGCCAGGGCCACACTCGCAGCGTTTATGCCTGCAGCCCTTGTACCCGCATCCGCCTGGAGGATCTCGACAAAGATGTCTATGGCTGACTTGGGGAAATATTCCTTGAATATTACCGGCTCCAGGGCCTCCCGGCTCACCTTGGATATCTCTATACTCCGGCGGTCTGGGCCCGGCCGTTTTCTATCTTCTACCGAGAAGGATGCCATGTTATATCTATATCTTACGACTGCTGTGGTGGGCTTCGCCTGATGGCGGGGGTGCACCTCCCGTGGGCCATAGACTGCGGCTACAACCTTGTTGCCCCCCATCTCCAGGTAACAGGACCCGTCAGCCCGGTTAAGCACCCCTGCCTCTATTTTAATGGGCCGAAGCTGGTTTTGTGTCCGGCCGTCCAGACGGGTGCCATCATCCTTTAAGAGTTTCTCTGGTTTCTCGTTCATAGCCTATTACTTCCTAGTTTTCATCCAAAAGTTTATTGAGTATCCTAGTCTCTTTTTCATCTTTTCCATCCTCTTCCTGCAATTCCCCTTCCGGCAAAGACGTTTCACAACCCCTCAACTCACCCTCATTTTCTTCCATGTCTGCTTCCACACCCTCTCCAGTTTCCACCTCTTCAACCCCCTCATCTTTTTTCTCTTCTTTTTTACCTGTGGTTTTCTCTTTTTTAAGGAAAGCTGTTATCTTGTCTGTAAGGCCGGAGGTATGGGCTTCCTGCTCTATTTTCAGTATGCATCTTACGGCCAGGTCAATGTTTTTGTCCTTGCCCTCGATCCACACCCTCCCGTTCTGACCTACAAAAATACTGCACCCGGTCTCGCTTTTCAGGAGGTTGATCATGGAGCCGCCCCGACCGATGAGCCGGGGGACCTTGGTAGAAGAAATATCAATCACCCGTCCACTGCGAATCACACGGAGACGGGGGTCCTTAAGTGTGAGCTCCACTTTCATGGCATGAGTAACATCTCTGATTAAGGCAAGGAAAGAGTCTCCCACTCCAAGGCAGCCAGCCATCTCATCGCTGTCAATCTTGGCAGGATATTCTGAAATGTGGAGGAGGGCCTCATAGGGGGAGTTTATGTCCACAATCCAGTTTACACTGGTTATCTCCTTTACAATCCCGATTATTATATCTCCCTTGGCAGGTATGTATTTACCTGACAGGGGGACTACCTGGATGTGGCCATCCCGCTGCCTTGTTATGCCGTGGACGGAAGCGTAAACTTTACCTCCTTCAACGTAGGTCCCCTCTCCTGCATCCTTCGGGTTATCTGAGAGGAAGTCTCCTGGCACTACGATACTTTTATCCACTTTCATTTTATCAGTTTTGTTTCGGCTTCGCCCCGTGTCAGCTTGTTCACCAGACGGTAGAAGTCTTCCTGCATACCGGCAGGCATCTTCACCACTCCAATCCAGGAGCCATCATCCTGCCACTCCTCCCGCTCCAGGGAAGCGAAACTCTGGATGCTCCCGTAAGACCTGGCTGCAAACTCAGGGGGGACCTTCACAGCAATCCTTACCTCCTCAAAACGGATGGGAATAACAGGCCTGATAGCCTTCATCGTGAGCTTCACAAGCTCGTCCACACTCTTCATAGGGTCAATGTGGACTCCTGCTTCCTTCATAGCCTGCTGGATGCGCTGCGGAGGATGAGGGGTGTGGGTCTGGGGGTTAACAGCGTTCCTGGCGATAAAATTCGCAACCTTCAACCGCTTTTCTTCCTGGAGCCTCCGACGCTGTTCAGTTGTGAGGTGGAACTCTCCTTCCAGGATTATCTTCCTGGCAATCTCCTCCACATTGGTGGTCCCAAAGGCCTTCTGGATGCTCTCCTCACTGGGCCGCTCCCCCCTGCCTGCATCCTCAAACACATCCTCCACAGCCAGGATGTCCTGGAGAGGTATCTCCTCTCCATGACGGAGCGAGAGAGCAAGGTCAGGCTCCACCAGCACCTCAAACGTGCTTCCATGGCTTTTAAACCTTACAACGACAGCCTCATCCAGGGTGACCATAAAATCTTATTCTTTTTTGCCCAGCTTCCCCTTAACCTCGGACACAAACTTTCCAACCTCGTCCTGGGAGAGCTTGCGGAACCTGTGAGTGGCGAGCTCGATCACACCAATCTCGATGGTGGAAACGTCAAACTCCCCCTCGGTTGCACTACCAAGCGCCTCAAGTCCAAGCATAATCGCGCCCTCCATGTCCAAGTCATCCCGATATTTACTCTCGAAAAGCTCCATCACCTCGCTCCTACCAGCCCCGATTCCGCTTGCCTTGTACTCCAGTAAGGCTCCACTGGGATCCGTCTCAAAGAGCCTTGCCCTGGAATCGTCCACACCTGCTATGAGAAGCGCAGTGCCAAATGGTCTAACACCACCATACTGGGTGTAGGTCTGCTTGAAATCACATATCCGCTTTGCAAGAACTTCAACTCCAATAGGCTCGTCATAGGTGACCTTGTTAATCTGGGCCTCCACCCTAGCCCGGTCAATAAGAGCCCTGGCATCAGCCACAAGCCCGGAGGTGGCAGCACCAATGTGATCATCAATCTGGAAAATCTTTTCAATAGACTCGGATTCCAGCAGCCTGGTTGTAATCCTCTTGTCTACCAGGAGCACAACACCATCTATGGCTTTCACACCCACCGCAGTGGTGCCGCGCTTCACAGCCTCTCTGGCATACTCGACCTGGAACAACCTGCCATCCGGGCTGAAGACAGTAATAGCCCGGTCATAACCCATCTGGGGAGCCATCTGCATATTCTAATTCACCTTCTTTAAATCATCAAAAACCGTAACACTAATATTCCTAGTAGCTGCACGATTCACACTTTCCCTGCTAAATAAGTCTAAGGGGGATATATCAATTTCGTTCTTAAAAACCCTCACAACCCTCCCAGAAACCCCAGAAACACAAACCACCTCCCCCAGCCTTACTCCACACTCCCCAGTTCCATTCTCTCTCCTATTTTTGCATGCCTCGATTTTCCGGCTGGCACCCTTAACAGTACCTGAAACCCCAAGCACCCGCACACCCACCCGCACACCCTCAACCCGGACAATAGCTGCAAGAATAGCCCGCCCCAGTTCCACAAAACCCCGCCTACACCTGAGAACACCAAAACAACCATCAAAATCAAGAACCCGACACCCTATCTCGCCAAAACCCCGCTCCCCCAGGAGAGCAAGACCCACCTCCATAAACTCAGAGACAAAACCCCGCCTATCCAGCTCCCCCTCACTCCACACCTCAAAAGCAATATACCTCTTCTTCTCCCGCAACGATGGAGGCAGACGCTTCAAACCCATCTAAACACACTCTCTTTAACTTTGATTTTATCTTCTACCATAAATTTCCACCCCCCAAAGGCATGGAAGGTAAATTAAACTTCTGACAATCCTAAAAGCTACCTCTGGTAGAAAGTGTTTTAAAATCTCGCCGTACTATAATTCCAGCATGCACCTCCAGAAACTCCTGGACCAGCACAAAAGGAGATACCGGGAGAGGTTCCTTAAAAAATTTGCCCAGGTAAACCGGCTCACTGTAAAAGAGGCAAAGGAGACCTTCGCGGATCAGATCGAGGATTATATCAGGGAAAAATACAGCGCGCTGGAAGAAATAGTTGAAGAAATCCAGAACAAAGAAGCTCCACTTTTGCTGAACATCTGCCGCGACCCCAATGGGGAGAAATGCCCTATCTGCGATTCCAACAGGCCCAATATCCAGAAAATAAGGGAGGATTACCAGGAGAAAATCCACTACATGGAAATCTGGGATAGCACCCCAGGCATAGCCCTTTATCATGTGATTTTCCAGGGAGAAGGCGAAAAACTCCTACCCCTGACAGCGGTTGTCCACCAGGGGGATGTCAAGAAATACTGGGCAGGCCAAGCCGTACCACCAGAGGAATACACAAAATATCTTGACCCTCTCTTAAAACTGTGAGCTTCCTCCTCGCCCCCTCACTGGCAGACGCCTGTGATTTCGCGAAGAGCGCTGGTCGCAGACTCCTGGTGATAGTGGGTTGCTGCCGGGTGGATTACCGGGGCCGAGCCAAGTCCCTCCTGGACTTTGGCGAGAGGCTTGTGATAATCAAGCGGGATGGGAGCGTCCTGGTACACCAGGAAGAGGGGAGAGAACCTGTAAACTGGCAGCCCCCCAACACCCGGGTGAGATACTCCCTGAAAAACGGGTTCCTGGTGCTGGAGGCGGTGCGAAGCCACCCCAGGGAGAGGATGACATTGGAGTTCCAGAGCGTGAAAATGATAAGCTTCTTCAATCTCCAGGACCAGGGCAGACTCCAGGTTACAGGGATGGAAGCAAACATTGTAGAGCAAATCATGGAAAACCCAGGAGTGCTCGAACCAGGACTCAAGATTGTAGCCACCCAGAAATCCACCAGGTCAGGGGTGATAGACCTCTTCGGGTTCGACTCCAGGGGCACCCCGGTAGTAATCGAGGTAAAACGGAGCAGAGCCAGTCCTTCTGCGGTATCCCAGCTTGAAGCCTACATTCTCGACTTCAAACACAGAAACCGCCATGCCAGGGTGAGAGGCATGCTCTGCGCCCCCCAGATACCCCGGATGGTCAGAACACTACTTGCAAACCGGGGACTGGAATGGCGAGAATTCAAACCAATACTAGAACTCACAGACGAAAAACAGACAACACTAGACAGATGGACCGAACATGGCAGAACAAAATAATTCCCTGGAACAATTCTCGGATTTTGATTACTTCTTACCGCGCAGCCTCATCGCCCAGACCCCAGCTAAGCCCAGGGACTCCTGCCGGCTGATGGTACTGCGGGGAGACCGGGTTGAGCACAGGGTCTTCCGGGACATATCTGAGTACCTCGAGGATGGGGACACCCTGATTTTGAACGATTCCAGGGTGGTGCCTGCAAGGCTCACTGGCAGGAAGGAGACCGGAGGCAAAATAGAGGTGCTGGTCTATCCCCCACCGGGCAGACCCTGGAGTGGACAACGTCGTTTTGAGGGCCTGGTGCGGGGTAGGGTGAGAGCCGGCTCCAGGCTTTATTTTAAGGGTGGAGTTACCTGTAGGGTGGTGGAGAGGATTGGAGGTGGGAGATGGCTTCTGGAGTTCGAGGTCCCAGGCCTGCTGGAACTCCTGGGGGAGATCGGCTCGGTGCCACTGCCACCCTACATCCACACCAGGGGAGAGGGGGAGGACTATCAGACAGTTTATGCCAGCACACCTGGCTCGGTGGCAGCCCCCACAGCAGGCCTCCACTTCACCGAGAAGCTTCTGGAGGAACTCAAGGAAAAGGGTGTAAACCTTGCTTTTGTAACCCTCCACATCAGCCCGGCCACCTTCCTCCCACCAGAGGGGTCGGACATGCCTCCTGAATATTACGAGGTGACAGAGGAGAACGCAAGAATCATCAACAACACCCCTGGCAGGAGAATCGCTGTAGGCACAACCACAGTCAAGGTGCTGGAAACCGCATCCCCCAGGGGGGAGGTGGAGCCTGGGAGGGGGTGGAGCAGCCTCTTCATTAAACCCCCCTACAAGTTCAGATTCCCCCTGGACGCGATGATAACCAACTTCCACCTTCCCAGGTCAAGCCTGCTCCTGCTAACCTCAGCCTTCACCGGAAAAGAGCGGCTCCTGCGGGCATACCAGGAGGCAATCCAGCGGGGATACAGGTTCTACAGCTATGGAGACGCCATGCTGATAACATATGAAAACCGGTAAGGCCAGGCTCAGCCAGAGGCTCTGTGGTGTCCTGACTGACCGGGAGCTCCAGCTTCTACCCGGGGGGTGGCAGATTCTGGGGGATGTTATTCTGGTCTCGCTTCACCCCCTCCTCTATCCCAGGAGAAGGGAGGTGGGAGCCGCCCTCCTTGACCTCTATCCCAGGTGCACTCGGGTTTTGCTCTATGAGGGTGTGAGGGGGAGGCTGCGGGAGCCTAGGACAGAGCTAATCGCCACCCGGGGAGGGGGTGGTGGGGAGACGGTTTTCCGGGAGAATGGGTGTGTTTTTAAAATTGACCTGACCCGTTTGATGCACTCTCAGGGTAATCTGGCAGAGCGTATCCGGATGAGCCGTCTTGGTAGAGGTGAAAACGTGGTGGATATGTTTGCGGGGATCGGATATTTCACCGTCCCCATGGCAGTACATGCAAAGCCTGCAAGTATAACCGCGATTGAAATCAACCCCGTGGCTTACCGGTATCTCCTGGAGAACATCAGGCTCAACAGGGTCGAGAGCATAGTCATGCCGGTCCTGGGGGATTGCAGGCTGAAAACTCCGGTTGGAATCGCGGACAGGGTGGTGATGGGATACATTGGAGACACCCACAATTATCTGGAAGTGGGAATCAGGGCTTTGAAGACGGGTGGGGTTCTCCATTACCATGAGGCTGTCCCTGTTGCTGTGCCCTGGCGGCCTGAGGAGAGAATAAAAAACGTGGCCAGATTGGAGGGGAGGAGTGTTGAGTTTCTCGAGAGGAGGCGGGTGAAAAAGTATGCTCCTGGGGTGGAGCATGTGGTGGTGGATGCAAGAATCTACTAGAGTTTTATTCTCCGGTTATCTGGAGGATGAGGCTGCGTTTTCGGGGGCGGGTGTCCAGGTCAATGAAGACGACCTGTTGCCAGGTTCCGAGTGCGAGTTTGCCTTTGTTGAAGGGGATGGATAGGCTTGGTCCCAGGAGGGCTGCTCTCACGTGGGAGTGGCCGTTACCGTCGCCCCATCTGAGGTCGTGTTTGTATTCGATGTCCTGGGGTGCGAGCCGCTCGATAGCCCTGGCTAGGTCTTCCACAACTCCTGGCTCGTATTCAATGGTGGTCACAGCCCCGGTGCTCCCAGGCACAAAGACGGTTACAACACCTGCCTCCAGACCGGTCTCCGCCACTGCCCCTGCAACCCTGGGGGTGATATCGATGATATCCACATTACCCCTGGTCTCGAATCCGATATGCTTTGTCTCGACCGCCAATACAATACGCCTCCTTTAATACGATACTCCTCCCTTTTATTCAGGTATGCCTGCAAGTTTAATTCCAATCAGCAAGGTGACAACGAGGTAGATGAGAAAAGCACCGAGAAAACCCCAGCCACCAAGGCCTTTGGCCGCAGCCATTAGTACAATAAGAAGAAGTGTGCTCCCCACCATACCACCTATCTCCAGAACCCTCTTACTCACGTTCGCACCTTTTCAACCCTTGTAAAGTTAAATGTTGCGGGAGGGAGACTGAAACTCTGGTTTTATTTGGACGGCAGCTTTAAATTTATCTCTTTCTATCTCTCTGGGGATGCGTGTTGCTTTTAAGCTTGCCTATCTTGGCACAGGCTACCATGGTTTCCAGGTGCAACCTGGACTTGCCACTGTTGAGGGGTGTCTCATCCAGGCCCTCCGTAAGCTGGGCTTGGCAGACTCCTGCCAGGGTGCAGGACGTACCGACCGGGGTGTGCATGCGCTGGGCCAGGTGGTAAGCTTTAACACCGCTATGCCTGAACTGGCTTTGCCCAGAATTGTTAACAGTCTCCTCCCAGGGGATATCCGGGTGTGGGCTAGGGCTGAGGTGCCCCTGGATTTTGACCCCAGGAGGCATGCCATCTACCGCCACTACCGCTACCTGCTGCCAGATGACGGCTACAACCTGGAAAGGGTTAAAAGGGGTGCAGCTCTACTTCTGGGAGAGCATGACTTTTCAGGATTCGCAACCCCAGATAACAGAAACAGTGTCTGCCGCCTTGAAACAGTCGAGGTGGAAAGACGAGATGGTATAGTTGTCTTCGATTTCTACGCCAACAGGTTTCTCTGGCACATGGTAAGGAAGATTGTGGCAGCCCTGACCCTTGTAGGCAAAGGGGACCGGGAACCGGGATGGCTCCTGGATATTCTGGCAGGGGAAAAGAGAATGGAAGAGAAAATGGCAGAGGCAGGGGGTCTGATTCTGATGGAGGTGGGATACCAGGGTGTTAAATGGGAGGTGGAAGATTACACCATCCAGAGGGTAAGAAAACAGCTGGAAGAGAAGTTCTGGGAGCAACGGGTCCTTGCCGAAGCAATAAGGGAACTGGCCCGGAATCTAAAATGATACTGGCCTTTGAACTCTCAGGGGAGCACACAAGTCTACCCGCCTCCGAGGCTCTGGCCTGCCTGGAAATCCAGGGGGCAAAACCCAGGCTCATCCTGGCCGTAAAGGGGCTTTTGGTGGTGGAAGTGGAAAAAGTCGAAGTGGAGGAGCTGGCAGAGAGGCTTGCCCTCACACATCGGGTTCTGGAGGTGATAGCGACCTCGAAGGCCAGCACCGAGAGCATCCTTGAGATGGCAGAGGCCCTCGACTTCCGAAAGTGGGTAAAGGAAGGTGAGAGATACGCCATCAGGGTTAAAACCACCACTGGCAGCCGCCACAGTTCAATGCTTGAAGCCAGGATTGGAAGTGTGCTCTACCGCCAGGGGCTGCGAGCCTCGCTTAAAAGGCCAGATATAAGCTTCCGCCTTCTCCTCACACCCCAACTGGCGTTTTTCTGCAGGCTGGCAGCCGAAACCCGGCGGAAAGAGTTTAAAAACCGAAAGCCCCAATCCAAGCCATTCTTCTACCCTGGTGTGATTCTCCCCACCATTGCCCGGGCCCTGGTCAACCTGACACTAACAAGAAAAGGCGAATCCCTCCTCGACCCCTTCTGTGGCACTGCCAGCATACCTGTGGAAGCAGGCATCCTGGGAATCCATCCCATAGCCTCTGACATCCAGGAGAAAATGGTAATAGGAGCCAGAGCCAACCTCCAATACTACCTGGACTCCTACACGCTCCTCTTCCAGGATGCCTCCAGGCTGGCCCTGAAAAATAACACCATAGACGGGATAGCTACAGACGTCCCCTATGGCAGGTCAGCCGCTGTCAGGGCAGATTCTCTGGAAGTCCTGATAAAAAAAAGCCTCACAGAATTTTACAGGGTGCTGAGACCAGGCAGACGACTGGTGATAACAAGCAACCGCCCCCTGGCAAAAACAGCCCGCTTCCAGGGCTTCAAAATACTGGAAATCCACCTCCAACGAGTACACCGAAGCCTCACCCGCAGAATATATGTAATGGAAAAACCAGCCCCACCGGGCCACACGGGGGTTTGAGTTCTCTTTGACCGTGGTATCCGGGTTTTCTTTAGACCAACACCTAAATATAGAAGTTTAAACATAGCAAACGGATTTAAGGAGGATAAGATAAATGGCGTCTAATATTGCTCAACCGGTTTTGATTTTGAAGAGTGGAACTGAGAGGACGGTGGGGAGGGCGGCTCAGAGTAGTAATATTATGGCTGCCAGGGCCATTGCAAGTGCTGTCCGTACCACCCTTGGCCCGAAAGGGCGGGATAAAATGATTGTGGACTCTGCAGGTCTGGTGGTAATAACAAATGATGGGGCCACCATTCTTGACGAGATAAAAGTCAAACATCCTGCTGCCAAGATGATGGTGGAGGTCGCCAAGACCCAGGAGGAGGAAGTGGGGGATGGCACCACTGCCGCGGTGGTGTTTGCAGGAGAGCTCCTGGAAAAAGCTGAGGCCCTCATTGAGGAGGAAGTCCATCCCAGCACAATTGTCAAGGGCTATCAACTGGCAGCAGAGAAGGCCAAGGAAATCCTCGAGGAGCTATCTTTTGAGAGCGAGGAGAGTTTTGTCAGGGTTGCGGCTACCGCCATGACCGGCAAGGGTGTTTCCAATGTGGATCGTCTCTCAGAGCTTGTGGTGGAAGCCATAAAGGCAGTAGTGCGGGAAGAAAACGGCAAGAAGAAGGTTAACTTTAAAGATGTCACGGTGGAGAAACGGATTGAAGGTAGCATCGGTGATACCACGCTTGTGAGGGGTGTGGTGCTGGATAAGACAAAGACCCACCAGAGTATGCCCTCCCGGGTTGAGGGCGCGAAAATTGCACTGCTGACCGCGCCCATCGAGGTGAGAAAAGCTGAGCTGAAATCCGAGCTTTCTCTCTCCTCCGCGTCTCAGATGAAGTTCTTCCTGGAAGAAGAGGAGAGAATGATAAAAGAACTGGTGGACAAGGTGGTCAGAAGTGGTGCGAACGCTATCTTCTGCCAGAAGGGGATCGACGACCTTGCCCGCCACTATCTCGCAAAAGCAGGAATCTTTGCAACCCACCGGGTTAAAAAAGGAGACCTGGAAAAACTCAAACGAGCCACCGGAGCCAGAATTGTCACAAGCCTGGACGACCTGAAAGAGTCAGACCTTGGAGAGGCAGGCCTGGTGGAAGAGGTGAAAATTGGTGGCAGCGAGATGATTTTCATCCGCGACTGCAAATACCCCATCTGTGCGTCCATTATACTCCGCGGTGGCACCGAACACGTGGTTAACTCCCTGGAAAGAGCGGTTAAAGACGCACTACGTGTCACAGCCATAATGATAGAAGACAAAAGGATGCTTGCAGGGGGTGGTGCCTGCGAAACCGAGCTCGCCCTCCAGCTGAGAAACTATGCCAACACCCTCAAGGGCAGGGAACAGCTTGCAGTAGAGAAATTTGCCGAAGCCATGGAAGTCGTGCCAAGGACACTGGCCGAGAACGCAGGTTTGGATGCCATTGACCTCCTGGTGGAACTTCGAAGCAGCCACGAGAAAGGGGACAAAAACGCCGGTCTGAACGTCTTTGCAGGGAAAGTGGAGGACATGAAAACCGCAGGCGTGGTAGAACCCCTCCGGGTGAAAAAACAGGCCCTAAGCTCAGGCGTGGAAGCTGCATGCATGATTCTGCGGATAGACGATGTAATAGCCTCCAAGGAAGAAAAAGAGGGCAAGAAAAAGCCAGAACCAATAGAAGACTAACACCCCAACTTTCACCCCCCCCCTTTTTTTATCACACTTTTCTCTATTTTTTTAATTATGGTAGTCTATGTTTTTCTCCGTTTTACCTCCCACTTCTCAAGTTTTAATATCTGGGAGAGGGTTTTACCCCCCCTGATTTCGGCCCGTATCCTCTCCTCGCCTTTTTCCACCTCAAGCGACCTCCTGGCAATCTCATAGCTCTCCTGCCAGGGCACGACCACAACCCCGTTATCATCTCCGATAATGTAGTCCCCAGGCCTGACAGCCTGCCCTCCACAGGTAATCTCCACATTCACCTCACCCAGACCCTTAGCCTCCCCGGCATTGGGCACAGTGTTCCTGGCAAAGACCGGGAAACCCATCTCCCGGATTTCCTGGATGTCCCGTACACCCCCATCAATAACCACCCCGGAAACCCCCTTAAGCTTACAGCTAAGACTTGCAAGCTCACCCCAGGGTGCCACCCTGTCGCTGCCGCCATTGTAGATTACAATCACATCCCCCCTCTGGGCAAGGTCAATGGCTTCCACCGTCTTGGCCCAATCCCCAGGGTAGGTCTGAACCGTGACAGCCCTACCCACCATTTTAAGCCCAGGGGTGAGAGAGCGTATACCCTCCATGGCGCCTTTACGGTGCATGGCATCCGAGATATTGGCAGTAGAAACCCTAACAAAAATCTCCCGCACCTCCTCCCCTCCACTCTTCTTCTCGGAAGCCACCCCCTGGCGGCTGTCCATGCTCTCCCGCACAAGCCTGGCCGCGCCTGCAACATCGCCCTGGCGGGTGATCCAGCCTCCCACAATAACAATGTCTGCCCCAAGCTCCACAGCCCGACCCGCCCGAGAAGCGTCCAGACCCCCAGCCACCGCAACCGGCACCCCCAGCCCCTCCAGACCCGCAATCAACTCCAAGGGGTCCTCGCCGGTCATCTGCTGGTCAACCCCCACATGGAAGTTAACAATATCCACCCCCATCTCAACTAGTTCCAAAGCCCGCTCCCTACCAGCGCCCATGAGATCCGCCATAAGCTTCACACCGTATTTCCGGGCAGCTTTTATCCCATCCCTGACCATGGAATCCGCCCCCCCACCCATAACAATAACAATATCCGCCCCAGCCTTGGCAGCCATCTCCACCTCTAGCGCCCCGGTGTCCAGGGTCTTCATATCCGCAACAATAACCCTCTCTGGAAAAGCATCCCGCAGCGCCCGCACCGCATCCATACCCTCACTCTTAATCAGAGGGGTACCAGCCTCAATCCAGTCCACACCACCCCGGAGCGCCTCCCTGGCAATCTCCACCGCCCGCTCAATCTCCAGCACATCCAAAGCCACCTGGAGGACAGGCCTCTCAAAAGGTCTCTCGAATGATGCCATAACACTACAAGAAACGCTACCTTAGGATAAATACACTCGCAAAAAAAGAAGAGACCACAATACATGGTTACTGGAATCTCAAAGCCCCCCCATTTGACACCGATATTTTCATGTGAGATTAAAACGTAAATAAAGGGTGATGGCTAAAAAGAAAAGTGGCAGCGGCCTTATGTCATCAGCCGGTTTAATGAGGTACTACGAGGCTGATGAAACCGCATTACGTATCGACCCAAAGACCGTTATAATTATAGGAGTCCTCACCGGAATCGCTATCCTCTTTTTCAACTATCAATACGGCCTGTGGCCTCCTCCAACCTAGCATGAATGAGACTGGCACTGACAGGCACACCCGGTGCCGGGAAATCAAGCGCAGCCGCCCATCTCCAAGACTGGTTCAAGATTGTTGACCTGAACACCCTGGTAAAAGAGAGGTTTAACCTGGGTCTAGACGGGGGATGTCTTGTCGCCGACCTGGCAGGACTGGAAGCAGAAATAAACCCCCTGAGGGGAGACGTTCTCCTGGTAGGCCATTTCTCCCACCTTCTCCCCGTGGATGCAGTGATCGTCCTGCGCACACACCCCCCGGAACTTAAAAGACGGCTTGAAGCAAGAGGCTACCCCCAGGCCAAAGTCCAGGAGAACCTGGAAGCCGAAGCCATAGACGTAATCCTAGTGGAAGCCTTTGAAAGATACCCTGAAACCACCTTTGAAATCAACACCACCCGGCTTAAACCACAAGAGACAGCCACAAAAATACTCGAAATTAAAAAGGCACTGGAAAAAGGAGAACCAGAAAAACTCGAACACTACAAACCAGGAACCCTGGACTGGATCGACACAATTTAAAACAGCCACCTAAGTAACCGAGAATATTTCCCAAGCCAGCTAGAGTTTGCCACAAACTCACCCAGAGTGGGCAGGTTATCCCCCTCAACCCTGCGATAAAGCAAGACAGCCTCAAGGACCAAACCAGCAGAAAGATGCTTCTCCTCCAGCAACCTCAAACCCTCCTCTGTCTGGCCAACGGTCGGGTAAAGCCGCCAGACCACACCATCCCCCTCTTTTTCTGGCCTTGACCTGGAGACAACTGCCAAACCATATCTAGAAGTGCTATTCCTGACCAGATAGTAGACATACTCTTCAGAACCTGAGCGGATGACAATTTCAACCAACCAAACCCCCTGGTCATCCATATTCAGATTAATGAACTTCATTAGCCCTGGCCGGTCATTGAGAGAAAGAATCTGGCTTTCAAGCTCCGCAAGCTTTTTAACATCATCATCCCCCTTGTCCTTATGGAACAAATCAAAAAAACCAAAAGCCACTGCAGGACTAACACCAGCAGTAAAAACCAACACACACACCAAGAAAACCCTGAAATTCATAGAACCCACACTAAAACCAGGGAGTCAGAAGTTTAAAATACTTTCCCTACTTTTGGGACTTCGGGACAAAACCGAGGTGTATTGTATAGTCCTGAAATTTTTGACTTTATAAACCCTACTCAGTCTCATTCTCCACCTCATCGAAAAGCTTAGCTGCCAAACCTGCCCTCACTTCAACAGGCAACCTGCTCCAGAAGGCATCTTCTGGAGTTTGGAGATGGTGTTTGGTGTCAAGGCTCTCATGGAACCTAACGTTGTTAGGGAGGTGTTAGTTATATCGGACAGGTCGATTTTATCTGACAGGCTCTAAAACAAACAACAATCTAGCCTTTTTTTCTGCGGGTGAACTCACTGCCCAGACTGCGACGGTAATCTGCACGAATCTGAAGCCTGGCCTGCTTAACCAGAAGCTCCTCAAGCTCCTCCTCACTCAACTCTTCCTTATTAGACATATCGACTTTTTATCTGTGTAGTATCCGATTATTTTTTCGCTTTTTTCCATGCTTTTTTCCATGTCTTCATTTATCCATTCTTCATCTTTTGTTTCACGCTTAATTCCTCTGGATTTCAAATAATTCTGATAAACAGACTCAGCTCTTCCATTTTTATCTCTCTTATTTGGACAGAACTGTGAACCCCTATCAGTATTAACAGTCTGGATCAGCCCATTAAACCTTTGTGCCTGTTTTTCAGTTTCTTTCAGAACAATTATGGCATTTTCTAGTAGTTGCATTATCGAATATCCCCAATTGATCGGCCAAACGTATCCTGTTTGTCATTTTCACCATGAGACCGTCTGACTGATCTCCTGACGAAAAGCCACGACGAAATAATTTCGGGATACTACACGCCTAGCAAGCACAGAAAAGCCCCCCATTGAGAAATGAAATCGGAGGAAGAGAGGGGAGTCTTGTTATAAGAGCCCTTAAAAAAGAGTTGTCCATAAATAAGAAAACTCTAAAAGCTCCATCTTCTATCTGGATGGATTTAAATGGAGAATTCTGAGATTAAAAAATTGGCTCTGAAGTATGCTCTTCAGAACGCGGTTAGGCATCGGAATCCCCCCCAGGCTGGAGCTGTGATGGGTAAGTTGATGACGCAGCCTGAGCTTCGTTCCCGTGCCAGGGAGGTTCTACCTCTGGTAGAGGAGGTGCTGGCTGAGGTGGAAAGTATGCCCTCTGACGGGTGGGAGGAGGCTTTGAAGAAGCTGGCGCCTGAGCTGGCATCTGAGTTGAAAGCGAAGAAACAGCCCCAGGTCGGCCTCACACCCCTCCCCATAGAAGGGGGAGGTGTGGTGATGCGGTTTGCACCTAATCCTAATGGGCCTCCCACCCTTGGAAGTGCCAGGGGGATTGTGGTGAACAGCGAGTATGCCCGCAGATACCAGGGGGAGTTTATCATGCGGTTCGATGACACCGACCCCCAGAACAAGCCACCACTCCTGGAGGCCTATGACTGGTATCTTGATGATGCCAGGTGGCTTGGAGCTTCTCCGGACCGGGTGGTGGTTGCTTCCGGGCGTCTGGAAGTCTACTATGGTTATGCTGTCAGGCTCCTTGAGATGGGACATGCCTATGTCTGCCAGTGTCCGCAGGCTGTTTTCAAGGAGTACCGGGACAGTGGTAGGGCGTGTCCGCATCGCAGCCAGCCTGTTGAGGAGAGCCTTGAGGGGTGGGAGAAGATGCTGGATGGAGGCTACCGGCAGGGTGAGGCGGTGGTGCGGATTAAAACCGATATCAGGCATCCTGACCCCGCGATACGGGACTGGGTGGCCATGAGAATCACCGAGACCCCCCATCCCAGGGTGGGGGACAGGTATCGGGTGTGGCCTATGCTTGACTTTGAATCTGCGATAGAGGATCACCTCCAGGGTGTGACCCACATCCTCAGGGGCAAGGACCTGCGGGACAGCACCCGCCGCCAGGAGTACATCTACCGGTATCTGGGCTGGGAGTATCCGTTTGTCCTCCACTGGGGGCGGATGAAAATCCATGAGTACGGCAGGCTCAGCACAAGCACTATAGCCAGGGAGATCCAGGCCGGGGTCTACACTGGCTGGGATGACCCAAGGCTTCCCACCATCCGGGCACTGAGAAGAAGGGGGATAAAACCAGAGGCTGTGAGAAGCTTCCTGTTAAACCTGGGGGTGGGAGAGACCGATATCAGCCTGAGTCTGGAAACCCTCTATGCTGAGAACCGGAAACTTGTCGACCCCCAGGCCAACCGTTATTTCTTCACACCCGAACCCGTGGAAATGGAAATACAGGGCGTCTCCCCCAGGGTTTCCAGGCCGCCACTCCATCCCAACCAGCCTGAGCGGGGCTGTCGGGAGATACACGTCAAAAGCAAGGTGCTACTATCAGGAGGCGATGTCACCAGACTGGAACCTGGCTCAAGGCTCAGGCTCAAAGACCTCTACAACATCGAGGTAACCAGCTTGAGACCACTCCAGGCGAGATACACCGGAGACGGGCTTGAGGAGGTGAAAAAAGAGAAACTGCCCATAGTCCACTGGACTCCACCAGATGGTGTGAGGGTGAGAGTCCTTACACCAGAAAAGACAAGGGAGGGTATAGGAGAGCCGGGGATTAAAAACGAGGTAGGCAGGGTGGTTCAGTTCGAACGCTTCGGCTTTGTCAATATTGACAGGCTGGAGGGGGGAGTTGTGATAGCATATTTCACCCACAAATAGAATATGTTAGAGGAGTTCCAGGTTTTTTAGCTCTTTTACAATGTTTTCCACTGCAGCCTCTGCGTCCTCAGGCTTTTTGCCGCCGGTGACCACGAGTTTGCCTGAGCCGAAAATCAGCATCACCACCTTTGGCTCTGAGAGCCGGTATACAAGGCCAGGGAACTGCTCAGGTTCGTACTCAATATTTTCCAGGCCAAGGCCGATGGCAATGGCGTTCAGGTTTAAAACCGTGCCCAGGTCAGCAGAGGTCACAATATTCTGCACCGTTATTTCAGGCTTTTCAGCCACAGGCACACCTATACTCCGGAGTTTATCAAAAACCTGGGCAAGACCACTGTCCACATCCTCAATACTCTTAGCACCAGTACAAACAATCTTCCCACTCCCAAAAATTAGGGCTGCAGTTTTAGGATTCTTAGTCCGGTAAACTACACCAGGAAACCTCTCTTTGTTATAATCAGCCCCCTCAAGAACACTGATAACCTCGTTAAGATTCAGTTCTGTTCCAACACTTGTGGAAGCAACAACATTCTCAATTTTAATGTTCCACTTACTGCTGCCATCATTCGCCATAACAATTCACTCTTATTTATACGGTATTTAAACCTTTATAAAGGTTAGTGGAGATCGGCACCCCCTTCGACATCAGTATTGTCTGAAGTCTTTTAGGGTGTAGTGTTTTTAGTTCAAGTGGGTGTTCGTTAAATGCCGATGTTAGCTTCGTTATTTTCGTTAGTTTTATATGCTCTCAGGGCTTTACCCGCGTTTTATGGTGGAAGTCCATTCTGGCTTGAAGGGTCAGAAGGCTGATGCCGTTATTTCTCAGGAGGATTTGCGGCGGCGGGTTGCCGAGAAGATGGCTGGCGAGATCACGCTCTCGGTGAATCCGGGTGAGACTCTGAAGAAGTGGCGTACCAATTTTGAAATTGCCCAGGTTGACCTGGCAACCCAGCTTGGTGTCTCACCCTCTGTGATAAGTGATTACGAGAGCGGTAGGAGGAAGTCGCCGGGGATTTTTATTGTGAGCAAGATTGTGGATGCGATTCTGGATATCGATGTTAAGCGGGGGTGTCATAAAATCCGGGCTTTTCAGGGGATGGTGGAAGAAGGCAGGGTGCAGAAGGATGTTATCTTTGATATCTATGAGTATCTTTCTCCAATGTCGCTGGATGAGCTTACCGAGACGATTAAGGGGGAGGTGCTCTACCGGAACGGGGATAGCGATAAACCTATCTATGGTTACACTATCGTGGATAGTATCCGGGCGATTCTGGAGTTAAGCTATAATGAGTTTCAGAAGCTCTATGGGTGGAGTAGTGAGCGGGCCATGATTTTCACCAGGGTCTCCACAGGCCGCTCGCCCATGGTGGCTATCCGGGTGACAAATTTCAAGCCAGGTGCTGTAGTCATCCATGGGATGAAGGGTAGCGATGTGGACCCGATTGCGGTTAAGATTGCTGAAATTGAGCATATTCCTCTCCTTGCCACCACAGCGCCCCTGGAGGATATTAGCAGGGATTTGAGGATTCGTCCAAATTACAATCCGCCTAGCAGCAGTTAGACTGGCAAGATAAAAATGGAAAGCTGGGGGTTAATTAAATGTGGACTGGGGCTGAAATCAAAGTTAAAAACAGAATAAAAATAAAATATATAGGTTCAAAATGACTGATAGGTGAATAGATTATGAATGCAGGTATCGTTTCTTATGGGGTTTATATCCCCCGTTATCGCATTAAGGTAGACGAGATAACAGCGGTATGGGGTGGGAACCCGGACAACATCGCCAAAGGACTGATGGTCTATGAGAAGTCTGTGCCAGACATGGATGAGGACACCGTCACCATTGCGGTGGAGGCGGCCCGAAACGCAATATCCCAGGGTGGTGTTAACCCGGAGGATATTGGCGCGGTTTACACAGGCTCTGAGAGCCACCCCTATGCGGTGAAACCTACCAGCACCATTGTGGCCGAGGCAATAGGGGCTACGCCCAAGTTAACGGCTGCCGACTTCGAGTTCGCCTGCAAAGCCGGAACCGCGGCAGTCCAGGTGTGCATGGGACTTGTGAAAAGCGGGATGGTAAAGCTGGGCATGGCAATTGGCTCAGATGTCTCTCAGGGTGCACCTGGAGACGCGCTGGAATACACAGCCGCAGCAGGCGGGGTGGCATACATCATTGGCAGAGAAAATCTCATCGCCAGCATAGACGCCACCTACTCCTACACCACTGACACACCCGACTTCTGGCGGAGGGAGGGTATGCCATATCCTGAACATGGTGGCAGGTTCACTGGCGAGCCCGGTTACTTTAAACACGTAATTGGCGCATCCCGGGGTCTTCTGGAGGAGGCCGGGACAAGGCCTGATGACTACGATTACGCTGTATTCCACCAGCCAAACGGGAAATTCCCCTTGAAGGTGGCCCAGGAGCTAGGCTTCACCAGGGAGCAGCTCAAACCTGGCCTGGTGGTGCCCTGGCTTGGAAACACCTATTCCGGGTCAAGTCTCATAGGGCTGGCAGCCACCTTGGATGTTGCAAAGCCTGGAGAGCGGATTTTCATGACAGCCTTTGGCTCAGGTGCGGGAAGCGATTCTTTCAGCATCACGGTCCAGCCCAAAATCGAGGAGACAAGAGGCAAAACACCCACGGTAATGGAACTTCTGAAAAACCCGAGATACCTGAGCTATGCCAGATACGCCAAACACAAAGGAAAAATCAGACTATAAAAATGGGGGTGTGAAATGAATCGAGAAGTTGCAATAATAGGGGTTGGCTGCACCAAGTTCGGTGAGCTCTGGAGCTATTCCTTCCGGGACATCTTCATGGAAGCCGGGGTCTCAGCCCTCGAAGACGCAGGGCTGGAAGGGAAAGACATTGACGCCCTCTACATTGGGAACATGAGTGGTGGCAGGTTCATCGAGCAGGAACACCTGGGCTCCCTCATCGCCGACTACTCAGGCCTTGCAAGCCTGCATGTCCCCTCTACCAGGGTGGAGGCAGCATGTGCCAGCGGTGGTTTGGCGCTCCGGCAGGCCGTACTTGCCATTGCCTCAGGCTACCATGACATTGTAATCGCAGGGGGCGCGGAGAAGATGACCGATGTTGACACCTCCACAGCCACAGACGCCCTGGCAGCAGCCGCAGACCGGGAATGGGAAGGAGTGTTCGGAGCCACCTTCCCGGCTCTCTATGCCATGATAGCAAGACTCCACATGCACAGGTATGGGACAACCCAGGAACAACTAGCCCAGGTGGCAGTAAAAAACCACTACCATGGCAGTCTCAACCCCAAGGCCCAGTACCAGAACCGGATAACCGTGGAAAACGTGCTCGGCTCCAACATGGTAGCAGAACCCCTGCACCTGCTGGACTGCTCCCCCATCACCGACGGGGCTGCAGCAGTGGTCCTGGCACCTGCAGAAGACGCCCGCAAGTACACCGACACACCCATCTACATTAAAGCCTCAACCCAGGCAAGCGACACCATAAGCCTCCACGACCGCAGAGATATAACAACCCTGGACGCCACAGTCACAGCAGCAAAACAGGCCTACAAAATGGCGAAACTTGAGCCAAAAGACATACAAGTTGCAGAGGTGCATGACTGTTTCACCATCGCCGAAATCTGTGCCATCGAGGACCTGGGATTCGCCTCTAAAGGCGAGGGCGGCAAACTCACCGAGGAGGGTGTGACCTCCATCGGCGGGCGACTGCCTATCAACACCTCAGGCGGGCTGAAAGCCTGCGGACATCCGGTGGGTGCAACCGGGATAAAACAGGCTGTGGAAATTGTGCAGCAGCTCCGGGGCGAGGCAGGCAAACGCCAGGTTGACGCAGAAATCGGCCTCACCCACAATGTCGGAGGCTCAGGGGGCACAGCAGTCGTGCACATACTCTCGAGGTGAAAAAAATGGCAGTACCACTGTTCTGGCGCAGACTCAAAAACGTCTACAACCTCATCGGCACCCAGTGTCTGACCTGTGGCGAGTACTACTACCCGCCCAGGAACACCTGTCCCAGGTGCAGGCGGGACGGGGAGATACAGGACTACAAGTTCAAAGGCACAGGCAGAGTACTCACCTACAGCATCGTCCACAACCCTGCCAAGAACTACCAGAAACTCACACCCTACATCCTGGCCATCATCGAACTCGACGAGGGGCCAAGGCTCACAAGCCATGTAATCTGCGACCCGGAAGAAATAAAAATAGACATGAAGGTGAAAGCAGCCTTTCGCAAGCTCGGCGAGGAATCTGAGAAAGGGATAATATACTACGGGACAAAATTCGTGCCACTATGACCGAGGAGCCACTATGACCGAGGAAACCAGCGGCGGGTATCTTGAGATAAAAATGGGGGCAGGATGGCACCTGACCATCAGCCTCCAGACCAGCAGATACGAAAAAGAATACATTGAAATCGCCAAAGAAAAAGGAGGCCAGAAAAAAAGCAGATTCAACCTCAACCCGAAATATGCAAGAGAACTGGGCGAGGCACTTATAAAATTCGCAGACCAAAACAACCTCTAAAAAAAGGCTAGACGAATTTTACTCCGAGGTTGTGGATGTTGTTGCGTTTGGCCAGGTTCAGCAGGAAGGGTGTTAGGGACTCTATCATGTAGGACATCTCCAGGGGGCCGCCGTCAAGGGGTCTTAGGTTTTTTATTTCCCTTGTGAGCTCCATCACAATTTTTTTTGATTCTTCGTCATCCCCACACACCACAACATCCCCTTCTATTGTCCTGTCAAGGCTGCAGAGTTTCTTTGCTGAAACATTGTGGTAGGCTGAGACCACCGGGACATCGGGCAGGAGTCTCTGGACCTGGACAGCTGCACTGCCCTCCGGGGGCGGGGTGTAGTGGAACCATTCATTTTTGGTCATGGGCACCACCAGGGAGATTACTATCTGGTCTTTGAAGACTGGCTTGAGGCTCTGGAGGAGCGGCTCCAGGGTTTTGTGGGGTACTGAGAGCACCACAATATCTGCATGCCGGACCGCGTTTTCATTGTCAAACCCGCTGATTTTACACTGGAACCCCTTCTCTGTCAACTCGCACTTGTAGGCATTGGCCGCCTCTCTGGCTTTTTCTGGCTTCCGGGAGCCGATATAAATCTCATGGTTCTGGGCCCATCGACAGGCAAAACCCTCCCCGATACTGCCAGTCCCTCCAAGGATTGCAATTCTCATCTCAGACCCTTTTTCTTTCTCTTTTCGTTACTTAGTATTTACCCTTTTTTTGCAGGGCGAGTATTTAAGTCCAGGGAAGACATGAATCCCCCTGCATGGAACCTGGAGACCGTGTCAGGGTTGAGAGCAGGGGGAGGTGTTATGAGGGTATCCTCATGCCCCAGACCACCCGGCATCTTGTCATAAAACTGGACAGCGGTTACAATATCGGCCTGGACCCGGCGGAGAGCAAAGTGACAGTGTTAGAAGGGGGGAGACGGGAAGTTGGAAGGCCAGAAGCCTTCGAGCCCCCCTGGAATCCTGGTCTTCCCAGGGTCTCTATTCTTTCCACCGGTGGCACTATTGCGAGCAGGGTGGACTACCGTACTGGGGCGGTTACCAGCCAGTTCACAGCACAGGAGATACTCCAGTCCATCCCGGAGTTGACCGGGATTGCTAACTACAATGCTGCTGTGATATATAGCATCCTCAGCGAGAACATGCAGCCATCCTACTGGCAGGAGCTTGCCAGCGCTGTTTATCAGGAAATAAAAAATGGGGCAGAGGGTGTGATGGTGACACATGGCACTGATACCATGACTTATACTGCTGCTGCTCTCTCTTTCATGTTAAGGACTCCGGTTCCGGTGGTGCTTGTGGGCTCCCAGCGGAGTGCTGACCGTCCAAGCAGTGACAATGCCATGAATGCTGTGTGTGCTGCCAGGGTGGCTGTGAGTGATATTGCGGAGACCACGGTTGTGATGCATGCCACCACCTCGGATGACTACTGTTTCATCCATCGGGGTACAAAGGTCAGGAAAAACCATACCTCCCGGCGGGACGCCTTCCAGTCTGTTAGCTCGCCCCCTATCGGGAGGGTGGACTACCCCGGGGGGGAAATAACAACCTATATTCCCTACAAAAAAAGGGGTGAAGTTGAGCTTGAGCTTAAAAAGGAGCTGGAGCCTGATTGTGCCCTTCTGAAGTTCACGCCTGGTACCAGCCCTGAGATTTTACGGTTCTATTTGGAGCGTTTCAAGGGTGTTGTCCTGGAGGGCACCGGGCTTGGCCATGTCTCTTCCTCGTGGATTCCTTATCTGCGGGAGGCGTCGGAGCGGGGAGTCCCGGTGGTGGTCACAAGCCAGTGTTTCCAGGGGCGGGTGTGTGACCGGGTCTATGACACTGGTAGGGACATGCTCAGGGCCGGGGTGGTTGAGGGCGAGGACATGCTGCCTGAGGTGGCCCTGGTGAAATTGATGTGGGTGTTGGGACAGACCAGGGACTACGAGGAGGCATGTAGACTTATGACCACCAGCATTGCGGGGGAGATAACATCCAGTACAAGAAGCTAGGTTTCTACCCTTTTTTTATTTGAGTGATACTATTACGAATGAGAGAGAGACTATCAGGACGGATAAAACTGCCACAGCGTTACGCACTTTTTCCATATTGTAGTTAGAGAAGATATCTGCAAACTTCCCCCCTCTCCTATAAAGTCTGTGTTTTTGTATTATGTTCAGCATTATTGCGATTCCTACAAAATTAGAGAATATTCCCAGCAGGATGAAAGGGACCTGGTATTTTACCAGGAATACTGCTGCTGCAGAGAGGCCCAGTATTGGCAGAACGTCTGTCACATGGTGGGCGCAGCAGGCAATCATTGAGCCTGTTGAAATTCCGCCTGCTGCTGCAACTTCCGCTGTTGCACCCTTTAACATAACATTGACATTATATTTTATATATGTGTAGATTCCGAGTTGAACGCCAAAACCAAGGACCAGAACCGCAATCCAGTACCACATCTCCCGTAATTGCTCTACAGCGTGGCTGAACGAATTAGTCCAGGTAAGAACTCCAAAATAGAGTATCAGAAGCCCTACCGCCCCACCTGCACCAACAACTATCGGCCTGTTTTTTATCATCTTTATCTCATCTTTGAATGCTAGATGCGTCTTTTGTCTTAATCTCCTAACATGGTTTTTGTTGTTTTTGGTTTAAATAAATCCAGATTTTCACATCTATTTTTGATTTTACTGAAACACAATAATCATAGATTGGAAACGAGTTCAATTTAATGGAAAGTTATAAAGTATCTCAAAGCCATGCAATAAAAGCATGGAGGAGCTTATTAAGAAGTATCCTGTGAAGGCGAATCTGGAAGACTACGAGGAAGCCTACCGGTGTTTTGACCTTGAAAGTGTTAAAAGGGATTTCACCTGGCTTGCTGGGGGTAAAATTAACGCTGCTTTTGAGGCGGTGGACAGACATGCCAGCTCCTGGCGGCGAAACAAAATAGCCCTGTTCTGGGAAAACAACGATGGGGAACAGAGAAGATACACCTTCCGGGAAATGAAAATTTTAACCTGTAAAATCGCTAATGTTTTAAAGAGCCACGGCGTGAAAAAGGGGGATCGGGTCTTCCTCTTCCTACCCCGTATCCCTGAACTCTATTTTAGCGTGCTTGCCATCGCCAGGATGGGAGCGATAAGCGGCCCCCTTTTCGCTGCCTTCGGCCCCGAGGCTGTGAAAGACCGGGTAGGAGACAGCGAGGCTGGGATTGTCATCACCACCCCGGAGCTCAAAGGCAGAGTGGAAAAAGTGAAAGATGAGCTGCCAGCGCTGAAGGAAATCCTGGTGGTGGGAGAGGGCTTTGAAAACGAGGTCTCCAGAGCCTCAAAGAAGTTCGAGCCTGTCCCCCTGGAACTGGAAGACCCCCTGATTATCCATTACACCTCTGGCACCACTGGCAAGCCAAAGGGTGTGGTGCACGCAAACCGGGCTCTTCTATCCCACTATATCACCACCAGATGGATTCTTGACCTGCGGGACGAGGACATCTACTGGTGCACCGCAGACCCAGGCTGGGTTACCGGCACCTCTTATGGCATCTACGGCCCCTGGCTCAACGGGGCAACCCAGCTCGTCCTCGAGGGGAGATTCAATGCAGAAAAATGGTACCAGATGATCGAGGACTACCAGGTCACGGTCTGGTACACCGCACCCACAGCCCTCAGGTTGCTAATGAAAGCCGGAGACGAACTTGCCAGGAAATACAATCTCAAATCCCTCCGGCACATCTGCAGTGTGGGAGAGCCGCTTAACCCTGAGGTGGTGAGATGGGGGATGAAGGTCTACGGGCTCCCCATCCACGACAACTGGTGGCAGACCGAGACCGGCAGCATCATGATCGCAAACTACCCCTGTATGCCGGTGAAGCCAGGGTCCATGGGCAAACCCTTCCCTGGCATCCAGGCCGCCATAATAGACGAGCAGGGTAGAGAACTGCCAGCCGGTGAAATCGGGAACCTCATGCTACGGCCAGGCTGGCCCTCCCAGATGGCAGAAATCTGGAAGAACCCAGAGAAATACCAGGAATACTTCAAGGTGGAGGGGTGGTACCTGAGCGGGGACACCGCTTATCAGGACGAGGATGGCTACTTCTGGTTTGTGGGCAGGGCAGACGATATCATCAACACCGCAGGCCACCGGGTAGGCCCATTTGAGGTGGAAAGCGCGCTGGTGGAGCATCCTGCGGTCGCAGAGGCAGGTGTCATCGGAAAACCAGACGTGGAGCGGGGAGAAATCATAAAAGCATTCATAACCCTACGGGACGGCTACCAGCCAAGCGAGGAGTTGAAGGAGGATATCCGCAAGTTCATTAAAACCCACCTGGCAGGCCACGCCTACCCCAGGGAAATCGAGTTCCGGGACAGCCTCCCCAAAACCCGCAGCGGCAAAATAATGCGCCGGGTCCTGAAGGCATGGGAACTGGGACTGCCCACCGGAGACACATCCACCCTGGAAGACTAGCTTTTTAAGGGAAACCCGCTATTCTGACCCAGGATGTCCAAGTTCCCCACACCCAAACCCGTGCTTGTAACCTGTGGGTTGCCCTATGCAAACGGGAAATGCCACCTGGGACACCTCAGAACATATATACCTGCGGATATTTTCGTCCGAGCCCTGCGCATGCAGGGCCAGGAGACCACCTTCATCTGCGGCTCAGACACCCATGGCACCCCCATAGTGGTCAACGCCGAGGAACAGGGAATCACACCCAGCGAGCTAATAGAAGAATACCACCGCCACTTCCAGGAGGTCTTCAAAAAACTGAGAGTGGACTTCGACTTCTTCGGGAGCACGGATGCACCCTCCAACCACCACCGCACCACCGAGATAATCAAAACCCTCCAGAGACGGGGCTACGTCTATCCCCTGAAAATCCATCTGGCATATTGTCCCAAATGTGACAGGTTTCTCCCGGACAGGTTCGTGGAAGGGACATGCCCCCACTGTGGCACACCTGCCAGGGGAGACGAATGCGACCAGGGGTGTGGACGCTACCTGGAACCCGGAGAAATCAGAGACGCCAAATGCAAGGTCTGCGGTGACCGGGCAGAATACCGGGAACAGGAACACTACTTCTTCAAACTCCAGCACTTCAAACCCATGCTCAGGGAGTACCTAACCAAGCTGGAGGGCACAAGCAACGCCCGCAACTACGCGCTCAAATGGGTGGACGAACTCCGGGACTGGTGCATCACCCGCAACCTGGAATGGGGCGTCCACTTCCCAGGCAGGGAAGACATCGTGGTGTATGTCTGGGTGGACGCACCCATCGGGTATATCTCTTTCACCGAGGAATGGGCCAGACAGACAGGCGGAGACTGGGAGAAATACTGGAAGGGAGACTCCAGGATAATACATTTCATCGGCGGGGACATCATCTACCACCACTGCATCTTCTGGCCTGCCATGCTCGAGGGTGCAGGCTACACCAAACCCTGGGCAGTAGCAGCCTCAGGCATGCTCAAAATCGAGGACAAAAAATTCTCCAAAACCCGTGGAATCGTGGTCTGGACCCAAGAAGACTACCTTGAGGCGGGCTTCCACCCCGACCTTCTCAGATACTATCTTGCAAGCTACACCTCCCACACCAAAGACCTCAACTTCTCCTGGCGGATCTTCCAGGAAAAAGTCAACAGCGAACTCGTAGGCTCCCTCGGCAACTTCCTCTACCGCACCCTGCACTTCACCCACAAAAACTTCCCACAGATTCCAGCCACCAACGTGGACCCGGAAATAACAGACAGAATAAAAAAGACAATAGAGGAATACACAGAGGCGCTTGAGGAATACGAGTTCAAAAAACTGGTGGACACAGCCATGGCCCTGGCAGACTATGGCAACACCTACTTCCAGGGAGAGGAGCCCTGGCACCTGATAAAGCAGGACCGGGACAGCTGCGCCAGTGTGGTTAAAAACAGCCTCCAACTCGCCAAAGCCATAGTCCTCCTGTTCTACCCCATCCTACCCCAGAAGATGGAGGAAGCCTGGAGCCAGCTCGGCCAGCAGGACATCCACCATGCCAGACTCGAGGAAGCCCTCCAGCCCATAGCCGGGGAAATAAAAAAACCCGCCATACTCTTCGAGAAAATAGAGGACAAAAAAATCCAGGAGATGGAAGCCAGACTCGAAGAAAGGATAAAAAAAGCAAGCAGGGAAAACGGAGAAACAAGGGAACCCAGGTATTCAGAGATCTCAGACCTGGAAAAACTCGACCTGCGCATCGGGGAAATCCTGGAAGCCGAGACAATCCCAGGCTCAAAAAAACTCCTCAAACTAGAAATAGACCTGGGAGACGAGAAAAGACAGATTGTAGCAGGCATAGCCCAGACCCACACCCCCCAACAACTCAAAGGAAGATGTGTGGTGGTGGCAGCAAACCTCAAACCTGTCAAACTCTTCGGAATCGAATCCCAGGGGATGCTCCTGGCAGCCGGAACCAGGGAACCCGTACTACTCCAACCAGAAAAACCGGTGAAACCAGGAGCCAAAATAAGATAAAAGAAGAGTTTGGGGCAAAAAACGGGAACATCTGAGGGGATGAGAAGATGCCGCTTGCCCCATCTAACTCTATTTCCAGTTCTTCTTACATAATACTTTCGCGATTCATGACATCCCAGGGGTTAGCTTTTCTTTTTTATTATCGCGATATCTCCCAGGGTTGTCCCCCTGCTGAACCCATGGACCTTCTGCCCTTCACCGGTGACTCTCTCGGTGAGCTTGATTTCCAGGACTTGCTCCAGCTTTTTAATCACCTTGTCTTCGGGTGGTAGTTCCTCCCTCTCAATCTTCCGGAGCAGGGCGACCCGTTCCATTATCCTGCCTGCGAGTTCCTCGATGCTCAGGTTCTTCCGGATGCGGGCGTTCCGGATGGTCTTGCCATAGTCCTCCACCAGTTCGTCCAGCACGAAGCTTCTGGAGGCTGCCACTTTTGTTGTGAGCTTCACAGGTCTTGGGGCGATCTTACTGCTTACAGGCTGCCAGGTGTCAACCTTCCTGCCATGACGGGCACATTTACCGCAAACATCCAAAACAGAGCCTTCCAAACTTATTTTCAATGGCTTCTGGACCTCGCAACCGCATATCTCGCACTGCATCAGTATCACTTCACGAAAAAGCTATATATCGAATAACCCTTAAATAAGATTCGGAGACTGGCATGGGCGATTCACTCGATAGGAGACTGGGCGAACTGGCAGCGTCAAAAGACGACCTCTCAAGGTACCTTGTGGACAGGGTAAAACTCCTGGAAGAAAGGAACAACCTCCTGCGGGAACAGAACAGCAGGATAGAATCTGAGAAGAGGTTTGCGGAGGGGCAGAAGCTAAAATACGAGCGAGAGGTCCGCCAGCTGAGAAGCGAGCTTGAAAGGCTGAAAACGTCTCCCCTGGTTGTGGGCAGTATTGTTGAGGTGCTGAAAAACGGCAAGGCGATCATCCGCAGCAGCAGCGGCCCCCAGTTCGTGGTGGGCGTCTCCAAGATGATCAAGAAGAGCGACCTTGTACCTGGGGCGAGTGTGGCTCTTAACTATCAGACCCTGGCTGTGGTGGAGGTCCTCCCCACCTCCCGCGACCCGTTTGTCAGCGGGATGGAGGTGATGGAATCCACAGATGTCTCCTACCAGGACATCGGGGGGCTGGATGAGCAGATAAAAGAGCTTCGGGAGACTGTGGAACTCCCGCTCACAAATCCTGGGCTTTTCGAGAAGATTGGAATCGAGCCGCCCAAGGGCGTCCTCCTCTACGGTCCACCTGGCACCGGTAAGACCCTGCTCGCCAAGGCTGTGGCCCACGAGACCCGGGCGGCCTTCATCAGAATCGTGGGCTCAGAGCTCGTGCAGAAATACATTGGCGAGGGAGCCCGGATTGTGCGGGAGCTCTTCAAGATGGCCCGGGACAAGGCTCCGAGTATAATTTTCATTGACGAGCTTGACACCATCGGGGCAAAGCGTATGCCAGGTTTAACCTCGGGCGACCGGGAGGTCCACCGGACCCTCATGCAGCTTCTGGCCGAGATGGACGGGTTCAACGCCAGGGGGAATGTCAGGATAATAGGTGCCACCAACCGCCCCGACATCCTGGACAGTGCGCTTGTGAGACCGGGGCGTTTTGACAGGCTGGTTGAGATTCCACCTCCCAGTCGGGAGGGGCGGGCAGCCATCCTCAGAATCCACACCCGCAACATGAACCTCTCCAGGGATGTGGACCTGGAAAAACTTGCAGCCATCACCGATGGCGCCACCGGTGCAGACCTCAAGGCCCTTGCCACCGAGGCAGGTATGTTCGCGGTTCGAAGCCAGCGGGAAGCTGTGGAAATGGAAGACTTCCTGGAAGCCAAAAAGAAAATCTTCTCAACTGAAAACAAAACATTCCAGGGCAGCATGTTCGGATAAAACCCGGAAAATCTTAAAATACACCTAAAAAGCCGTCCTGGATTTTAACTTTATTTTAGCCAGTTTAACAGGGAAATAAACACCTTAAAACCCAGTTATATCATCATTCTACTGCAAAACCCTTAAATACCCACCTTTTTCCCTTGAGGGCGTGTTAATTAACACCCTCAAATCTAAAAAATAGACAAAAAACTACACTGATGTTTTTAAAAATTGATTGATTTAACGCATATTTTTGTACAATGTAAAGTCAAACATAATATAAGGGCAAAGAGTGCACCAAAGCACTCTCAAAAATACATAGGAGTGCAATGTAAGAAGAGGAGAACGAAAACAGACAACGAGGTAGAAAGATAGGAGAGTAAAAAGATAGGAGAGTAGAATTATGAGTAGAATAAAACCGAACAGACAAATGTCACTGCTACTGGCAGCCGTCATGGTAATGTCAATCTTCGCCATGGCAGCCCCAGGAGCAGCTGACCTACTGAGAATACATGAGGGCTTTGACCACGGCCCCGGTGACCCTACAGTGACGGATCCTGACACCGGTTATACCATAGAGAATAACCCCTACACTGACCCGCTAGGCCCCTTCTGGCCACAGTCAGACCAGGCGCCAGCAAAGGACTTTGTCACGTTTAATCCAGCATATCTGGACCACAACGACCCTGACTTCGATTACAGCGCCCTGTACATAAATGACAATAACGTTCAGAGTCCGAAGGAGAAAGTCTTCAAGCGGATGTGGGCAGAGAAAGAGTGGTTCAAGGATGAGCGGAACAATGGTTGCTGGGATATCATCATCCTGGACGGAGACGGCAACACGGTTGACCAGAGACTACGGGATGGAAGCTCTGGAAGCGATGGCCTGCCAGATACAACATGTGACTGGTACAGAGCCGGTGATGTTGTACTGGGCAAGAAGCTGGTAGGTAATACGGTGGACGACCTTGAAGTTATTGTAGCAGACCTCTTCCTGAAAGGCTGGACCCTGCAGGAGCACAACGATAAAGAGGAAATTAATGGTAAGGCCTATGACATCTATGGCCCATCCATCAAGCAGGAGTTCACCTACATGTTCCTGGACGACCAGAAACAGCCCACCCTTGCACCTGTTGGTAGCAAGATCTTCATACCCATGGCGTCCAGAGAGGCGACAGGTAACGGTCTTGACAGCTTCGACTTCAATGGGGACGGTGTTGATGACGCCATCGAGGTCCTGGCAGCCAGCGACCCGGATGGCAAAGAGGTGAGTGCTGACGAGAGTGTTACACTCGGCTTCAGCTCGATCACGATGCATGTGGGCGACGAGGTCCAGCTCTTTGACAACAAGATAAAAGTCGGCACCATCACAGGCGATGTTGGCAGCCCGGCTAACGTGGACATCACCGTCACCGACAACGAGGGACCTGGTACCAGGACTGTCACAACTCCGATCCAGGTAGGAAACAGCAAGACCTTCTCCAGAGGCCAGCTTGACCCCCTCGGCAACCTCAAGATTACAGTGATATCAGCAGACTCTGACCCAAATAACCAGGTAGCCAAACTCAGAATCGAGAGGACCTTCAGCGACCTCACAGCAGGTATGAAGAACCCCAAGTGGAACCATAACACCTTCATTGTGGACTATGTCCTCTACAAGGTGGTCGCAATCAAGGTCCACGATGGCAAGTTCAAGTTCATCACCATCAGAGAGAAACTGCCCAAGATGCCTATCAAACTCTATGGCGTACACCTGACAGTCTGGGGAGCTGACACAACCCTGCCTGAGATGCCACCCTTCAACATGGACCACAAGATAATTGTGGACATTGACAACGACTTCACAAAAGACAAGTTCAGGCTGGACACCGTCCACCTGGTCGAGCCACTTAACATAACTTATGCCAGTGAGACTGATGATCTCAGGCTGAAAGGTGTGGCACGGGAACTCTACCATGAGGGTAGAGTGGAAGGAAAACAAACACCCATCTGTGTTGTCTACGGTCTGGACAGCTCAGGGAGCATGGACTGGAATGACCCCTTGGGTCTGCGCAAACAGGCTGCCAAGGACTTCACAGACAAGCTCAACCCGCTAATGGACCTTGCAGGTGTTGTTAGCTGGGATGACAATATTGATTTCAGCCAGCCGCTCACCAACAACTTCACACTGGTGAAAAACCAGATAGACAATGTTGACAGCAGTGGCATGACAAACCTCAACGCCGGTCTGACCGGGTCCATCAACGTCATGGACGGGTGCACCACACCTGGCGCTTCCAAGGCAATAATCTTCCTGACCGATGGCGTGGGTGCTTACACGCCTGCTGCGAGCGGCGGGCCAGCCTCGGTAGCTGCAAGTAAGGGCTACAAGATATTCAGCATCGGCCTTGGACCCAGCGCAGCCACAGGTCCTCTCCAGGACATGGCAAACGCCACAGGCGGACAGTTCTTCGCCGCTCCAAATGCAAGCGTCCTCCAGGAAATCTTCGACGCCATCTTCAATAAAACTGCAGGAGTACTCGTTGAACACTGGGATGTTGAATGGTTCCAGAGTGAGCCTATACAGTACACCCAGTTCAGACTCCCAGCAGGTCAGGAGTACCTGGTCACCACAGCCTACCTTACAGATGAGAGAAGGAAAGTTGTGTGGGATAGTGATCCAACAAAGCCTATCGGAGTTAACATCGGCGTCCCACGGGCCCAGTTCAAGTTCGACCCGGCAGACAACACCGGCCTCTGGGTGAACGAGACCAATGGCGCCATCCGCCTCTACGGCACCTACAACCAGGGGCCAGGCAACCACAGCGTCAAAGACCCTGACAGCGGCCACATCATAGAGAACTCACCCTACACCGACCAGTTCTCGCCATTCTGGCCCAACCTTAAACCAGAGATACCCGAAAAAGACTTCATAACCTTCAACCCGGCCTACCTGGACCACAACGACCCTGACTTCGATTACAGCGCCCTGTACATAAACGACAATAACGTCCAGAGTCCGAAGGAGAAAGTCTTCAAGCGGATGTGGTACGAGAAAGAATGGTTCAAGGACGAGAACGACAATGGATGCTGGGACATACTGCTCCAGTACCAGTCCGGCCGTCCGGTTAGAGACAGGTTCGGCACACGCGACGGTAAACAGGATACAGTCTGCGACTTCGCTCCTGGATCCACGCCAGACCAGCTCGACGACATAAGACTGGAACTCTTCGTCAAGTACGGCATCGTCCTTGATATGCACAACAATGACCCGCTCCTGGCAGACATCTATGGCCCATCCATCAAGCAGGAGTTCACCTACATGTTCCTGGACGACCAGAAACAGCCCACCCTTGCACCTGTTGGTAGCAAGATCTTCATACCCATGGCGTCCAGAGAGGCGACAGGTAACGGTCTTGACAGCTTCGACTTCAATGGGGACGGTGTTGATGACGCCATCGAGGTCCTGGCAGCCAGCGACCCGGATGGCAAAGAGGTGAGTGCTGACGAGAGTGTTACACTCGGCTTCAGCTCGATCACGATGCATGTGGGCGACGAGGTCCAGCTCTTTGACAACAAGATAAAAGTCGGCACCATCACAGGCGATATTGGCAGCCCGGCTAACGTGGACATCACCGTCACCGACAACGAGGGGCCGGGCACCAGGACCAGCACCACCAGTATGACCGTAGGCACAAGCCAGACCTTCTCCAGAGGCCATCGCGACCCCATCGGCAACCTCAAGATTACAGTGATATCAGCAGACTCAAAGAGCCAGGTAGCCAAACTCAGAATCGAGAGGACCTTCAACGACCTCACAGCAGGTATGAAGAACCCCAAGTGGAACCATAACACCTTCATTGTGGACTATGTCCTCTACAAGGTCACAGCTATCAAAGTCCATGATGGCAAGTTCAAGTTCATCACCATCAGAGAGAAACTGCCCAAGACGCCCATCAAACTCTATGGCGTACATCTGACAACCTGGAACCCAGGAGACGTGCTACCAGAACTGCCACCCTACAACATGGACCACAAAGTACTCGTGGACATTGACAACGACTTCAGCGACCTCTTCACCAGGGGAGCAGTCGACAAGTTCAGACTGCCAGCCGTCACCATGCCACCACTCGAAATAACCTACACCAAAGAGTCCGAGGAGGAGAGACTCGACGGCGTGCTCAGAGAAATCTACTGGGAGACCTGCCTTGACGACAGAGGTACCGACAACGTCTGCAGCGATCTGAAGGAACACTGGGCAGTCGAATGGTTCTGGACCAACCCCAAGCAATACACCGAGTTCCTCCTACCCCAGGGACAGGAATACCTGGTAACAACCTCCTGGTTCACACCTGAAGGAATATACCACCTCTTCGACAGCAACCCAGCAAAAGACCCAGTCAAGAGCGGCATCGGCATGAGACTCAAATTCAAATACGACCCAGCAGTCGCAGAAGACATCTACATCAACGGCGGAGGATCAGGAACAACACCAACACCCACAATAACACCAACACCGACACCACCACCCCTCCCAGGAGACGCGAACGGAGACGGTTGCGTAAACGCCATTGACTTCAACATCCTGTCCGGCTCGTGGATGAAGAGTCGTGGTGACCCAGGCTACAATGACAGTGCAGATTTCTACGATGATGATACAGTGAACTCCATTGACTTCAACATCCTGTCCGAGAACTGGGGTAAGTGTGGTCCGTGAGATAAATAGGATAAGAGTAGTGAAGTAAAAAGGTGATAGACAATGAGATACGAAAGCAAGGGAAAGAGGGGGTTTCTGCCCCTCTTCCTCCTTGGATTTTTGGTCTTCGGACTGATAACTGCTGGAGCCGTTTCAGCAACCCCCAGTGCCAGCGTAACCCCTAACAGCCAGTCTGTGGCAAGGGGTGGTCAGGTCA